>DLQB01000011.1:0-2544 GCA_002477505.1 Flavobacteriales bacterium UBA7443
TTCTCCTCTGCTTGTGAGGAGTGAGGAAGGCACTAGCTAGATGAAAGTAAAGTAGATGGTGGAAATTTTTCTTTCTATTGCTTTTTATTTCTGCCACGAAATGACTACTCTTGCAGGCTAGATTTGAGTTGCGGCGTTTTGATGTTTGTAAAAACCATCTTATATTGTCGCTAGGCGACTGCTGGTCGGAAACCCTGCATCGTTAGATTTGACTCACACCAATACGTTTGTTATGCAGAACCGGAACATTCCTTTTTCAAGATCGAAGGCAGATAAGTATTTGCCTCAGCTGTTGCTCATGCTATTGGCCCTCATTTGTGGCTTCTCGCATCTCGACGCACAAACCACGTATGATGGAACCGAATTGAGCCCAGGGGACGTGTTCTTGAGTTATGGAAATCATGGTCATGCGGATGCGTCAAATAACAAAACTGAAGCCTATGTGGCCTTTGTGTCTTTTGTGGACCTACTCCCGGGAACCCAAATCGCCATATCGCCGAAGTTGGCTTGGAAGTCTCAGGGTAACGAGTTAGGCTGGAACGGAGGAAAAGAAGATGGGACGATAATCTGGACGGCGCCGGAAGGTGGTGTTTCTGCCGGCAGTGAGGTTGTGCTTTTTGATGTAAAAGATCAAAACGCTGCGGGTTTGGCATACACCCATGCATCAGGCAATCCGGTTGTTCGGGATGGAAGTAATTCTAATTTGACGATGACAGGAGGTGTCCAATGTGGAACGTTTACTCACACCACCAACAAGAGAGAGGATTTTCACAAAGAGCACATGTGGGTTTTTCAGCCAGGCTCAGCAGGCATCGATGATAACCCTCGTCACTTATCATGTACTGGTGATGAGCTCGATAAGGACAATAATATTGGAGATGGCACGCTTTTGTTCGATGCATCTGAAACTGCCAACCTTTCTCCCTTGTTTTGTTTAGAAAATTCACTCTTTTCTAAAAAATCCTGGAGGTACTTCGGATCCCAGTCTCTTGGCTCAGTGATGTTGGACGGTGGAGCGAATCAAATGTCGACCAGTTCATTGAATCAGATTGCCTGCACAGTTTTCTGTTTGTCTTCGAACTTTGAGTATGTTCATGATGATGACCAACTGAATTTCGATCCCATCGGCAACTTTGCATTGGATGATGATTATGCTTGGTCTTCAGTAGCTTCTTCAGATACGGACGGAGATGAGACCTTGGACATCACATTGAACGAAGAAGTAGCACTTGTGGTCGACGTGACAGATGTTGTGGAAACCAGAAACATCACACTGAACAAGGGTACTTTTCAAAGTTGTGATGGCAATGCGCGCACAGTTGCGGCTTCAGGTGACATTACGCTTGGAGCAACGGGAATGTTCAATGGAGGACAAGGAACGTTGGAATTCAACGGCATGTCAGACCAAATCTTGGATGCGGGGGATTATGACACGCCAGGCAGCGAGAAAGTGCAGTTGAAGAAGGTCAAAATCAAAAAGGGCAAGAAAGTGAAGTTCAAAGGTCACGTGAAGCTGAAGCCCGGCGGCGCATTGGAATTTGATGATGACGCGAATGTTTCAGGGGATAAGCTTGAGATTGATTCATCGGTTTCTTCCAGCCTGACCTTCCAGTCCACGGGTTCAGGCACCGCTGCGATTGGTCCATGTGAAGCGAGCAACTTTGAAGATGGAACCTCCCAGGAATTCACATTCGAGCGTTTCGTTCCCGCAGATACGGACAACTCTTGGGTCAACATTGCTCCCTATGTGACGGGCACGACCGCGGCGAATTGGACGGACTCGATCGCTGGCGCGCTGATTTTCAAATACGTTGAGACGTCTTACGGTTCATTGGCTGCAGGTTGGCAATACGTTTGGAACTCCTCAGAGGTTTTGACGCCAGGTACGGGTTACATGGCCTTGATTCCGGCCAACACATCGGGAACATTCTCGGTCACGGGTACCTTCCAAATGGGCGATGTGGACATTGCCTTGACGTTTACGGATGATTTGAACCAGAGCAACTCGGCAGTCGATGGCTGGAATCTAGTCGCAAATCCCTATCCCGCGCCGGTGAATCTGCCGCAGGTATTAGCGGACAATGACTTAGTGGAGTCTTATTACATTTTCGACAATACGGGATCGGGTAGCTACAGGGAGACGTTGGACGATGGCTCCGGAGATGCTCCTATGATTTTAGATGTGGGCCAATCGTTTTGGGTGAAGGTGACGCAAGCAACGACAATCACCTTCTCGGAGTCGGATAAGGTGGTTGACGGATCAAACACGTTTTTGCGTGAATTTGATCCTGGCTTCGAGGGCTCCCTCGGTTTGCACGTCGAAAACGTCGAAGACCAGTGGTCAAATGCCTTTATTTCATTCCACGAAGAAGCGACACCTGACTTTAACCACGAAGAAGACGCGGTGCACCTGGATACGGAGCTGCTGAATCAGCTGCGCATGTGGACGGTTGCGGAGACGGGCGAGCACTTGGCGATTCAATCCTTGGGTTCTGTTGCGACGACGCCTTCGGTACCCTTGCATATGACGACCGGAGCGGGTGG
>DLQB01000011.1:2629-3236 GCA_002477505.1 Flavobacteriales bacterium UBA7443
GGAGAGAAGGCTCAGATGGGCGTTGAAACGCTAACGGTGAGTGTTCCTGCGGAGACGCTTTACGAGGGTCGTTTTGTACTTCACTTCAATGCCATGCCGGCGATGGAGTTGACGAGCACCACATGCGACGGCTTGGACATCGCAGAATTGGAAGGTGATTGGGACGCTTGGGACGTTGCATGGGAATCGACTGACGGCGAAATGTCCGGCGACGGTTTTCCGTACGACCTTCCCAACGGCGAGTACGTTTTCACCTACGCCAATGGACTGTCGGGTTGTGCAAATGCGATTCCAGCATCTGTTCAAGATGCGTGTTTGGGTGATTTCAATGCCAATGGTACGCGGGACATCACGGACTTGATGGTGCTCCTCGCAGGAATGCCGGGAAGTGGCGGTGCCAGTGTATTGGGGGCCGATGTTGCTGATTGCAATTGCGACGGGCTGGTCACCATTGAGGATATCTTGACGTTTCTGTCGGTGTTCTCCTCTGCTTGTGAGGAGTGATTCCTGAGTAGGAATGCCGAATTCGCCTCAGCGCATGAAGCGTTGACGAATCTTGAAGTAAAATTAATGAGAAGGCGCGGCCCGCAAGGCTGCGCCTTTTTCT
>DLQB01000160.1 GCA_002477505.1 Flavobacteriales bacterium UBA7443
CATCTTCAGCATGGAACGGAAATTGACGGTCAATGAAAAAATGTACGTCTACTTGTTGGAAGCGCGAGCGCAAAACGTCATTCAACGCGCGGGCATAGCCCCGGAAGCTTCCATCATTGAAATTGCGCGAAGCGCGGGCATCATCGGCCCAAACAAGCAACTGACCATCCGGAATTACACGATTTACGGTGCTCTGATCGCTCTGGCGATTGCATTTGCGCGTATGCTGCTGTTTGAGCGCATTGAATCGACGCAAGAGCTGCGGGAAGCATCGGACATCCCGGTGGTCGTTGGACTGCCCCATTATCCGGGGATTGACGAGAATCCGCTGGCCATCCTCGCGGACTCCCGTGCGCAAATCACCGAAGCCTTTCGAAGCCTTCGGACCAACCTGCAATACCTGCTCGCTAAAGAAGGTGCCAACACCATCCTGGTCAGTTCGTTGCATCCGGGCGAAGGAAAGTCGTTCGTCTCTTCCAACTTAGCGACGGTCCTGGCCAAAACCGGAAAAAAGGTCGTACTCGTTGACTTCGACATGCACAAACCAAAGATCCACAAGAACTTTAAATTATCGAATCAATTGGGCCTGAGCACCTACCTCATCGGTCGTTGTTCTGCCGATGAAATGGGCCAAGCGGGACCCGTTGATACCTTGACTGTGATCACCGCGGGGCCTGTGCCGCCTAATGCGTCTGAATTGGTCATGAACGACCGTATGGATCCATTGTTGGAGAAATTACGAGCGGAGTACGACTTCGTCATCTTGGATACCCCTCCCATGCTCCTCATCACGGATGCTCTGCTGCTCATGAGCAAAGTAGATACGGGTTTGTTAGTGGCTAACACTGCAAAAGCAACAAAACGTGGCATCAAGCACCTCGAAGAATTGCTGGGTCAAAATGACCTGAGCCACGCCTCGCTGGTCATGAACAACATTCGCGCCACACGGTTTGGCCAGTATTACGCGAAGTACGCCTACAAATACGGCTACGGCTACGGCTACGGTTATGGTTATGGTTATGGCGGATACGGCGCAGGCGCCTACGGGGACGAACCCGAAACAAAAGCCTGAGCCTCCAACCATCGACGACCACCTTTCGTACCTTCATTCTTGGGCAGATGCAACAAAGGCAATGTTTGTAACGTCTTACAAATGAGATGCAAGCGACGATTTGATTTGTAATTTTGCCATAGGCTCGTGAAAAAAGACATGCACATACAACTGAACAAGAGCAACTTGTGCTCGATGGGCGCCTATGTGATCCTTTTTGTGTTCAGCATTTGCACGACAAAAACGGGCTGGTGTCAGTTGGAAACGACCATGCAGTGCGTGCAAGTAAACCAAGCCGGCAACGCCTCCATTTCGTGGGACCAAGCGATGGACCCGACCGGAGACTTTGTGCAGTACACCATTCATTTGTTCGAGCCTTCGAGCGGTCTGGTTTTGGACACCTACAACATCCCCAATCCCACCGACCCTGCGAACCCGTCGTTTGTGAATACAACCTACGATGCGAACACCACCGAATTGTGTTACTTCATCGTGACCGAGGGCCCGGCGGGCACATTTGGTCCCTCGTCTGATACGCTCTGCAGCATACACCTGACCGCGGACCCTTCCCTGACTCCGGGCACGGTGGATTTGAACTTCAACAGCCCTTGGATTGGAAGCGAAGTCCCAGCTCTTTTCCCGGAGCCACTTTCCGTTGAATTGGAAGAAGCCGACGGTTCCTGGAGTGAAATCGCCCTTGTAGCGGACAACGGCGGCATGATGACAACGCCTTATACCTTGGATGAGTGCAGTGGTGATCTTGTTTTTAGGGTTTTGCAACCCAACACGCTTGACTATTGCAACCAGCAATCCAATCAAGCAGAAAGCACACTGTCCGATGAATTCGATCCTGACCCTCCACTGATCACAGCGGTTCAAGTGGATTATGTCTTTCAGGAAGCCAATGTGGAATGGCAGGCCAGCACAGCAGAGGACTTGGCAGGTTATATCATTTACATCTGCAACGGGGGATTTCAAATGGCCATTGACACCCTATTTGACCCCACCGCCACCTCCTACTTGGACCTGAATTCCAATGTGCAGGCCTACATTGAATCTTACAACGTCGCAGCCTTTGACTCCTGCTTTGTCGGTGGGGAACCCGACCCGGGAGCCGCCAGTGCATTTTGCGCCAGCAGCATTTTCCTCAATGCGACGAGCGCGAATTGCTCGGATCAAGCCACGTTGACATGGACCGGCGGCTTCAATTTACCGGGAGATTTTGCAGGTTATGAGATCTGGATCAACGAAGAAAGCCCAACAGGCAGTGGCAATTGGTCAGGACTTCAAATGATTCAAACCCTGGACGGGAGCATTGGGCAATGGGTCTTTGAAGAAGGAACGTTCGGCTCTACTTTCCAATTTCACGTTGCCGCGCAAACAACCGATGGCTCTTCCATTTTATCCAACGTGCGCACCTTGGATTTCAGTTATCCGGGCGCGCCCGAATTTACTTCCCTCCGCCGGGCAACAGTCAGCGACAGCGGCGCGGTCAATGTGGTTGTGGACTTGGACCCCAACTGCACGGATGTTCACGCCTATACCCTCCAACGCAAGCGCGCGGAAGACCCGGATTATTTCGACCTCGCGACGTTAGAAGGTGTGGCGGGCATGACCTTGCAATTCCAAGATGTGACGGCCGAGACGGATGCGATGAGTTACCAGTACCGCGTACAAGTTTACAATGACTGCGGCGATTCAGTCGGCGCCTCCAATGCAGCGGCGACGGTCCACTTAGAAGGGATTTCGGATTATGAACTCCTCAAGAACACCTTGCACTGGACGCCGTATGCGGATTTCCCCGGGGCCACAGCTGGCTACCGCATTTATCGCCAGACCAACAACGGAGGCAGTTCAGAGGTATTGACCCAATTGCCATCGGGTGTCTTGACCTTTGAAGACGATGTGAGCAACATGCTATTGAGCCCGGGAGATTTTTGTTACATCATCGAAGCCACAGACGCGAATGCTGGCCCAGACGGCGCCATCAATTATGCCCTATCCAACAAACTCTGCCTGACGCAAGAGCCTGTGATTTGGGTGCCCAATGCCATGCTTGTCGGCGGTTACAATGATGAATTTAAACCGGTAATCAGCTTTGCCGATTTTGCCAATTACCGATTGGACATCATCAATCGATGGGGCGATTTGATGTTCACCACGACGGAAGTGGCAAATGGATGGGACGGCCAGTTGAACGGCGAACCCGCACCCGAAGGAGCATACGGTTTCTTCATCACCATCCAAGATGGATCTGGACGAATCTTTGAAGAACAAGGGATGATGACCTTGTTGATCAGCGAGTGAACTTCGCACTTTGCAAAATCATGTGAATGCGCGCATTAGAAGCGCGCAAGTAATCGCGCTTTGATTACCTTTGCGCGAATCGTGATTCGCACGTGCCCCGAGGGGCAATCGTGAATTGCGGCCTTACGATTCAACTGCCCGCCATGGCCACTGCACAAAAACCAAAAATCGTCGGAGAAGGCTTGACCTACGACGACGTCCTCTTGATTCCAGCTTATTCTGAAGTTCTGCCACGTAATGTGCAGTTAGAAAGCCCTTTCTCACGCAATATCATGCTGAAGACTCCCGTGATTTCTGCGGCAATGGATACCGTCACGGGAAGTGCCATGGCCATTGCGATGGCTCGCCAAGGCGGAATTGGTGTCATTCACAAAAACATGACCATCCAAGAGCAAGCGGCAGAAGTGCGTCGGGTGAAGCGCTCAGAAAGCGGCATGATCCAAGATCCGATAACATTGTCTCGGAATTCGACAGCAGGGGATGCCCTGCTAATCATGAAGGAGCACCGCATTGGTGGTATTCCCGTGGTGGACGAGTCGAACACGCTGGTCGGTATTGTAACCAACCGCGATCTGCGATTTGAAAAAGAGAGGAGCCGTCCCATTTCGGAATTGATGACGAGCGAGAACTTAATCGTCACCCAAGATGGCCGAGATTTCCAACGTGCAGAAGAGTTGCTTCGGGAACACCGCATCGAGAAACTTCCCGTGGTAGACGCTCTTGGAAAGTTGGTGGGACTGATTACCTACCGAGACATCATCAAGTTGAGCGAATTTCCACATTCGTGCAAAGACCAGTTTGGCCGTTTGCGTGTGGCTGCTGCAGTGGGCGTTACCCACGATACCATGGAACGAACAGAAGCCCTTGTCAATGCAGGTGTTGACGCGGTCATCATCGATACGGCGCATGGCCACAGCAAAGGGGTATTGGAGACCTTAGCGAAAGTGAAGCAAGCCTTCCCTTCCATCGATGTCGTTTGTGGCAACATCGCGACGGCAGCTGCGGCGAAGGCCTTGGTCGCGGCGGGTGCGGATGCCGTCAAAGTTGGCATCGGACCTGGGTCCATTTGTACCACGCGTATCATCGCAGGTGTTGGAGCTCCCCAATTGGGAGCCGTCATGGACGTTGCAGAAGCCCTCGAAGGCACGGGAGTTCCCGTCATCGCTGACGGTGGCATTCGATTCACCGGCGACATCGTCAAAGGTTTGGCAGGAGGCGGACACACCGTAATGATTGGATCCATGCTAGCCGGCACCGAAGAAAGTCCAGGTGAAACCATTATCTACGAAGGCCGTCGCTTCAAGAGCTACCGGGGAATGGGATCCTTGGAAGCCATGCAGAAAGGTTCCAAAGACCGTTATTTCCAAGATGCTGAGGATGATCTGAAAAAGCTGGTCCCTGAAGGAATTTCAGGGCGTGTTCCCTACAAAGGCAATGTCCAAGAAGTAATGCACCAAATCATTGGCGGATTGCGCGCTGGGATGGGCTATTGCGGGGCTCCGGACATCGCACATTTGCAACAGGCACAGTTCGTTCGCATCACCTCCGCAGGCGTGAAGGAAAGTCATCCGCACGATGTGAGCATTACGCGCGAAGCACCCAATTACAGTATTCGCTGAATGCGATCTGGATCGCAGCTGAACCAACAACAAGACCGAATAGAACGAAACCACAAGCAGTTTACCTACGCCATGACCCCTCCTAATAACCTCGTTATCCGATTCTTCGGAGCCCTTGCCCTCATCTGGGTGATGCCACTTGCTCAGCACGCGCAAGAATCAGGAACCATTCTCACGGTTGGCACCGAAGAAGTCAACGCAGCTGATTTCCAGCATGTGTTTTTGAAAAACAACCGAGACAGCGTCATAACAGAAGCCGCGCTCAACGAATACATGGAACTGTTCATCAATTTCAAGTTGAAAGTCCAGGCTGCGGAGGCGTTGGGCATGGATACCATTGAGACATTCCAGCGGGAACTGGCCGGTTATCGAACCCAGTTGGCACGTCCGTATTTGACCAATAATGACCTCTTGCAAGACTTGGTGAAGCAAGCTTGGGAGCGGCAACAAGAAGAAGTGCGCGCTCGCCACATTCTGGTTTCGTGCAGCGCGGAAGCTTCTGCTGCGGACACGCTCAAGGCATACAAGCGTGCGCTGGCCATGCGCAAACGTGTTGAAAACGGTGAAGACTTTCAAAAAGTAGCCCAATCAAAAGGCGGATCTGACGATCCAAGCGTCCGTGATAACGGCGGAGACCTCGGTTGGTTCAGTGCCTTTCAAATGATTTATTCGTTCGAAGATGCCGCTTACAACACCCCTGTTGGCTCATTGAGCGAGATCGTTCGTACGCGCTACGGTTATCACGTCCTTGAAGTGACAGGAAGACGAGACGCCCGAGGAGAAATCCGAACCGCCCACATCATGATCCGCACCAAGGAAGGTTCATCCGAAGACGAGGCAGCTCAGGCCGAAAGCCGCATCGGACAGGTTTATGACTTGCTCCAAAACGGCTTGCCTTGGGAGGAACTCGCCATGAAAATGTCGGAAGACGCCACCACCTCCGGGAAAGGAGGTGAGCTACCCTGGTTCGGCACCGGAAAAATGGTCGAGGAATTTGAGAATGCTGCCTTTGGTCTGAAAGCCGACGAGGCCATCTCACGGCCATTTCAAACATCGTACGGATGGCACATTGTCAAGCGACTGGAATACCGTGCACCGTTGGATTTCGAGGCATCCAAAAGGGAACTTCAAAAGCGCGTCAGCCGAGACAGCCGCTCCGAATTGACCCGAACCTCCTTCCTTCAGAACCTCAAAGTAGAATATGGCTTCACAGCAAACACGGCTGCACTGACCAGCGTCAAGCGTTATGCTGAGCGCCAAGACAGCGTTTTCTTTCCCAACCACGAATTGAAAATTGGACGAAGCAGCGATCGGACCAAAACATTGGTCACCCTCGCCGGACAAACCGCCACAGTGCAAGACTTCGCAGATTACCTCAACAAAGCCAAAATCCGGAACCTGGAAAAAGCGACCGGTGAAGTAATCGATGAACAGTTTCAAATTTGGTCAGAGAAACTGATGCTCGACTATGAAGACACGCAATTGGAGGCAAAACACAATGACTTTCGCCTGCTCATGGAGGAATACCATGATGGCATTTTACTCTTTGAATTGACCGACGAGAAAGTCTGGAGCCGAGCGGTCAAGGACACTGCCGGACTCGAAACCTTTCATGCGGCCCACCGCAATGATTTCATGTGGGGACCAAGAGCAGAAGTAACCATCTTCACCTGTGCCAATGACAAGGTGGTAAAAGCCACCAAGAAAGCCATCAAAAAAGGCAAAGACCTGGTGGCCTTTCAGCGTGAGGCAAATGCGGAAAACAGCACGGCGGTGCGCATGGAGTCTGGACTGTTTAGCGAAGGTGAAAACAACTGGGCAGACCAAATTTTGGCCGAAAATGCTGCGGGAACGCTGTCCACGGGAACAGCAACCTATGAGGGGGCCGGCGGCGAAACCATTGTGGTGTACATCCAAGATTTGCGCGACGCAGAACCCAAGTCGCTGATGGAAGCCCGTGGGCAGGTAATTGCTGCTTACCAAGACTTTTTGGAAGCCGAATGGATCCGTGAGCTGCGAGGCAATACAACCGTTGAAATCAACCGTGATTTGTTGCAAAACCTAGCGGATTGAGCTTGGTGCTTGCGGTTCGACGGATGCATTGGGCCTGGTTCTCACTCCTCGTGGGAATCGCACTCATGAGCTGCGATCAAAATGACGAGCGTTCCATTCTCAATGAGCCTATTGCCGCTCGTGCTTATGATCAAAACCTACCGCTAAGTGAAATTGAGAATCACATCCCTCTCGGAACTTCATCGGCAGATTCCATCACCATGGCCTCGCGGTATATGGATCAGTGGATTCGTGAACAAGTCATGGTCCACCAAGCCGAGCTGTGGCTTCCTGAGAATGAAACAGACTTCACACGTGAACTCGCATCGTACCGGAACGCATTGATCCTGCACGCCTACAAGGAGCGATACGTAAACGAACGCTTGAACAGCGAAGTGTCCGATGAAGACGCCGCGGCTTATTACGATCGAAACAAGAGCTCATTCATCCTTACCGATTACAGCGTTCGGGTTATTTTCATCCATGCGCCGGCTGTTTTGGACGCTCTAATGGATCCCATCCGGGAAGCGATGACCTCGCTGGACTCCTCGCAATTCCTGTCCATGGAACGTTGGTGCGTCGAAAATGCAGCGGCCTTCTCGTTGACCGACGACATCTGGTGGACTCTGGGTGATTTAACCAAGGAAGTGCCTCTTGAACTGTATCGGGCTGAATCGCAAATCGCTCGCCGGCGCCCCATTGAATTCGAAGC
>DLQB01000125.1 GCA_002477505.1 Flavobacteriales bacterium UBA7443
TCCCGTGTGCGGCATGTGCGGCCCTCTGCACAAATCCGTAAAGTTTCCTTGCTTGTAAAAGGTGATTGTACCATCCTCTAATCCCTCCAGCAAATCAAGCTTATAGGCATCCTCTTTTTCCGTGAAGTAAGCGATTGCATCGGCTTTGCTCATTTCTGATCGAACAAAAGGATTCTTCTGCTTTGCTAACTCCATCATCTTCGATTCGATCGCACCAAAATCGTTGTCCGTGATGGTTTGATCTCCAAAGTCTACATCGTAGTAAAAGCCATTTTCGATCGGTGGCCCCACCCAGAATTTAACCCCGGGATACAGCGCCTCGAGTGCCTCTGCCAACAAATGAGCCGAACTGTGCCACATCGTGCTTTTTCCGGCTTCGTCCTTCCACGTGAGCAGTTTCAATGTGGCATCTGTTCTGATGGGGCGCTGGGGATCCCATACTTCGCCATTCACTTCTGCCGCAAGCACATTGCGGGCCAAACCTTCGCTGATGCTCATGGCCACATCCAAGGCCGTCGTTCCGGAATCCACTTGACGCTGTGAGCCGTCGGGCAGGGTGATGTTTATCATGCTTTTGTCGTCTTTCTAATCGCCGCAAAGATAAGGCCTGTCGGCACGGGATTCATGAAAAACATCCGAGCAATACGGATTGATTCATCCCCGGTGCCGCACGCGACTCCATGGCTTTACATGCCAATGTACCTGCGCTTCCGCCACCACATTGCCTTCGGCATCAAGAAGTCTCGACGGGAGCACAAAGCGGCTTACACCCTCTTTCGATTCTTCGATTTCTGCATTCACTTTTGATTCCAAATCATGTGGGATATCTGCAATGGCCGTGCAATTTCCCGCCCCGGGACGCCGCACATAATCAACTTCCAAGCGATTCATGATCAATCGGTAATCCGCCATATCAAATCGAATCAACACCGCCATTCCAGAGCAGAACTCACACGCGGTCGCCATCGCACATGCATGCATTCCTTTGAGGTGATTTCGATTGGATCGGCGACTCGGAAGCACGACGCTCACCTGGCTTTCACTCAATCCAACAATCTTAATCCCGTGCGGTGCATTGAATGGCAACACCCGTTTGAACACAAGATTCAACCACGTGAAATTTCCGGATTTCGCCTTACTTACCGCCCAATAGAAAAGATTCTTCATGCCTCTGTTTGAGCCTCGCTAACCGGTTCACGGTTCAAAATTTCGGCAATGCGAGGTTTAAAATAGTGCTCTCCTTTCATGACTTTGCCGTCTTCGCGGTAAATAGGTTTTCCATCCGCGCCCAGTTTCGACATATTCGACGCCTGTATTTCCATGAAGACGTCTTCAATCAGATGCTCCATTCCATGGCTCAAAATGGTTCCACACAGTATATAAAGCTGATCGCCCAGCGCATCGGCAATCTCCACTGCGTCTCCCGCGATCGCCGCTTCCAAGTATTCTTCAGTCTCCTCTGCCATGAGGCGATGCCGCAACTCCACTGTATCCTTGGGCAATGCCGCTTCCAACTTCGGTGCATTTCGAATTCCGAAGCGATCGTGAAATTCGCGAACACAATCGATGATTGATTGAAAGGAGGCGCCGTTGACCGGTTCGTGTTTATTTGTGTTCATAGGGCTTTAACATGATTTGATAAACTCAGCAATTGCTCACTGATAGCCGAAAGGTATATTCGCAAGTGTTGGAAGACAAATGAGCACAGAACAATTGTAATATGGAAGAACAGACTCCACCGACAGCTGCGGCAGAACACCCAGCACCTTCACCGGAAAACACTGCGGTGACCGACACATTAAAACCAGATACCACAGGGGCTCCGGACATCCGTGCTCTGAATAACCGCATTCAAAAATCGAGTCAATTCGTGGATTTACTCCGGATGGAATTATCCAAGGTTATCGTTGGGCAAAGTGGGATGGTGGACCGGCTACTTATTGGACTCTTAGGCAATGGACACGTCCTGTTAGAAGGCGTTCCCGGCTTAGCCAAAACACTCGCGATCAAAAGTCTTTCTGAATCCGTAGATGCCCAATTCAGCCGAATCCAATTCACACCAGATTTGCTCCCCGCTGACCTGATTGGTACCATGATTTATAATCAAAAAGAGGAGCAGTTTTCCGTAAAGAAGGGACCGATATTCGCCAATTTCGTTCTTGCCGATGAAATCAACCGTGCCCCAGCCAAGGTGCAAAGTGCGTTGTTGGAAGCGATGCAAGAACGGCAGGTGACCATCGGCCCAGAATCATTCAAATTGCCCGAACCTTTCTTGGTATTGGCCACTCAAAACCCGGTAGAACAGGAAGGCACATACCCCCTACCTGAAGCCCAAGTGGACCGTTTTCTATTGAAAGTTGTCATTGGATACCCCACCAAGGAAGAAGAGCAAAAAATCATCCGAGCCAACCTGTCGGCGGAAGGCATGCAGTCTCCGCAAAAGGTGGTGTCGACCGACGAAATCGTTTCGGCCCGCAAGCTGATCCGGGAAATTTATCTCGATGAGAAAATCGAGCGCTACATCGTGGATTTGGTGCATGCCACTCGGAACCCCGATGATTATGGCCTCGGACACTTGACGCAGCTCATCAATTTCGGCGCTTCCCCCCGAGCGAGCATCGGACTCGGCATCGCTTCAAAAGCACATGCCTTCTTGAATCAACGCGGCTACGTGACGCCAGAGGACGTTCGAACCATCGCGTTGGATGTGCTCCGGCACCGCGTTGGGCTCACCTTTGAGGCAGAAGCTGAGAACATCAGCGCAGAGCAGCTGATCACTGAGATCATGGACCACGTCCAAGTTCCCTAAATTCATCGGGCGACAGGAATTTCAATGACCATGGACACGAAGGAACTCATCCAACGCGTACGCCGGGTCGAACTCAAGACCCGCGGACTCAGTGACCGCATTTTTTCGGGAGAATATCACAGCGCGTTCAAAGGACGTGGCATGGCCTTCAGCGAAAACCGCGAATACCAGCATGGCGACGAGATCCGAACGATTGATTGGAATGTTACGGCGCGCATGGGCCATCCGTATGTAAAGGTTTTTGAGGAAGAGCGCGAGCTGACTGTCTTTATGCTCATCGACATCAGTGCCTCGAATGCCACGGGGTCCCAGCAACGCAGCAAGCATGAGCTCATTACCGAACTGAGTGCTGTGCTCGCGTTCAGTGCAATGGGAAACAACGACAAAGTCGGTGCAGTCTTGTTCAGCGATCGCATTGAGCGGTTCATTCCGCCCAAAAAAGGTCGATCGCATATCCTGCGAATCATCCGAGAAATCATTGAAATCGAACCCATTGGCAGCAAAACAGACATTTCATTCGCCTTGGAACACTTCCTGTCCGCAATGAAAAAAAGAACCATCGCCTTTTTGATTTCGGACTTCCGGGACAGTGGATTTGAAAAAACGTTGAAGCAAGCCGGTCGCAGACACGATCTAGTTGCGTTGCGCGTGACAGACCCTCTCGACCGAGCGGTTCCTGCAGTGGGATGGATACCGATACAGGATCCCGAAACTGGATTGCACCACTGGTTCAATAGTGGCAACCGGCATTCCCGAAAAAAACACGATGCCGCTGAGCGCAAACGCGAAGCCGAGTTGAAGGAAATGTTTGCGCGTTCAGGTGTTGACCAAGCCGTCCTTTGCACCCACCGACCGTATGTCCAACCGCTCATGCAACTTTTTGATCGCCGTGGTTGATTTCATTCGCCGCCGAACCGAAGCAATTGCCTTGCTTCCTGTCCTCTTTTGGATGCTTGCTTCCGGAGTAAACGGAGCAAATGCCCAAGTCATTTCGATGGCATTGGATACGAATGTAATTGCCTTGGGTGATCAGACAACGCTCACAATCGCGGCCTCCCGCAATCCCATGAATGGTGCGGGAACCTTCATTTGGCCCGCCTGGAAGGACACCCTCAGCGGTGGGCTCGAAATCATAGAAGCTCAAGACCTGGATACGGTTGCAATGGAATTGCCCAACGGAGATGCGGGCATACAGCTGATTCAAAAACTCACGGTAACCCACTGGGATAGCGGGTTTCATGCCATTGCACCGATTGAGGTAACGTGGAACGAGGAAACACTTAAAAGCAATCCCCTCAGCATTCAAGTGCTCATGCCACAGCCTGGAAAATCGGGTGAGATCGCCGGCCATGCGCCGCTGCGGCTGACTTCCTGGAGCTGGCAAGAACGAATGCAGCAGTGGCTTCCATGGTTCATACTCCTTCTAGCAATGATTGGAATTGGCTTGTGGGTCCACCGAAAATGGAAGCAACGTGAGCCATTCGTTCCAAAGGAAAAGCCTTCTCCGCGCATCCCGTTAGAACCCGCTCACGTCATTGCACTCCGCACGTTGGAAGGAATTCAACGCGATGCAATTTGGAAAAAAGGCCAGGTAAAAGCGCACCATGCAGCTGCGAGTGAGGCGTTGCGGCTCTACCTGGAACACCGTTTTGACTTCCCTGCCCTTGAACGATCCACCGCAGAAATCAAACGTGGAATCAATCAACTGCCCTTACGCACCCATGAAATGGAAACGTTGATCGAAGTGCTTACGCTTGCTGATCTGGTGAAATTCGCAAAACTCACGCCTGAAACTGCCGATCACCAGCGAATCGTGAGCCGCTCCATTGGATTTGTCGAAAATACGATTCCCTCCAAGGAAGCCAATGAAACCGAAGCGCCATGAAAAACTGGTTACTTCCACTCTTTCCACACCTGATCGGCATCGGACTATTTGCACTAGCCCTGCGTTACAGCAATCAGCATTTTGAATGGGAATCTCCTCAACTGCTGTGGTTGGCCCTTACCATGCTGGTGCATGCATTCTTGCGGGCGCGGAAGCAACAGCCGAAAGGATTCAATGGAATGAAATGGAGCTGGGGCGGCGATCCCAACCAGATCAATTGGAAGAACCGATTGCATCAATTGCTTCCTGAAATTCCTTACGCGATCAAAACGCTGGCCATTGGCTTGCTTTGCATTGCTGCTGCTCGTCCTCAATCTTCCTCCTCAGTGGAGGACTTCACGCGAGAAGGCCTCGATATTGTCCTCAGCCTTGACCTCTCGGCTTCGATGCTGAGCAAGGATTTTTCTCCCAACCGATTGGAAGCGTCCAAAGAAGTGGCCATCCAATTCGTGAACGAACGCCCCAACGACCGCATCGGAGTGGTGGCCTATGAAGGAGAGGCATTCACTCAAATCCCTTTGACGACGGATCAACGCGTTGTGATGAATGGCATCTCAGAACTGGAAACAGGATTGCTCGAGGGGGGTACGGCCATTGGAATGGGGCTAGCCACTGCGGTCAATCGATTGAAAGACTCGGAAGCTGAAAGCAAAATCATCATCCTATTGACAGATGGCGTGAACAATGCGGGGCAGATCAATCCAATCGACGCGGCTCAATTGGCCCAGTTGAATGAGATTAGGGTCTATACCATCGGCGTCGGAACCATCGGAAAAGCGCGCAGTCCGGTTCGGAAAGTGGGCAACCGATTCCAGTACGATTGGATTGAAGTGAAAATTGATGAAGACATCCTGAAGAAAGTAGCCAAATCGACTGGAGGACGTTACTTCCGTGCCACGAGCGAAGACAAACTCGCCAGTATTTATAGCGAAATTGACACCTTGGAAAAAACCCGGTTCAATGTGCTCCGTTACAATCAAAAGACAGAAGAATTCTTACCCTTTGCCCTGGCTGCAGCCTTCGCCTTGTTGCTTGAATTCATCCTCAAACATTTGATCATCCGCACGCCGCTATGAGTACGATCAAAACGCCATCATCCGATTCACCGAATCCGAAGCAAGCGCAAGGGTTTCGAGTATTCAGCACAGCCGTATCGCTGGCCTTGGCTGAAGTCATCTTCTGGATTGCCATTTTATCCGGTTGGTACAGCCTGCGGCAAGTGGCTCCGAATGTACAAATTGAACATTCGGATTGGTGGCCCATTTTACTTCTAGTGCCCGTCGTGGTTGGCGTTTTTGTTTGGAGCCTGAACCGCAAGCAGCGCCTGGCGCGCATGCTCGCCGATGAGCAACTTTGGCCAACTATTTTACCCCATTGGCGGCCACAGCTGCACGGATGGAAGTTTTTCGTCTGGCGCCTTGCATTTGCTGCCGTGCTCATTGGAATCTTGGACATTAAAGTTGGTGCGAGATTAAAAGAAGTGAAAAGCGAAGGCGTCGATGTCATGGTTGCCTTAGACGTTTCCAAGAGCATGGAAGCGGAAGACCTCGGAGCTAGTCGCCTAGCAGTGGCCAAACGAAGCATTGAACGTTTGATTGACCAACTGGATGGAGACCGAATAGGCTTGGTGATTTTTGGTGGCGATGCATTTGTGCAATGCCCGATAACAACGGATTATGGTGCTGCTAAGCTGTTTCTTCAGGGCGTCAATACAGGAGCAATCCCAGTGCAAGGCACCGCGGTTGGCAGGGCCATAGAAGTCTGTTCATCGGGGTTTTCAGAATCGTCTCCTGCCTCCAAAATGATTGTACTATTTACGGATGGGGAAAGCCATGAGGACGACGCAGTCAAGGCAGCGACAACTGCTGCAGAAGCTGGAATTGAAGTGCATACCATTGGCATGGGAAGCGCATCGGGAGCACCCATCCCGCTCTACGACCGTTACGGCCGTCCGTCGGGATTCAAAAATGACGCCGACGGCAATCCCATCGTTACGACCCTCGACGAGGCAACACTCATCGAGACCGCTCGTGCCGGAAATGGAAGTTACATTCAAGCCGCTGGTGGGTTGGTCAACATCTCCCCCATTTTGCAAGCAATGAATGGCATGGAACAGGCAGAAGTCGCTACCATGTCCTATACCGACTACACGCACCACTTTCATTGGTTCTTCATCTTTGCCGTTGCGATGCTCCTCCTCGAAGGGCTAATGAGTTCTGACTTGTTCCGCCGACGCCTTACTCCAAATCCATGAAAAGCATGAAAAACATCCATGTCGGCTTGGCCTTGTGCACCTTATTGTTCTGTCACACCACGATGGTTGGGCAGAATAATGATTCGTTCGCAAAAGCCTCGATCATCGAAGGAATCCAACAATTTCAAAATGGCGAGGAAGGTGCAGATAGCCTATTTGCATTGGGCGAAGCGCATTCTGAGCTCGCTCCAATCGCTGCGTATAACCGGGGTCGTTCGATGCTGGAAAATCAAGAAGGACTGACGGAAGCCCGCCAAGCCTTCCAACGGGCGATTTCCAAAACAGAAGATGAATCACTTATTGCTGATGCGTGGTACAACACGGCCAACAGCCTCATGCTCGAACAGGATTTGGATGGTGCGATTGAAGGTTACAAATCAGCTTTGCGGGTGAATCCCGGACATGATGCCGCCCGATTCAATTTGGCTCAAGCAATTCGCATGAAGCAAGACCAGCAGGACCAGCAGGATCAACAAGACCAGCAG
>DLQB01000016.1 GCA_002477505.1 Flavobacteriales bacterium UBA7443
CAGGTTCGTTCTGAGCGTATTGAGCAAGTCGATGCCAGCCTCGCAGCTTGGGAAGCGCGTGAAACCACAACGCAGAACTTACCATGGGACCAATGGGTCTACCAAGAACGCTATCGGTTCCTTTCCAATTTGGATGACGGTACATCTGCTGAACGCATGCAGGAACTGGACAAAGCCTGGAAAATCTCCATCACTGGCAACAACGAAGTGTTGTTTGCTTGGCTAGAACAAAGCATTCGAAGCAATTACACGCCCTCCTATGAGCGCCTTGAATCGTTCTTGATCAAGGTAGGCCGACGGAAATTCTTAACGCCTCTTTACCGCGCTATGGTCGAAACAGGACAAAAGGACATGGCCCTTGGAATCTACAGCAAGGCTCGGCCCAATTATCATAGCGTTGCGACCGGAACTATGGATGAACTGTTGGAAGTGGATTGAGTCGAATCCATCTGAAATGAAAAAGCCCCCGTTTTCACGGGGGCTTTTTCATGGTCCAAAGTCAGAGCCCTGCTTGCGCATTCCTCCGCATTTATCTTACCTCATCACGCTAACAGCACCTTTAATTTCCTTTCGTTCAGCAGGATTGCTCAAGCTGTATACGACGACTCGGTAGAAGTACACACCGTCCTGAGCAAAATGCTCAGAAGCATCATTCGACTTGCCGTACCAGACTTCGTTTACATCCGTCGTCTCAAAGACCAAGTTACCCCATCGGTTAATGACCTGCATGGAAAAACGAGCAGGATCAATATCCGTTCCGACCGCGAAGAAAGCATCATTGGTTCCATCATTATTTGGAGAGAATGCCGTTGGAATGTAGAGAGAAAACAAATCCAAGATCTCAATGGTTCGGGTGATTTGAGATGAACAGCCATTCTCATCGGTTACAACTAGCGTTACTGGATAATTTCCTCCTTCGTCAATTGGGAACTCAAATAAAGGATTGGGCTGGTTGGAAGCTCCCAAGTACTGGATACTATCAAACAACCAGAACCAGTCAACAACATTGGTGCTGTTCACGGATTCAAATTGAATCTCCGTGTCCGGCACACGCGTTGGCTGAGGCGTTGCAGTGAATCCCACGTAAGGCGGTGTGAACACTTGCAAGTAGTTGGGCTGGAAATTCCCGTATTCACATCCCACCAAAGAGGTGACATTGAAAGTAATGTCATACGAACCCGGACTGAGGTAAGCATGCGCAGGGTTCGTATCATACGACAGCTCACCATCACCAAAGAACCATTCCGTCTGTGCGATCAGTGCCGGATCGACCAAAGACTCGAATTGAAAAACACCCGGCACGCAAGAACGGGTAGTATCAGAAGTAAAAGCGGCTGGGATAGGCGTTTCGATGACGACCTCTTCGCATTCCGTCACCGCGGGAGATTCACAGTTATCGGTCAGCGTAACACAATATGTGCCTGTCGCCTGAGGATAATCGACCCAATAACTTTCATCACCGCCGACCGGATTGTTTTGCCAAGACCAATTGAATGAATAGCCCGCGCCGCTTCCGCCATTGAACACGTCAGCTTCAAGCTCGGCAAAGGCCCCACCGCAAATCAAATCAGGAGCACTAATAGAAACGTTCAATGAATCATAAACTTGAACTGTAACCGTTTGCGCGTCAGAGGTGCAACCATTGACATCCGTCGCAAAAACGGTGTAATCCGTGTCAACAATCGGATTGACCACTTGAACATCACCGGTGCCCAACCCATTGTCCCACGAGTATGTCCAGGTTTGACCTGGATCCATATCCGAACTGGTCTCAAGCGTGGCAAAGCCATTGATGCAAATGTTTGGGTTTGGCGTCAAATCAAAATCCATCGGCTGCGGAGGACTCAGAACAAACGGAACGGTATACTCACATCCAATCGCGTCACTTAGTTCTATGGAGTAATTGCCTTCCGTGAGATTATCAAAAACATCTACACCGCCATTGGAAATCACCGTTTCAACAGATGCACCATTTTCAAATAATTCGATGGTCCATGGCCCTTCCGATGGTGGTTCATCTATCTCTACAGCGATCGTACCATCTGTGAGGACACATGTAGGGTCGGAGAAGGTTGTCGTGAATATGAATCCCGGCACCACGAGGACCGTGTCCGTAGTTGCGCAGTTTTCCAATCCAATGGGCTCAACAAACGCGACGTATTCGGTTGGGAAACCGTCAAATGTCTCCACAATCGGGTTTGCACTATTCGCGTTGGTCAAATTGTCAGCAGGCACCCAGTTCCACATGAACCCACAAGCATCTTGGCCGCACCCCGCACACCAGCTAACAGGATCATAATTTCCTGAACCACAACTTATAGAACCATCCGATGTGAATTGGACATAGAGGCAACCGTCGGGATTGGTCGCGGCAACAAAGGACTCGGGATAGGCACCACTCAGATCAAGCAATAAAGGCGCCGTATTGTCATCCCCGTCAAAAATCTGGATGTGATCAAAAAAACCTTCGATTTGCCCTGCATAGAACAAGATCTCCATCATGGTTCCATCTCCTGGAGTATCCGGGCAATACGTCCAAGATGTGTTTTCGTTGTTGTCGTAACAATGAACGACCGTTTCAGCGCTTCCCGCACAGGGTGAGATTCCACCTCCAAGGAAAGCACCTTGTAACTCGACCGGATCTCCACAAAAAATTTGGTCCGGCCCCGCTGTGATGCTATTGCCCGGATTCTCCACTACGTCAATTACAACTGTGGTGTCCCAGCTGCAACTGAAGCTATTGGTTACCGTATAGGTGAAGTCATAGACTCCCGGTTCATCAAATTCAAGGTTCACATAATCCGACAACGGATCAATGGCTTGAACACCATAAGTCCCCGAATTGACTTGCCAATAACTCGAATCCACGCCTGCTCCAATCGTGGGCGTAAAAGTGGTGATTCCTGGCACAATTTCGGGGTTAAAATCAATGCTCCACTCGAACAATGTACCATTGTCAGCAGTCCATTGATCGATGATGACAAATGTCCAAATGCCATTAAGCGGACACCCAACAAAGTCGCACAAATCTCCACAGGGCAAATAGGTTCCTGCGGGGACAGGATTTGCAATATCTGGATTGTTCGCGTCGTCAAGAACCCATTCCGCATCCATGTCCCACGAATAATCAAAACCTTCTACATCCACGATACCCAGATCATTGCCCCCCACATCATTGGGCGTACAACCATTCGGGTCTGCAGCTCCTGACGGTCCGTTTTCCATGAGGATCACCTCCGTGCCGTCGGGACAAATCACCGACATTGTCAAATCGCCTATAAAACTGTGCTCAATATTTGCGGTGATCAATTCAATGTCATCACATTCCTCAAGAACTTGGCCATCGTCGAAAAAATCGATGGGCAACTCAGAGACAAAGGGTATTCCTGTGTTGTCAGGCAAATCTGCATTTTCAGACACGGCCAATGGAGGCAAGGCAGTCCACGTTATACTCTGGACAGGGTTTCCATCAAGGTAACCTGGAGAACCCGCGCAAAGTGGAGTACTAAAGTCAGCATTGAAGATGGGAATGGTCGACACCAAAACCTGGTAAACCTCGAAGTTGACACTCGTGCAGCTATTCTCATCCGAAACCACCAAAGAAACAAGGTATTCGCCAGGCTCATC
>DLQB01000120.1 GCA_002477505.1 Flavobacteriales bacterium UBA7443
AGTACGAGAGGACCGGAATGGACATACCTCTGGTGTATCAGTTGTGGCGCCAGCTGCATCGCTGAGTAGCTATGTATGGATGAGATAAGCACTGAAAGCATCTAAGTGCGAAACTTACCACAAGATGAGGTCTTGTTGAGGGTCGTTGAAGACTACAACGTTGATAGGCCGCAGGTGTAAAGGCAGTGATGTCACAGCCGAGCGGTACTAATTACCCAAAAGCTTATAAAGGCTAGTTTTTCTACCAATATGTTCTCATTTGATGAGACAGACCGAGATCGCTCGGAATCCCTGTCCATCATGTCGTTTAGGTGTCTATTGCGGTGCGGTCCACCTCTTCCCATTCCGAACAGAGAAGTTAAGCCCACCAGCGCAGATGGTACTGCTTTCGCGGGAGAGTATGTCGACGCCGTTCTTAGGGCCCTCTTCGGAGGGCCCTTTTTTTGTCTTCACATTTTGAAGGCGCGTTCACCAATCAATTAGTAGCTTCGAGCCCATGAATAATTTGGTAGCCATAGTGGGACGTCCCAATGTTGGGAAGTCTACAATGTTCAATCGTTTGACGGAGACAAAGGATGCCATCATAGATCCTACGAGCGGCACCACGCGTGATCGCAAGTACGGTCGTGCGGAATGGATTGGCCGTCAGTTCACGGTGATAGACACAGGCGGTTGGATCACAAAGAGTGACGATGCATTTGAAGCAGCCATTCGCGCACAGGTTCAAATAAGTATTGAGGAAGCAGCTGTCATAATATTCATGGTGGATTCCCAGACAGGGCTGACAGACTTGGATGAAGACATCGCGCGTTTGCTGAGGAAGAGTGGAAAAGAGGTTGTCTTAGCGTGCAACAAAGTTGACACTGGTTCACACGATGGTTTCACTTCAGAGTTTTACAAGTTGGGTCTCGAATCAGCGGTGCATCCAGTGAGTTCATCCAGTGGCTATGGAACGGGTGATTTTTTAGACGCGTTGGTGGCATTGCTCCCAGCCGAGCCCATTACCGAGGAAACGGGCGTGCCAAAGTTTGCTGTTGTTGGAAAGCCGAATGTTGGAAAGAGTACGTTGATCAACACCTTGGTCGGCAGTGAGCGTAACATTGTCACGGACATTGCTGGAACGACACGCGATAGTATTCACACCGACTTCAATCTGTACGGTTTTGATTTTGAGTTGATTGATACAGCTGGATTGCGGCGAAGAAAGCAGATCGAAGATCAGTTGGAGTTTTACAGCACGGTGCGAACCATTCGTTCCATTGAACAAAGTGATGTTTGCTTGCTTTTATTGGATGCTCAAAATGGAATGGAACGCCAGGACCAAGCCATCTTTTGGCAAGTGGTAAACAGCTACCGTGGAGTGGTAATTCTGGTCAATAAATGGGATTTGATATCGAAGGATACCGATACCATGAAAGAATTTGAAGCCTCCATTCGTGAGAAGATAGCTCCCTTTACCGACGTTCCGATTGTGTTCACCTCCAACCTCACCAAGCAACGCATCTTGAAAGCGTTTGAGGTGGCTATGGAAGTATTTGAAAACCGCAAGCGGAAGATTTCCACGAGTCAATTGAATGACTTTTTGCTGCCGATCATGAAGAATCAGCCGCCACCGATGTACAAGGGGAAAATGGTGCGGATCAAGTACGTGACGCAAATACAGTCGCAGACGCCAACATTTGCTTTTTACTGCAATCTTCCTCAGTACGTGAAGGATCCTTACAAGCGATTCTTGGAGAATCACATCCGGTCGGAATACGAGCTGTCGGGTGTGACAATCCGTTTGTTTTTCCGGGAAAAATAGGGTTTCCCAGCCTCAGGGCGCAGCCTCTCCTTCAGCGATAGCTAACTTTTCCAGTAGCTACGTCGTAGATGGCTCCGGCGATGACAATTGCGCCATCTGCCTCCATCGTCCGAAGAATGTCACTTTCCTTTCGAATGCGATCGCAAACCAGGTCCACATTGCTGGCGACACAGCGATCAATAGCTGCGTCTGAAGGGTTGTCACCTACTTCAGAACGAATGGCTGTTACCGCGGGCTCGATGCGCTGAAGCAGTCCAGTGAGGTTTCCGTCTTCGAGTTGCGCGTAGGTGCCTTTAACGGCGCCACATTGGGTGTGTCCAAGAACCAAAATTGCTTTTGAACCAGCGTACTTACAGGCGTATTCCAAAGAGCCTAAAATGTCACCGTTGACGGTGTTTCCTGCTACGCGAGCAACGAATAGATCACCGATTTCTGCGTCAAACAGCTCTTCAATTGGGGCTCGGCTGTCGATGCATCCAAGCACAGCGGCGAATGGTGCTTGACCATTGGAAGCGCCGTTGAGCAAGGCCTGTCGCTCGCGCTTCACGGGTTCTTCTGCTACAAAACGGTCATTTCCCGCTTTCAGCAAGTCCATGGCGTCTGAAGCGCTCAAGCTCTGCTGGAATTCGGGTGTGATTGCTCCTTGCAATTGGAGGTAGTTGTCAATTTGGCTCATGGTTGGCTTCTTTTTCTGATTGCAAAAATAGGGAGCACTCTGATTCAACACGAATGTTGAATGCTTCAATATTCAAATTGTGGAACAGCCGTTTAAAATACAGCCCGCGCGATTTCAGCTGTAGGATTGGCTTTGCCCATCGTGTAAAAGTGAAGAACTGGGACGTTGGCCGCCTTGAGTTCTTTGGCTTGCTGGATGCACCAGGCAACTCCTGCTTCTTTGACTGCCTCTTTCGAGGCGGCATTCTCAACCATCCGCACCAGTTCATCGGGCATATTGACATGAAAATTTTGGGGCAATGAGGTCAATTGGCCCTTCGTGGTGAGGGGCTTCAATCCGGGGATGATGGGGATGTCAATTCCATGTTCTCGGCACTTTGAGACAAAGTCAAAGTATGCTTGGTTATCAAAGAACATTTGGGTAATAATGTATTCCGCCCCATCCTCAACTTTTCGTTTCAGCCATCGGAGGTCACTGGACAAGTTGGGCGCCTCGAAGTGCTTTTCTGGGTACCCTGCAACGCCCAGGCAAAAGTTGGTAGCGTTGGAATTCTTCAATTCCGGATCCAAGTATTTTCCGCGGTTCATGTCGGCCACTTGATTCACCAGGTCAATGGCATAACTGTGTCCATCCGCTTCTCCCTTGAACCGACCTTCCCCTCGGATGGGGTCTCCCCGCAACACAAGTACATTTTCTACGCCCACAAAATCAAGGTCGATCAAGGCATTCTCCGTTTCCTCTTTGGTGAATCCACCACAGATGATGTGGGGCACGGTATCAAGGTTGTACTTATGGCTGATGGCTGCACAAATCCCCACTGTACCGGGTCGTTTTCGAACCGTTCGTTTTTTCAAAAGCCCCCCCGTCATCTCCCGGTAGAGGTATTCTTCCCGATGGTACGTCACATCGACGAAAGCGGGGTTGAACTCCAACAGGTGCTCCACTGTTCCGTTGATTTGTTGGATGTTTTCGCCTTTCAGTGGGGGGAGTAATTCAAAGCTGAAAAGCGTCTCCTTTGCTTCCGAAATGTGTTGTGTGATTTTCATGCGTCAAGTAGATTGGCGGACAACCAACGCTTCATGCTTTCTAGCGGAATGCCACGGCGGCGCGCAAGGCTTTGAATTTGGTCGTCTGCGATGAGCCCTACCCCCAAATAACGAGATTCAGGATGGGCGAAATAATATCCGGAAACGGCTGAAGCCGGTTGCATGGCCAGCGTTTCTGTGAGTGTGGCTTCAACGGTATTCTCCGCGTCGAGCAATGTCCAGATTTGCTTTTTATCCAAATGGTCGGGGCAAGCGGGGTAGCCAGGGGCTGGACGGATGCCTTGGTATTGTTCTTTGATCAGGGCCACGTTGCTGAGGGATTCCTCAGGCGCGTAAGCCCACGTTTCACGACGAACTTTTTGATGCAGCCATTCCGCCAATGCTTCCGCTAGGCGATCGCCCACGGCTTTGATCAAAATAGCCTCGTAATCATCGCCTTCTGCTATCTGATGGTCGGCCAACGGGTCGATGCCATGCACGGCAACAGCGAAGCAACCGAGGTAGTCACAGGGTGCTTGGCCTTGGGCGATGAAGTCTGCCAAGGAACGTTGCACCCCGTCGCGTTGGTCGATTTGCTGCCTTAGAAATTCAAACTGACCGCATGCCCGCGTTTGATCGCTCGAATCGAACAATGTAATGGTTTCATCACCGCTGCGGGCGGCGGGGAAAATCCCGTGAATGGCCTTCATTGCTATGCCTGATGGATCGCGTTCCCATGCGTCAAGCCTGCGCTGCGCATCATCGTAAAGCTTTTGCGCTTCGACTCCAACGATTTCATCGTTTAATATCCGTGGAAAAGCACCGGCCAAGCCCCATGATCGAAAGAACGGCGACCAGTCGATGAAAGCACGCACTGCTGCGATGGATGGCTCATCCAAAGGTTGAATGCCGAGTTTTTTGGGAGGCACAATGGAACTGAAGTCCAATTGTGGCGCTCGTCCACGGGCCTCCTCCAAGCTGACCATTTTTTTTCTGGCACGGTCGCGTTGGTATTGGATGCGCACCTTGGCGTAATCCGCCGCGACGCCTTCCGCAAAGGCTGCCTGATGTTCTTTGGAAATTAATGCAGACGCGGCTGGAACGGCGCGTGACGCGTCGTTGACGTGTACGACTGGGGAATCGATATGTGGAGCGATCTTCACAGCGGTGTGCACCCGCGACGTCGTTGCGCCTCCAATCAATAATGGGGTTTGAATGTTCCGGCGTTTCATTTCCGTGGCTACGTCGATCATTTCTTCCAAAGAAGGCGTGATGAGGCCACTGAGTCCGATGATGTCCACCTCTTGCCGCACGGCTTCGTCCAATATTTGTTCCTTCGGAATCATCACGCCCATGTCGATGACCTCGTAGCCATTGCAAGCGAGCACGACGCTCACAATGTTCTTCCCGATGTCATGAACATCTCCTTTGACGGTAGCGAGCAAAACCTTTCCAGCGCCTTTTCGGGCACCGGATTTTGCTTTTTCCGCCTCGAGATAAGGGGTGAGGTAAGCAACTGCTCGTTTCATGACACGCGCACTCTTAACCACTTGGGGCAGGAACATTTTTCCCGATCCGAATAAGTCGCCAACCACGTTCATCCCATCCATGAGGGGGCCTTCAATCACCCGAAGGGGCGAGCCAATGGTCGATCTTGCTTCTTCGGTGTCTTCCTCGATGTAATCCGTGATTCCTTTTACCAGGGCATGTTCCAGGCGTTTTTCGAGGGGCAGTTCGCGCCACGCATCGGTTGTTTTCTCTCGCTCATTCCCCTTGGATTCGACGGTCGCAGCAAAGGCAAGGAGCCTTTCTGTGGCATCCTCCCGGCGATCGAGGAGTACGTCTTCGACGCGCTCGAGCAGGTCGTTTGGGATGCTGTCATAAACTTCCAGCATGCTGGGATTGACAATGCCCATGTTCATTCCCGCCTGAATGCCGTGGTAGAGGAAGGCGGAATGCATGGCTTCACGCACACCGGGATTCCCGCGAAAGGAGAAGCTGACATTGGAGACGCCTCCACTGACGTGGGCGCCCGGTAGATTTTCCCGAATCCATCGAGTGGCCTCGAAGAAGTCAATGGCATTGCGTCGATGCTCATCCATTCCCGTGGCCACAGGGAAAACATTGGGGTCGAAGATGATGTCTTCAGGCGGGAATCCAACATGTTCGGTGAGCAACGTATAGGCGCGTTGGCAAATTTCAATCCGACGCTCAAAATTGTCGGCTTGCCCTTGTTCGTCAAACGCCATGACAATCGTTGCGGCGCCATACCGACGAATTAAGCGAGCTTGACGGAGAAATTCCGCCTCGCCCTCTTTCATGGAAATGGAGTTCACCACGCATTTGCCCTGTGCCACTTTGAGGCCCGCTTCGATAATGGACCACTTGGAGGAGTCAATCATAATGGGGACCCGAGCGATGTCGGGTTCAGCGGCAATCAAATTCAGAAACGTGGTCATGGCGAGTTCCCCATCGATGAGGCCTTCGTCCATGTTTACATCAATGATTTGGGCACCGCCTTCTACCTGGTCGCGGGCAATGGCAAGCGCATCGTCGTATTGCTCTTCTCGAATAAGACGCGCAAACCGACGACTTCCCGTCACATTGGTGCGTTCGCCGACGTTCACGAAGTTGGACTCGGGTGTCACGATCAGCGGCTCGAGTCCGGAAAGTTTTAGCGGTCGGTGAGGGGTGGATGTGCTCATATCTTGTCGCTCAATGGAGAGTTCAGGCCACGGGGTGGGAAGGACTTCGCCACTTCAGCGATGGCTCGGATGTGCTCCGGCGTTGTGCCGCAGCATCCGCCGATGACATTGATCCAGCCCCGCTCCAAGAATGGAAGCACAGCATTGGCCATGGCTCGGGGATCTTGATCGTACTCGCCCATTTCATTGGGGAGTCCCGCATTGGGATAAGCGCTCACACGAAAAGGGGCTTTGTTCGCCAAGACTTCCAAGTAAGGAGTCAATTGTTCGGCTCCGAGCGCACAATTCAGACCAATGCTGAACAATGGCATGTGCTCCATGGAAATCAAGAAGGCTTCGGTTGTTTGTCCGCTCAAGGTTCGCCCTGATGCATCGGTGATCGTACCCGAGATCATGATCGGCAGTTCGCTTCCTACTTCGTCGAAGGCTTCGTGAACGGCAAACAGTGCTGCTTTGGCATTGAGCGTATCGAAGATGGTTTCGATGAGCAGTAGATCCACTCCGCCGGCAATCAACCCCAATGCTTGTTCACGGTAGGCCGCTACCAGTTCGTCAAAGGTGATGGCTCGGAAACCAGGGTTGTTCACGTCGGGAGAAAGAGAAGCGGTCTTGTTGGTGGGGCCGAGGGCACCGGCCACAAAGCGCATGCGCTCGGGGGTGGAAATGGCGTCCGCTGCTTTTCGAGCCGCTCGAGCGGATGCTTCATTCAATTCAAAGGCCAGTGCTTGAAGTCCGTAATCGGCCTGGGCAATGGATGTTGAGCTGAAGGTATTCGTTTCCACAATATCGGCACCGGCCTCGAGGTAGGCTCGGTGAATGCCTTCGATCACTTCAGGCTGCGTGATGGACAGCAAGTCGTTGTTTCCTTTGAGCGGATCGGAGTGTTCAGCGAAGCGCTTGCCCCGGAAATCTTCCTCGGTCAGGCGATGTTGTTGGATCATGGTGCCCATTGCTCCGTCCAAAACAAGGATGCGATTGGAGGCCGCAGCATGGAGCAGCGAGGTGCGTTGAGCAATGGATGCTGCAGAAGGGAAAGTAGTGGTTGATTCCGAGGAGGCCATGTGCATTTAAATTACGGAGTGCTTGCACAAAAGCCGGACGGTATACCGTCAGGTAGGCTCATCTTTCCTTCGGACATGTCCTCAGGTAGGATGCGGCACCCGGCCTTATTCCCGGGTTGCCAAGACTTCATTGGGCCAATTCCCTCCGTCTTTCGCGATAAGCAATGCAAATATAAAGTTTAATTCGGTGATAAAAACCTCCTGTTTGTACTTTAGCGTTTCTTATCATGAGCTATTTCTTTACCTCCGAGTCCGTTTCTGAAGGACATCCCGACAAAGTTGCTGATCAGATCAGCGATGCTTTGATTGATCAATTTTTGGCCTTTGACCCCACTTCGAAAGTGGCGTGTGAAACACTTGTTACGACAGGCCAGGTCATTTTGGCGGGCGAGGTCAAGAGCAGTGCGTACCTCGATGTACAATCCATCGCTCGGCAGGTAATCAGCCGAATCGGCTATACCAAAAGCGATTACATGTTCGAGGCGCAATCGTGTGGTGTACTGAGCGCGATTCACGAGCAATCCAAAGACATCAACCAAGGAGTTGAACGGGCCAATCCCGAGGATCAAGGCGCCGGTGACCAAGGCATGATGTTCGGTTATGCGTGCCGTGAAACGGAGAATTTCATGCCGCTGCCTTTGGATTTGTCGCATCGCTTGTTGAAGGAATTGGCGGACATTCGCCGCGAGTCTCCGAGTCCAATGCCTTACCTGCGGCCCGATTCCAAATCGCAGGTGACCATCCAATATGCGGATGACAATACGCCTGAACGCATTGAAGCCATTGTGGTCTCTACACAGCACGACGATTTTGATGGCGAAGCAGCGATGCTCAGCAAGATCCGTGAGGATGTGAAGAATATTTTGATCCCACGGGTCAAAGCGCAAATGGGATCGAATGTACAAGCGTTGTTTGGCGATGACATTGAGTTGCACGTGAACCCCACCGGAATCTTTGTGATCGGAGGTCCACATGGCGACACAGGCCTGACGGGCCGGAAGATTATTGTTGATACGTACGGCGGTCGAGGTGCCCATGGTGGCGGTGCGTTTAGCGGAAAGGATCCTTCGAAGGTGGACCGTTCAGCAGCTTATGCCGCGCGCTACATCGCCAAAAACTTGGTGGCTGCAGACGTATGCGACGAGGTGTTGGTGCAATTGGCGTATGCCATTGGTGTTGCAGAACCTGTCGGTTTTTATGTCAATACTTACGGCACGAGTCGCGCGGGCATGACCGACGGTGAATTGGCGGACAAGATTCAAGCCATCTTCCCGACCAAGCCTTATGACATCGAGCAACATTTTAAGCTTCGCACCCCAATTTATGAGGAAACAGCAGCCTATGGGCACATGGGGCGTCAACCCGAGACCAAGACCAAGAAATTTATTAGTCCCGAGGGCAATGAAGTCGAGGTAACCGTCGAGTTGTTCCCGTGGGAGAAGCTCGACGCGGTGGACCGGGTGCAGGCAGCGTTGGGATAGTGCGCTGAAGCTGCCTCAAATGGCGATGAGCTGTTTATTCTTCAAGATATTGTTGTATTTTGTTGAATCAATCTAGCTAAATGAATCGCTTTTTTCAAATTACAGCATGCGTGCTGTTCGCGTTTTTTGGCAGCGCGTTTCACGCTCTGGGTCAAAACATGCCCAGCATTGAAACCGGCTTATTGTTCGAGACATATGTCAATGATTATTTGCTCGGCGAAGGTGTCGAGGCTTTTAACATAACCTATAGCGGAGGTGCCAGTCAGATTGGTGTTTTGAGCGGGGCAGAAGAGGTTTTTTCGATTGGTGAAGGGCTCGTGATGAGCTCGGATGCTGCAGGAGCGTTGGTGTGCGATCTGAATTTTTGCGAAGACTGCCTCGGATTAGGGGAGGACCAAGACTTGTTGAACGTCGCCAATTCGGTTCCCGATTTGATCGGTCAGTCATTTACGGTTCAAGATGTCAACGACATTGCATCGCTTGAATTTGATTTTATGGTTGAAGGGGATACGTTGGCGTTCAACTTTGCATTTTCGTCGGGGGAGTATTCGTCGTGGATCAATTCCGAATTCAACGATGTCTTTGCCTTCTTCCTCAGCGGACCGGGGATTGAGGGTCCTTACGCTGCCCCGGAAGAATTTCCAAACGGAGCCATCAACATTGCCGTGGTTCCCGACTCAGACCCGCTGTTGCCGATCACGGTCTCCTCTGTCAATGAATTCTTGAATTCGGAGTGGTTTGCGGGCGTCGCTGATGGAAATGTGGTTTGTTCGAATGGTTATACCGTCCCAATTACGGCGTCACACCCTGTGGAATGTGGTCAGGTGTATCACATTCGACTGGCTATTGCAGATGGGACCGATACGGTATTGGGCGCTCATGTGGTGTTGGAGCAAGGCTCCTTCGCCTCGCCAGCAATAGGATATGTAACCGACGTTTCGGACGTGGGCAGCGAGGATTCCATTTTTGAGGGATGCGGCACATCAACTGTGAGCATTGCAAGACCCGAAATCGTGTCACTTGAAGATTCTTACTGGGCTATGATTGATTGGGAATTGGGCTCTGCAATCAATGGAGTGGATTTCGGCCTTTTTGATGATGTCGGCAACTTCATTCCTCTCCCTCAAGCGAATTTGATTCCCGCTGGGGAGTCAACCATCGAGTTTGACATCGTCGCGATTAACGATGGCTTGGAGGAGGCGGATGAGTTCATTGGTTTTTCTGTCTCGCATCCTCTGGCGTGCGATGGTGAGGGGTTGGAGACCGAACATTCGATTTTACTTGTCGACATTCCGGCAGCTTTCAGCGTCGAAGGATATCAAACCACGGCTTGCGCAGGGCTGGCTATTGAGTTGAGTCCCATCGTTTCTGGAGGGTATGGTAATTACACTTACCAGTGGCTATATGATGGCTCCGATGAATCCAGTTATTGGTTTCAAAGCGACACGAGCGACGTTGCCATTGTCATGGTTGGAGACACTTGTGGCGTAGAAACGGTTTCTGCTGCGATTGAAGTTGAAGTTTTGACGTTTTCCGAATTGACGGTATCTCTACCTTCCTCACCCGTAGTCATTCCTTGCAACGGAACTGCGGAGGTTGTAGCTGCTTCGACGGGAGGAGACGGAGTGTATGCCTACCTCTGGGCCAATGAATTGGGGGAGGAACAATTCTCGTCTTGGTTTGATCCAAGCTTCTTTTTTTTGTGGTCGGCTTGGCAAAACATCCAAGAATTGACAGTGGCTGTTACCGATGGCTGCGGTTACACGGCTGAAGCTTCTGTAACAATTGAAAGCGAGTTTCCTCCCATCGATATCAACCTTCCAGACACCATTTCACTGGAATGCGGTTTGTGGTCTTCCGCCTTTACCCCAACGATTGAAGAGACTGTTCAGTACGGTTCTTGGGAATATGAAGGAGAAGTGGTTTCATGGTTAACAACCCTCAATGCTAGCCAAATATTCGAAAGTGGAGTCTATCACCTCACGGTGGCAGACAGCTGTGGAACGGTCTCCACGGATTCGACGTTCGTCATGGGTACCGGTACACTTTGCGCGGACCTGGATTGTCAACCACCTGTGGCCTTGATCAATGGGTTAGATGGCGGTGTGATTTACGCCTGCCCAGGTGAACTCATTGGTTTAGAAGGAGGAGAATCCTTCAGTGGGGCGGCATTGGGTATTTCAAATTATGAGTGGATCGGAGACCTTGGGCAAGCTGATATCAATAATGATGTCGCAGTGGTTTCTTTGGAGGCAGGGGTCTACGAAATCGGATTGGTGGTTGAAGCTGTGGACCTGGATTCCTTGGGCATGGAATGCACAGTCTCAGATACGGCTCATCTGACGATTGCCATTTCGTCATCCCCTGATTGGGACATCAGCCTTGATGGTGGTGCCTGCGAAGGAGATGAGGTTTATTTGAGTGGCGATGTGAGTTGGCCCGCGCTGTTCGACGGAGTCGATTTTCAACAATACGCTGGAATGGATGCGCCCGAGGTCATCCCGGATGACCAAACCCAATGTTATTCCAACAGCTTTGTCATTGAAGGATTTGAGGACGGCAGCACAATTACCAACGCAGAACAGGACCTCGATCACCTCTACATCAACATGGAACACAGTTTCATGGGGGATTTGACCATTTCTTACATCTGTCCAAATGGGCAGTCCGTTCAAGTTTTCCAACAAGGCGGTGGAGGTGGGTATTTGGGTGAGCCTGTGGACATCGATGGAGAGTGGAACATACCCGGGGTTGGCTATGACTATTTCTGGGCCCCGGAGGCCACAAATGGTAGTTGGGAGGAGAATAATGGTGGGACATTGCCTTCAGGTACCTACGAAATTAGTGGAGACTGGAGCAGCTTGGATGGCTGTCCTGTGAATGGGACATGGGCGATTGAAATTTGTGACGCGTGGGGGTCGGACAACGGATTTTTATTTAACTGGGGCATCCAATTCAATGAATCGTTTGCAGCGGACGAAGAAAATCCCGAGCCGGTCGTTGGTTGCGGTTCGTATTGGTGGGGGCCTCAAATCCTCGAGACATCAGAGGATTGCAGCAGCATCACCGCCCTTCCATTGCAAGACCAATCGGAATACGTGTTCAGTGGAACAAATACGTATGGATGCACGTGGGATACAACGGTTACGGTTACGGTTGCTTGGTTGGCTCAAGGGTGCATGGACCCCGAGGCGTTCAATTACGACGCAGCAGCAGCGTGTCCGGGAGAGTGCGTGTACTTTGAGGAAACGTGCGAATTCCTTGGGGCTGAAGACTGGCTGGAATTGCCGATGGGGGTGTTTCCCGAACAATCAAGTGCTACACATGGGGTTTACTGGGAAGGTGAATGGGTCATGAATGTTCCAGCCATGGTGCAAGACCCAGTAGCAGGAACGAATTACGCAGTGGAATCCTTCGAATGGGTGGATATTGTCGGTTTACCGCCGGGTTTGACAGCGGAATGGCCTGAAGGATCAATTTCAACGGAGTCACAGTCGTGTTTCACGGCTGTGGGCATTCCGGAGGAGCCCGGGGAATACACGTTCCAGGTTGTGGGCGATGTGGTCATATCCATTTTTGGTCAACCCATCACGCTGGGCACGTTGGTATTCGATGCATTGATTGTTGTCGAGGAGAACGAAAACGAAATCTTCGGTTGCACATATCCCACGGCGATCAACTACACCGCTTATGCCAATGATGACGACGGCACTTGCTTGTTCGCTGGTTGCACGGATGAAGAAGCGCTGAATTACTCGCCTCTGGCAACCATTGGCGACCAAAGCTGCATTTACGAAGTCGATTCCGAATCCGGATGTGCTTCCGATACCAATCAGGACGGCATCGTCAGCATCGCCGACTTGCTCATTCTTTTGGGCGAATTCGGCACCACTTGTCCATAAATCTTTACATCCTCGCTATGCGTAGACTGATTCTTCTTTTTAGTGCTGCCTTGATGGCATCAGCAGCCACCGCCCAACTTCCCGATGGCAGCATCGCTCCGGATTGGACGGCCACCGACATCAACGGAGTGGAGCACAACTTGTACGAGCTGCTCGACGATGGTAAGAAGGTGATTTTACAATTCTCTGCAACGTGGTGTGGGCCTTGTTGGGGCTATCACACCAGCGGTGTCTTGGAGGAGCTGTACGAGGATTACGGGCCGGATGGAACGGACGAATTGCGCATTTTCTTCATGGAGGCAGATGATACGACGACCGATAACGATTTGAACGGAACCGGTACGGCGACGCAGGGAGATTGGGTGACCGGAACGTCCTACCCTATCATCGATGACGCTGGGTTCATTTTTGATGACTACGCCGGCGCCTACTACCCTACTATATACACCATCTGCCCCAATCGTGTGTTGACAGAGTCAGGCCAAATTAGTGCGGCCGATCACGCGGCCATTTTTCAAGCGAACAGTTGCGCTGGTGCATCGGTGGCCAATGATCCTGCTTTGCTCGGCTACACAGGCGGCACTACTACTTGCCCTGGAGAGCCAGTAAACTTGAGCGTTGATTTGATGAACTTGGGTGTGACCAACCTCCAGTTTTGCACCATTGCAGTGATGGACGGCAGCACCGAAGTCCTGTCGTATGACTGGTCAGGGGATCTCAGCACCTACGGAATCGCAAACGTTGATTTAGGAACGGCCGTATTTGACGCCAGCACGTCCTTCTCCATTGAAATCACATCCAGTGACGACAATGATGTCAACAACAGTTCTTCTGGAGCCGTCGAGCTGGCAGAGGAAAGTGCCATGTTAGTGAAAGTTGAAATCATGACAGACAACTGGCCGCAAGAGATTAGCTGGGACATTTCTGATGACGCAGGAAATGTCATTGAGTCCGTTGCCGAAGGTGAAGTAGCCGGTTCGGAAGGTGATGTCTTTGTTTGGTGGGTAAACGTTCCTGAGGCAGGTTGTTACGCCTTTACCACGAATGATGCGTATGGCGACGGCCTGAATGGCTCACAATGGGGGTCGATTAATGGCTCATGCGTGGTGACTTCTTGGCACGATGAAAACAACCTGGCGTCGGTAATCTACAATTACGATGGCTCGTATGAATACGAATCGGAACAAGCGGGATTGGCGGCAGATGACTTGCCATTCATAGTTGAAGATTGCACGGATGCAGCGGCTTGCAATTACAATCCTGCGGCAGAAATCGAAGATGGTTCATGCACATATCCCGGTTGCATGGATCCAATTGCGGTGAATTATGTTTCGGATGCCGGTTGCGCAGCTGCATGCCTATACCTCGAGTACACATGCGAATTCATTGGGAATGCGGCTTGGCAGTCCGTGGAGACGGCTGCATATCCCGAATGGCAGGCTGCGGTGCATGGTGTTGCTTGGGACGGCGAGTGGGTTTTGCACATTGCGAGCGAGATGGCAGAACCAACAACGGACGTGGTTTATCCCGTGCATCATTTTGATTGGACGGGCGTCAACGGCTTGCCAGATTGGGCGGAGGACGTGAGCTATGCATTGGGCGATGTTGGCCCGAATGAGCAGCAATGCATTTCAGCCTCAGGCATCCCAACGATGCCAGGCTTGTATGAAATTCAAGTGACAGGAGAGCTGTTCATCAGCATCTTCGGCCAGCCGTTCAGCATAGGAGAGCAGTCGTATCCAGTCTGGCTCGATATTGCTGAAAACCCAAATCCCATCGCTGGTTGCACGTACCCGTTGGCAACGAATCATTTGGTTTACGCCACCTTGGACGACGGCAGTTGCTTGTTTCCGGGTTGTACCGATCCGGAAGCGGGAAATTATAGCCCTGTAGCTAACATCGATGACGGCAGCTGCGGAGAAGGATGCACCACTGAACCCGCTGCCGAATGCTCCACCGATAACAACGGGGACGGTGTGGTCAATGTAACCGACTTGCTTGCCCTCCTCGGCGAGTTTGGAAACGAATGCGAATAATTTAGATGAATGACCATGAATTACCGAAGAGTCATATTGTGTTTGTTGCTTGTCAGTGCGAGTTGGGCATCTGTTCAAGCTGGAATCATAACTTGCGCGGAAAGTGCTGAAACGGTCGTTCATTGTTACGACAATAATGAAAATTCATCTTGGACGTACTGCCCAGATACTCCAGGGGATGGAACCATGATGGAGATTTTGTTCTACGAAGGACAGATCGAAGGTTTTTTTGATCACATCCAGATTTTTGATGGGGATGACAATACTGCACCTTTATTGCTTGATCTGAGTGGTGCTTATCCCGAGTCCTTTGTAGCTGCTACGAATCCCGACGGTTGCCTTTATGTACAATTCACGTCTGATGGTTCGATAAGTTGTGGTTCAGGAAATTATGATCCGGTAAGCTGGTGTGCGGGGTGCGGCCAAGATGATTCTTGTTCAAATAATGCGCCAACGAACAATATGGTCGCTGACGTCATTATCAACAGCGAAGACCACACCTTGCTTGAAGCGGCCTTGGGTGCAGCAGGTTTGGTTGACCCATTGAGCGGTGAAGGACCTTTCACGGTCTTTGCACCAACCGATGACGCATTTACAACGTTGACGGAAGCGCTTGGAATCACAGCAGAGGAGTTGGTGGCAATGCCAGTCTTCTGGGACGTTCTCCAGTATCACGTTGTAGGTGCTGAGGCCTATTCAACCGATTTGAGCGACGGACAAGAAATCGAGACATTGTTGGGAGAAAATTTAACAGTGAGCATCACAGCAGATGGGGTCTTTATCAACAATGCTCAGGTCATTGTTGCGGACCTTACTGCCGATAACGGGGTGGTACACGTCATCGATGCAATGTTGATTCCGAGTGCTACAGGTCAGCCCACCCCCCTTCCATTCACCGAAGATTTCGCGAACGGATTTGCAGGTAACAATGGCGTTGGGGGTTGGACTGTGGAAGATACAGGAGGCGGGTTAATCTGGCAGTATGTTGATGAATCCGGGAACGGATTTTATGCAGATGGCTCTGCTTCAGGTGTCAATCCGCCTGCAGGAGAGTTCTCTACGAATATTGAATCTTTGAATTCTACCTCTGCCTCAAATGGTTGGGTCATCTACGACAATGACTATTGGAATACACCCATTTCGGAGGGGTATTCGGATAATGAGGGTTGGCTTACCTCTCCTGTATTGAATTTGTCCGAGTCAGCTTCCGTAATCGTATCATGGGAACAGTATTTCCGTTACTGCTGTCACCCAGACGCTCCCGTGTATTTACAGGTCACCAATGATGGAGGTGAATCTTGGGTGACTTTCGATGGCCATGGCGACTTTATTGAAGCGCCAAACACCGTATCGGAAAACGGTTTTACGACAACGGTCGATATTTCTTGTATGGCGGCTGGAGAATCAAACGTGCAAATTCGATTTTCGTACTTGCAGGCACCGGAGACGGGAGAGGGGTACAGTCACTATTTTTGGGGCATTGATGATGTGATGATTTTCGAGGCGCCGGTAAACAATGATTTGGAAGTTTTGCAAGTGACAAATGGCGATGTGTCAGAGGGTTGGGAATTGGCGGTAACACCCATGGAGCAATTACCGCTGATCGAAAATGGAGGGGTGTTGACCGGTGTAATGTTTAGAAACGTTGGAAATTTGGATCAGACTGACGTAGAATTACAGGTGGAAGTGCTGGATACGGATGGAAATCTCTTAGAATCCGTGACACAGAACGTAGGGTTGGTTCCTGCCAGTGCAAATTCAGAACAGTGTCCCATTCATCCTTCCGATACGAGT
>DLQB01000082.1:0-2690 GCA_002477505.1 Flavobacteriales bacterium UBA7443
CGAAGTGAGCGATACGTGCGAATCATTGGAATCGCTCCTCGACTGGAGGAGTTTGATGACGAAGGTTTGTCCAAAGGATTCAAAGATTTGTTTTGGTTGTATTACCCAGAATGTCGCTACGTATTTGCAAATTCAGAGGCCTACAATCCACTCAACGATGCACAGCGCCGAACGTATGAGGATTTGTTTCAGAAGCGATTCTTCAGCAGCTTCATCGTCAAGGAATCCAACGTGTATGACCGCCCGATTTCTTCATATGCTCGTGGGCTCGATGCATTGGCCGAATCGGAGCGCATCAAGGAAGAACTATTCCTATTGGAGCACGACCTCTGGCACTATTGATTTAATAATAAACAAGAAGCCGGTCTTTCGAGACCGGCTTTTTTTTGCTCTGCTAATAAGCGAACTTTGCCGACCTCATGCTAAGCATCTCCAACATTGCGGTCCACTTCGGCCAACGCACGCTGTTCGAAAACCTCGACCTATTCATTGGTCTTCGCGAGCGAGTGGGCTTGGTGGGAAGAAATGGAGCGGGTAAATCAACCTTGCTGAAAATCATAGCAGGCGTAAACCCACCTTCTTCCGGCAGTGTGACCATGCCCAAAGGGTCAAAAGTTGGGTACCTCCCGCAAGAGATGGAACATAACGAGAATGCAACTATTCTTGAGGAAGCCAGCAGTGCATTCGTCGAGGTACAAGACCTCGAAGGGCGCCTCGAGGAAATCACGAAAGAACTCGGAGAGCGAACCGATTATGAAAGCACCGCATACGGTCGTTTGATCGAAGAGCTCACCACCACAAATGAGAGAATCGACCTGTTAGGTGGTGCTTCTCAGGAAGAGCTAGTTCAGCGCATCCTGCAAGGATTGGGCTTCATGCCAGAAGACATGGGTCGCACTATGAGTGAATTTTCTGGCGGATGGAAAATGCGCGTTGAGCTGGCCAAGCTATTACTCGCAAGTCCGGAACTGCTTCTCTTGGATGAGCCGACCAATCACCTCGATTTAGAGAGCATTGAGTGGCTAGAAGGCTTTCTGCTGCAATCAGCTAGCTCCATCCTTCTCATTTCACACGACCGGACGTTCTTGGACAATTTGACAACGCGAACCATTGAAATCACCCCCATCAAGCTCTTCGATTTCAAATCAAGCTTTTCGAAATACCAAGTATGGCGTGAGGAGGAACGCACAAGGCAAGAGCAGGCATACAAAAACCAACAGAAATACATTGAGGACACCGAAGTCCTGATCAATAAGTTTCGCGCCAAAAAAAATAAGGCGGCCTTTGCTCAGTCCTTGATTAAAAAACTAGACAAACTCGAACGGATTGAAGTAGATGCTACTGACAAAGCCGACATTCGTTTCCGTTTTCCTTCTGCCCCGAGATCGGGCAAGGTGAGCATTGAAGCGACCCGTCTTTGCAAAACCTACGACCAAAAGCCTGTATTCGAAGGGGTCGACTTCATCCTAGCTCGCCAGCAAAAAGTAGCACTGGTTGGAAAGAATGGCGCCGGCAAAACGACCCTCACCCGTATTTTCATGGGACTCGAATCCCATGTGGGAGATTTGACCATTGGGCACAACGTGGACATTGGATACTATGCCCAAAACCAAGCCGAAGAATTGGATGGCGATCTCACGGTGTACGAAACCCTCGATGATGTTGCCGTAGGAGAAATCCGTAAAAAACTGCGCAGTATCCTCGGTGCATTTTTATTTTCAGGCGAAGACGCCGACAAGAAAGTGAAAGTCCTTTCGGGCGGCGAAAAAGCCCGACTCGCACTCTGCAAATTGCTCTTACATCCTTACAACTTGTTAATCCTTGACGAGCCTACCAACCACCTGGACATTCGAGCCAAAGGAGTGCTCAAGGAAGCGTTGCAAGCCTTTGACGGAACCCTGATTGTGGTCTCACACGACCGCGATTTTTTGAATTCACTGACGGAGCTAGTTTATGAGGTTACCCCAACAGGATTGAAACAATACATCGGCGACATCAAACAGTTCTTGCACGAAAAGCACGCGAATAGCATTCGTGCGTACGAAGCTGAAAAGGGAACCAACGTTCCCACACCGAAAACGAAAACCACGACCAACACCTCAGACCAAGGGAAGGAAAATCAACCAAGCATTTCCAATAAAGAATCATACAAAGCACGGAAAGAGCGGGAAAAGCAAGAACGAAAGGATCAAAATCGGTTCAAAAAGCTGGAAGGAATCATTGCCCAAAAGGAAAATGATTTGAAGGCATTGGATGAACAAATTACCGCGGTTGGAACAGAGGATCGAACCAAAATGACCGAGCTATCCTACCAATACGAAACCGTTCAAAACGATCTCAATGCGGCCATGGAAGAGTGGACTCTTCTCGGGGAAAAATTGATTTGAATGCCGCAGAAGCGACGAAGGAGTCTGTTGAATAAGTAGGCCTCATTGTTAATAACCCCTGTTCAAAAGTCCAAAATCCAGCGCCTGCGGAATCTTGACAAACTGCAACCTATTCTCCACCTTCGTCGTATGCAGAGAGTGAAGAATACAATAGCCATTTTGACTGTGCTTTTGGGAACCCTAACGGCACAGGGACAGAACACCCCATTGTCCATTGGTATGTCCATGGGAGGATCGAACTACCTCGGTGAGATCGGCGGGAAATTCGACCCAAGAGCGACCTTGTTGGATGCCGACATCATC
>DLQB01000082.1:2764-35061 GCA_002477505.1 Flavobacteriales bacterium UBA7443
CACATCCGCCAAGCGGATAAAAATGCCGAAGACCCAGCGCGACAAGCGCGCAACCTCAATTTCCGAAATCGCATGGTCGAATTCGGATTTCGCACGGATTTTACGCTCGTAAACTTCGGCCAATCGAGTTATCCTCGAAATTTCTCTCGGCCGGGTAAAATGTCCTTGAAACTTTTCGCTTTCACTGGCGTGTATGGAGTACTCCACAATCCACAAGCACAAATCACAGACGACCCGAACAACGAATGGGAAGACCGATGGTATGATTTGCGTCCGCTCCGCACAGAAGGACAAGTGGAAGAATATGCCGCTCTTATCGCCGCAATCCCCATGGGATTCGGACTTGAGTTTGGATTAGGCAAAGGATGGATTTTCGGTGTGGAAGGCTCATGGAGGGCTACATTTACCGACTATTTGGACGATCTCTCGGGGATGTATGCGAATCCAGACTTTCTTTCGCCATTGGCAGAAGCCATTAGCACCCAATCCAACGCGAGTGTCCTGGAGGCCATCAACGATCCCGCAGCCGGTAGCCTAGGCAACCACAATTACAGCGAGGGTGGAACGTTCCGGGGCAATCCAGAAACCAACGACAGTTACGGGACAATCCAGTTCACCATGACTCGTGTCATTGATACCCGAACCTCGTTCGAGCGCGCGTTGGACCACATTGCACGCAAACGGTAAGGCCATCTAAACAATTGGCAACGCAGGCCGTCAGCGGCCTACACCCCTCCTAGATAGGACTTCCATCGGTCAATGACCGTATGCATATCCATGGGCAGTTTGGCTTCAAAAACCAACCGCTCGTGACTAGTGGGGTGTGTGAAAGCCAATGATTTCGCATGAAGCGACTGCCGCGGCAATACTTCGAAACAATTATTGAGAAACGCCTGGTATTTGCCTCCTCGGACCCCCTTGACGGCACGATTGCCGCCATATGACACGTCGCCGAATAGAGGATGACCGCTATGCTCCATGTGCACACGGATTTGATGCGTGCGACCGGTCTCAAGCTTGCACTCCAATAATGTCACCGGACCGAGGCGCTCCAAAACCGTGTAATGCGTCGTGGCGTGCTTTCCTTCGTCACCATGTGGGAATACCGCCTGAATTTTTCGGTTGCGTCTGTTTCTACCAATGTGTCCTTCAATGGTTCCATCTTCCTCTAAATCACCCCACACCAAGGCCAGATAACGCCGGTCCACACTGCGCTCAAAAAACTGCTGACTCAAAGAGGTCATAGCGTGCTCCGTTTTGCCCAGGACCATCACGCCCGTAGTGTCTTTGTCCAACCGATGGACCAGACCCGGCCTCGGAATCACTTCATTGAATTGCGCATCCACTGGCCGACCATTCGATAAATCCGGTGGAAGATGGTTCTGCTGTTGCAACAGATGCCAGGCGACTCCGTGCACCAATGTTCCTGTATAATTTCCGTTGCCGGGGTGAACCACCAATCCTGCGGGCTTGTTCACCACCAAAACGTCCTCATCCTCATACATCACGTCCAGTTCCATCTCTTCCGGAATCAATTCAAACGTGCGAATTGGATTGGGCAATTCAATCGTCACCACATCCAAGGCTTTGACCTTGTGATTGGGTTTGACCGGAACACCATTAACACGGACATAGCCCGCCTTGGCCGCTCCTTGCAACCTTGTCCGTGACATGTTCGAAACCAAGTTGAGCACAAATTTGTCCACCCGCAGAGGAACTTGGCCCGGGTCCGCAAGCAACTGGTGATGCTCAAAAAGCTCTTCTCCCACTTCTTCTGCGGCCTCTGTAGCCTTTTGTTCGTCTTCTGCTTCCGATTGATCGCCGTCCATGGGATTAATTGCGTAAGATTCGCACGCTGTGACCGGCATCATTCATCAGCACATATAGCCCAGCAGACAGTCCTGACAAATCACACGAGTAAATACCCTGCGCTGGCCAACGACCTGATTGAATCAGCTTTCCTGAGGCACTCCAAAGTTGCCATTCTGCAGCGGCCGAAACTTCCACCTGGCAAGACGCACCACTGACTGGGTTCGGATAAATACGCAGTGCCGGTGCAGCGGAAACATCAGTCTCGGAGACGGCATTCCAAACCACTGACTTATTGGCTCTAAGCACGGGCCGAATCATCACAGATCCTTCTATTTCCGAATTGAACCAGCTGCCCCCAAGCCCGAGGGAATAATGAAGCTGACCCACATTTGAGTTTGTGTTCTTGTCCAACCCAAAATTCAGGCCAACTTCGGTCGCCTGAACGATGCCCACATGGATATTGCCATCTACTGGGATTGGATCATCGTATTCGTAGAACGCAAAAAGATCAAACCCGTCATTGAAGTATTGCGGGGAATGAAACTGATAATTCTCGATAAGCTCCTCGCCAGGAACCCCATCGTTATCTTCCCAAGCCCGTAACAAAAATGTTTCATCATCCGAATTGGTGTAGTAGGGCGTGAAATGAATGGCCACTCCGAGCAAGGTGTCAGGCACTTCAAGTTCATAACGAACCGCCACTTTACCTCCGGCAGCCGTCAGTGCATAGGCCTTTTCGGCCGTACCATCATCATACGCGAAATCATTCTCAAAAACTTGATGAAATACAATGCTATCATTGTCTGGGACGCCAACTTTCTCGGTGTGCAACAAACCAATCGAACTCTGCCAGACCGAAACCGCAAACGTGGCGGTGGTGTCTGCAACTTCCGAATCAAAGACAAAATTTTCTCCCAATGGGTTGTTGCCGATGAATAACGTTGTGTTGAACGGAGTCAGCGGCTGAACATTCGTGTTTTGCACTGTGGTTTCGTAGACGCTCACGTCCCCTTCATAATCGATCGAAAAACCCCAATTGATGTTGTCGGCTTGGGTTCCAAAATTACGCTGCTGCATCAGCAAACTATCACGCATGTAATACGCGGGGTTGGCGATGAAGTGATTCCATGGCATTCGAGTGAAATCGCGCAGAAAAGTTGTTACCGGTTCAACAATGGCCACTTCGCTCACCACATCAAATTCAGCCGGTACAATTTGATCGTCGAGCAACACATAATCCAAATGCCAGAGGTCAACATTTCCAGCAAGCGCTCCGAAATTTCTGAAGCGAAATTGAAAATCATTCACCAAGTATGGAAATTCATTGACCGCCACGTAAACCCGCTCAAAGGCATTCGTTGCTGTGCTATCCGAAGACCATACTTCTGTCCAAAAGACTTCCCCACTCACATCATCCGTAGATTTAAACTCAAGCACCAAAAAGTCCTCACCAATATCAGGTGCATTCCCTCGTCCGCCTGCTTCGTAGTGAAACATCAAGTGCACATTGGACTCTGGGAAATACCCATTCAGGGCAATGGGCAGCGAAGTCAGTGTATCGCACCAGCCTGGGGTATTCACTTCGACGAAGTTGTAGGGTTCACCAAATCGGTTCAAGCCGTCCAATGTAGCTGCCCCAATGGTTGGAGCATTGATCGCGAACGTTTCTGTCCGTCGTGCAGAGCCTGTCTCCCATCGTTGAAAAGCTTCAAACCCAGGAAGTGTACCATCAGAAAGAGGCATGGAGAGCGTAGAAAAGTCATCGAAAAAAGGCAACGACAGCGCACTGCCTCGGTGGTTCGTGCCCGCGAGGTCTGACGGCCTCATATCGCGCACAGCAATCTCCTCCATGGGCATGTAGAGCAAGTCTCGCTCAATTTCCTGTGGTTGCAGCGATTGTGCCCAAACCGGACCAAAACCCAGTATCAACGTGCAGGCCATCCAACCTGACATCCAACTCATTCGACTTCCTTTTCGCATGCTCAACTATTCTATAAGGATCAACGCATTCATTCCTGCCTTCCCGAATCCCAGCGCAGTCCAAGGTACAAATCAATTTCGGTGCCAGCGGCTACTGTTTTTCGCGCCGAAGGCTTCAGGTGCTGCTCCAACACTTTCGCCTTCAATGAATCCCCTTCATCTTCCACCGAAGGAGCATATTCAACGAGGCCTAAACTGAGTTTGGCTTCCGTCAGGCGGGACCTAACTTTCTCTAACGTAAGCCCAGAGAGATTGGGAACCGAAACCAACTCATCCGTCGTGGTACCGGAAATCAACTGCAGGAAAGATCCCTTCGGCATCTTCTGGTCTGCACTCAAGACCTCCCCTTTGCTATTTTCGATTCGAATCACTCTCCCAACTAGCGCAACATTGGGTTCCAAAACATCTTCGACCTCAAACCCCTTGTTCTCTAATATAATCCGGGCAATTCCGGGCTCCTGACCTTCCTTCACCCCGATATTCTCATAAGGTGGCGTGCTTCGGTAAGTGGTTACATAAATCCGCCGGCCTGATTTAATTTTGGAACCAGGAGGAGGAACCTGCTCGATCACTTGAAATGGTTTTCCATTGCGGCTGTATATACTGTCCAAGTGAATGGTTTCTAGTCCCAGCGAATCCAACTTCTTTTGCACTTCATTCAGCGTGAACCCCTTCAAATTGGGCAGGTCCTGGATAGCTCCGGGTCGACTGTAAAATTTGAGATAAAACCAAAGTCCCCCGATCATGAATAGCCAGACCAATCCAAGCCGGACAAGCGACTTGAAAAAAGAGCGACTAAAGAGAAAAAGGAACCACTGTTTCATCGCTTTTCTAACGGCATTAGAATCAAATTGTTTTGCATGCTGAATGGGTACTGGTAGCAGGTTACGATGCTCAATCCATCAACTCTTCTTCCAACGCATTATCGTAGGTGTTTCGCCATTCTTGACAAAACCCAAACGCCTCACCATCGACATGAATTTTTCCTTTGGTCACATGGCCCAACAGCACAATCGGGATGTCAAATTCTTCAATCAAATCCAGGAGACGATCCTGCTGATTTTCCTTGCAACTAATCACAATGCGCCCTTGCCCTTCTCCGAAGAGAAACGCATCCAATCGAATGTCATCATCGGTGACAACATCGAACCCTAGTCCTTTGGGCATCGCCATTTCCAGCAACGTCACGAAGAGACCTCCATCCGAAACATCGTGCGCAGCTTCAATGCAACCGCGTTCGATGGCTTTGCGCACGCAGCCTTGTACCTTCCCCTCCGCTTCCAAGTCAAAATGAGGGGCGGGTGAACGTTTCACCCCAACAATGCTGCTCAAGTATTCCGATGCATTGATGCAATTGGTTGATGCGCCGAGCATGAAAATCAATTCACCTTTCTCGCTGAAATTAAGCGACATGTGATGGTCGGTGTCTTCAATAATTCCAACCATGCCTATGGTTGGCGTTGGAAATACGGCAACCGCTGTCCCATCGGGTTTCGCCGATTGGTTGTAAAAACTGACATTGCCGCCCGTCACCGGCGTATTAAAGAATCGGCACGAGCGGCTCATCCCTTCAATGGCTTTGACAAACTGCCAGTACACTTCCGGATTGTAGGGATTGCCAAAATTGAGGCAGTTGGTGATTGCACTGGGCGTGCCTCCGCTGCATGTGATGTTTCGGGCCGCCTCCGCGACAGCAATTGCCGTTCCCACTTCCGGGTCCATTTCGACGTAGCGCGCATTGCAGTCAACGGTCAAGGCAAGTGCTTTTTTCGTTCCTCGAACGCTTACAACTCCTGCATCCGATGGACGGTTCGTGCCACGATTCAAGGTCCCTACCATGCTGTCATATTGCTCCCACACCCATCGCTTCGATGCGATATTGGGCAGTTCAATCAACTGTTCCGCGATGCCCTGGGCTTCTTTCAAAGTCGGGACTGGCACCGTGGATGCGTCCCACGCTTGTGCATCAGCGAACCAAGCTGGCTCTGAGAATTCGCGGTCATAAACAGGAGCGCCACCACCCAAAACCAGCGTATCAGCCGGCACCTCGGCGATCAACTCTCCTCCTTTAAAATAACGCAATTGATTTCCCTCCGTCACCACTCCAATTCGAACCGCGTGCAAGTCCCACTTTTCAAAAATTCCTTCCACCAATGACTCTTGACCTTGGGCAACAACGACCAACATCCGCTCTTGGGATTCGCTGAGCAGAATTTCAAACGGTTGCATGTCATCCTGCCGCAACGGCACCTCATCCAAGTGAATGTCCATACCGACTTCCCCTGCTGCAGACATCTCAGAAGTGGAGCACGTGATGCCCGCAGCTCCCATGTCCTGCATGCCCCGAACGGCATCCGTAGCGGCGAGTTCCAATGTTGCCTCGAGCAACAATTTCTCTTGGAATGGATCGCCTACTTGAACCGACGGCAGATCATTTGCACTGTCCGCGGTGATGTCTTTTGAAGCAAATGAAGCACCTTGAATTCCATCCTTACCGGTGGCCGACCCCACAATGTAGACGGCATTTCCAACCCCTGAGGCGGTCGCGCTGATGATTTTGTCTGTCTCTAAAATCCCCACAGACATGGCGTTCACGAGAGGATTTACTTGGTAACAGGGATCAAAAAACACCTCACCACCTACCACGGGAACACCAAAACTGTTGCCGTAATCGCCGATGCCTTTCACAACACCCTCGAGCAACCATTTCGTACGCGGATGATTCAAATCCCCGAAACGCAGACTATTCAGCTGCGCAATCGGACGCGCCCCCATGGTGAAAATATCCCTATTGATTCCCCCGACCCCTGTAGCCGCGCCCTGGTATGGCTCCAAAGCGGAGGGGTGATTGTGCGATTCTATTTTGAAGGCACAACCCAATCCATCCCCAATGTCAACAATCCCCGCATTCTCCTCTCCAGCCTTCACCAGCATATGCTCACCCTCTTTCGGAAGCGTCTTGAGGTATTTGATGGAATTCTTATACGAACAGTGCTCACTCCACATCACCGAGTAGATGCACATCTCAGTGAAATTGGGCACGCGACCAAGGATCTCTTGAATCTTTTGAAATTCATCAGGCGTCAGTCCCATTTCCTGGGCTTGTTCCAAAGTAGCTGGCGCAGTAGAGGCGTTCATGGCGAAATTTTCGTTAAGCCTGTAAAATTAAGTTGAAGACCATTTTTTTTCCTGTTAAAAAGCACCCGATTTACCACCAATTGTCCACGAGTTTTTGCCAAGCTGTGAATGGCGTGCACCCATCTTTGGGCTTGTTGTAATTTGCAGCACCATGCGCGCAGTCATTCAAAGGGTATCCGAAGCCTCCGTCTCCATCGATAGCATCATTTGCGGAAAAATCAACCGTGGCTTGATGGTCCTCGTCGGCATTGAAGAAGCAGACAACCCAGAAGACGTCAATTGGCTCGCCAATAAGATTGCGGGGATGCGCATCTTTACAGATGCCGATGGCAAAATGAATGAATCCCTGATCGACATCTCCGGAGAAGTGTTGATTGTTAGCCAATTCACCTTGCATGCCTCCACCAAGAAAGGCACTCGTCCCAGCTTCATTCGTGCCGCACGACCCGAACACGCCATCCCCTTGTATGAAGCGTTCGTAGCAGCCATGGATGAGTTGACTGAACCACCTATTGCAACCGGAAAATTTGGCGCTGACATGCAAGTTCAGATTATCAACGATGGCCCTGTAACCATTTGGATCGATACCAAAAACAAATCATGAATAACGAAGCTCCGAGTTTGCAAGATCTCCAGCAAGAAGTAGACCAATGGATCACCACGACAGGTGTACGCTACTTCAACGAACTCACCAACCTAGCGATTCTCACGGAAGAAGTCGGTGAATTGGCTCGGATCATCGCCCGACGTTACGGCGAGCAGAGCGAAAAGGAATCCGACCGAAACGCCGACCTCGGCGATGAAATGGCCGACGTGCTCTGGGTACTGATGGCACTTGCCAATCAAACAGGCATTGACCTTACCGAAGCTTTTCGCACCAACATGAAGAAGAAAAGCACACGCGATGCCCAACGTCACATCAACAATCCAAAATTGAAATGAACGCCCCTCTCCTCCCCACGATTGCACTGGCACTTGCTTCCATTTTCATCTTTGGAGAATCTGCAAGCGCGCAACGCAATCGGTCCAAAAACTCGCTTGCGCCGACTACGACCGAACAACGAATGGCAGCTCAGGAGGAAGTCCGAAGCGCCTCCGAAAACACGTGGACAGCAGGATTGCCTCTACGCAATGTTGGCCCTTCCGTCATGAGCGGTCGGGTTGCCGATGTCGCGCTTGCAAGTGCTGATGGTCGGTCGTTTTATGTTGCATATGCCTCCGGGGGCTTGTGGCACACGGAAAACAACGGCACGAGCTTTGAGCCGCTGTTTGATAACGCATTGAGCATCACACTCGGAGCGGTCGCCTATCACGCGTCTTCAAAGCGCATTTGGGTGGGCACCGGAGAAGTCAATTCATCCCGCAGCTCGTATGCCGGTACCGGCGTTTACGCGAGCGACGACCACGGTATGACGTGGGAGCACCTCGGATTGCCCGAAACCCAGCACATCGGCCAAATCGTCTTGGACCCCAACAACCCCGCCGTGGCACACGTTGCTGCACTTGGACCCTTGTATTCTACCAATCACGCAGGAGGCATTTACCGCACCGTAGATGGCGGGAAATCCTGGCAAAAAACACTCGAAGTGCCTGGCGCCCATGGAATGGCCGGTGCGGTAGACCTCGTCATGGACCCCAATGATGCACAACACCTTTTTGCCGCTACATGGGACCGAACACGCCGCGCATGGGATTTTCAAGGCAACGGCCCCGGGAGCCGCATTTGGGAATCCAGCGATGGAGGTGATTCTTGGCAAGACTTGTCTGCCATTGAAGGATTTCCGCAATCCGAATTTACCGGGCGCATTGGACTCTCCTATTATGCCGGCGGAATCAACAGCGAAGACGCGCAGCTCTACGCCTTATTGGACAATCAAACACCAATGCCCTCCGAGGATGATGATAGCGAAAGCTACCAAGCCGATGCATTCATCGGGATGGACCGCCTCGAATTTGGCCAATTGGACACTGCATTGCTCGATGCTTTCCTAGCAGACAACAACTTCCCAGAAGAAGTAACGGCCAACGCCATTTTTGACCAGATAGCAAACGGTGATTTAAAGCCTGAAGCACTGCATGATTACCTGACAGACGGAAATAAAGCCTTATTTGAAGCGGAAATTGCAGGAGCGGAAGTTTATCGGCTGAGGCCGTCATCTGGAGCGAACTGGGAGCGCACGCACACCGAACCGTTGGAAAATGTCTGTTACACCTACGGGTATTATTTCGGATTGATTCAAGTGGATCCCACAGACGCGAATCACCTGTGGATTGCCGGCGTGCCGTTACTCGAATCCCATGACGGCGGAAGTGAATGGCATTCGATTGGAGCGGCCAATGTGCACGTCGATCACCACTTCCTCTGGTCCAATCCCGCGAATCCAAAACACCTCATCAATGGCAACGATGGAGGCATCAATATATCGTGGGATGGCGGAGCGCATTGGATAAAATGCAACAGCCCGGCCGTAGGACAATTTTATGCGATTGAAGTGGACAATGCGAACCCGTATAATATCTACGGCGGACTTCAAGACAACGGCACTTGGGTTGGCTCCTCGCGGTACGAAGCGTCGCCAGGATGGCAGCAAAACGGGCATTACGGCTGGAAGATGATTGGTGGGGGCGATGGCATGCAAGTGGAAGTTGACCCACGCGATCCCGATGTGGTGTTTTCCGGCTCCCAATTTGGCTGGTACAGCCGGCAAGACCGCCAAAACCGATCGTACAACAGCCTTCACCCTCAGCACGAGCTAGGCGAAACACCCTTGCGCTGGAATTGGCAAACGCCCATTTGGCTCAGCCGCCACCAGCCCGACATCCTGTACATGGCGTCCAATCGGCTGCATCGTTCGTTTGACCAAGGAGGTCAATGGGAAACCTTGAGCGGCGACCTGACCCGAGGCGGCGTTCCTGGCAATGTCCCCTTTGGCACCATCACGAGTCTGCATGAGAGTCCGCTGCGGTTTGGACAGCTGGCCATTGGCACCGATGACGGTTTGATCCAAGTGAGTCGAGACGGCGGATACAGCTGGACCGCCCTGAGTTCTCCGGTGCCGCAAAACTCAGAAAAAGAACAAACTTTATGGGTCAGCGAAGTGCTCTGGAGCCACCACGCCAAGCAGCGACTTTACGTCGCTCTCAACGGTTACCGGCTGGACCATTTTGAATCGTACGTCTTTGTAACGGAGAACGACGGCAGGACGTGGGAACGATTGGGGCCACCATCCAATTTGTACGGTATTCCAGGTGAACCCGTCAATGCCATCATTGAATCCGACTCGCATGCAGACCTGCTCTTTGTCGGGACCGACGGAGGCGCCTATGCCAGCCTTGACGCAGGAGCGACTTGGGGTGTCTTGCACCCGGATTTGCCGAAGGTGCCGGTGCACGATCTTGTGATTCAAGAACGTGAAAATGAATTGGTCATCGGTACGCATGGCCGCAGCATTTGGGTGCTCGATATCAATCAACTCTTGGAAAAATGGCCGGCCAATCAAAGCTGGGTCGAGGCTGCTCCCAAAGTCCTTGAATTGGATACCTTGGTTGCAATCACCTGGCGTGAAAGCTGGGGAGAACGCGGTTGGTCTTGGCAAGAACCGGCTGCTATTACCGCACGTTTGAGTTGCTTTTTTCCCAATGAAGAAACGGGCGCTTGGTGGGCTGAAGATTCCGCTGGTAACCGAACCCTCTTGGCCGACGCAGTGCAAATGGAGAAAGGTTGGCAACACGCAGAAATCCCGATGCGACTGAACGCTGATTCGGACTTCTTAGGCATCGGCGATTACCGACTCATTTGGAAAGGAACATCGGATGAATACATAACCCGTATGAGCATTCAGGCCAAAGAAGAAGAAGAAGAATAGGGTCAATCCGTTGATCGGAAATCCACTGGCAATACACACACCGGAATGGGCTGCATTTTGTGCTGATTCGCCTGATTTAATTTCCGGTAAATCGCCATTACCTCGTGTTCACGAGCAGACCAATTTTCACCCAACGAATTCACCTCGTGCATGGCCCACTCCAATTCGGCATAGGTGGCGCCAAGCTGATCTTCATCCGTTCGGTCATCCCCCCACAACCCATCCGTGGGCGGGGCTTCTTGGATGGACTCGACCACGTCCAGTGCTTTCCCAAGGGCAAAAACTTCGGATTTCATGAGATCCGCGATTGGGCTCAAATCCACTCCACCATCGCCATACTTCGTATAAAAACCCACTCCGAAATCTTCTACTTTATTGCCGGTACCAACGACCAGTGCCCCTCGCTGCGCTGCACGCGCATACAAAGCGGTCATCCGGATTCGGGCGCGCGAATTGGCCAACGCCAGACCATTTGACTGATCCGAATCATTGGGAAGCGCTGAAACCAAGCTTTCATAAACACCTGTCAAATCAACCGACTCGACCGTGACATTCGCATATTGAGCTTGCAACGAACCCATATGCTCTTGGGCTCGTCCCACCTGATCTGCAGGCTGGTGAATGGGCATTTCCACCAACAAGGTGGGGAAACCCGTGCGCGCGCAGAGCGAAGAAGTCACTGCTGAATCAATCCCACCGCTCACACCGACGACCCACCCCGCCGTTCCTGCTTTGGCATGGTAGTCTTTCAACCATTGTTCGATGTATTCAATGGTTCGAATTGGAGAGTGTAGGTGCGGCATATGGAATTAAAACATGAGACCGAAACAAAGTTCAATCTGCCCCGTTTTTCCTTGCATTTGAATGGGCACTGGCAATTCTTCCCCTGTTGTGCTATCAAACTCAAAAACGAGGGACTCAGCTGCCTGGGATTGCAAAACACCAAAGTCTTCGTATTGGCTTCGAAGCCCCACATTGTAGCGCAAAGCGAACACCAGCGCAGTGGAACCCGTCAATCTCCGTTCTGCCCCCAACCCAATGATCATGCTTGGGCGAAACAGGCGAGTGCGGTCCGCCATCGAAACTTGTTCGCTCTCCGCTGCTTCAAGTGCAGGCTGGCTAAAAACCACTTCCATAACGCTTCCCAGCGAATCGAGCGTCGCAAAAGAAGTGGTTTTTTGACTTCCTTCTGAACGCACATTCAATCCAAATCCCGCCCCGAATTGACCAAAATAAGTGGTATAACCTATCTCATTGGTGCGCATCTTAAAGGTCAATGGGATTTCCACATACTGCTGCTGCTGAACCAGCTGAACGGCCTCAATGAACAAACCGTTCTCGTCCTCTTGAAATGCCAGGTGCTGGGTAATGCCTCCGTTGTAAAAGACATTCACCCCGGTGCCAATCGCATATTTATCGGTGAACATGGCGTCAAACACAAAACCATATCCAAAATGAGCCTCCGACTGAATGGCCTCGTGGGAGAGCTCTCGAGGCTCTGCCATGGAGATATTGGGAGCCAATTGCAATCCCAAATGATAGCCTTGGCTTTGCGCGTCATTGGGACTAAAAAAGAGGACGGCCAAACCAGACGTTGCCAATAAGGTCCTCAAGAAATTTCGAAAGCGAGTTGACTGTTCCATCTTTGCAATGATTCAAAACTAATGGCAACGCTTCAATGATTTCAATCAATCGCCAGACAATTCCCACCGCGCATTGTTCACTAGCGCGCTCAGGCCAACGCTATTTTTCCGTCGCCACAGCAATCGCCTGCATCTTCTTAAGCAGCTGCAGCGACGAACGCTGGGCCGTGCCGGAATCTTCGTTGCAAGCGGAATCCACAACGCCGGCGCTGGATGTGCGCAAAGTCATCGATGCGCTGCCTCAAAGTGAAAAGGAAGCGAATGCCGACTGGACAAACGCCGTCGGAGCATTCGGGGCATTCTATTCGGAAGACATCCTCCGAATTGGCGCAGCCAATGACCCCGAGACCATCCAAAAAATCAAGGAATTCAGCGTTCATCCTGACGTGACGCCCATCGAATCCGCCATTGATTCGACCTCGGGCTCCCCGGAAACGTTGGCCCAAAATGAAGAGCAACTCTCGCAAGCCCTTCATCGATTTCGGCACTTTTTACCGTCGGAGCCCACCCCTCGGATCACTTGGATGAACAGTGGGTTCAACTTTGCCATCTACCCAACGTCATCCCATTTAGGAATCGGACTCGAATGGTTCTTAGGACCCGAAAACCCATTGGTCCAGACGCTCCCCCCCCAAATGTTTCCGCAGTATATGCGGGCAAAAATGAAGCCCGAGCGCATCCCAGCCACTGCCTTGCGAGGTTGGCTATTGGTTCATTTCAGCGAGCGATTTTATGATTCCAGCAAATGCATCAACGAATTGCTCTACTGGGGGAAAATCATGTTTCTATTGGAGAAATGCTTGCCTGAAGAGTCTCGGGCCAACTTGCTCGACTGGAGCGCGGAAGACCTGCAATGGGCGGAAGCCAACGAGCAGTCCATTTGGCTTGAATTACAGCCCCAAGACATGTTGTTCAATTCCAACCGCATGGAGTTTGGACGTTGGTTCGATGAGGGACCGTTTACTCGCATTGGCGGCATCCCCCAAGAAGGACCGGATCGACTGGGCGCTTGGCTGGGATTGCGCATGGTCAACGACTTCATGAAAGAAAATCCCGAATGGTCGATGGACGACCTCATCAACCTGCGCGATCCGCTGCCAATTATTAAAAGTTATCGGCCCGCGTAATGCGGATTCCAACCGACCTTTGCCCCTCCAAATTCAACCAACATGACCACCTCCAAGATTCAAATTGACATCACCACTGACGAGAACAAAGTTCCTTCCCAGATCCAATGGTCTGCCGAAGACAGTGATGTAAGCAACAAAGTGGCAAAAGCGATGGCCTTGGCCATGTGGGATGAAAAAGATGGCAATGCCGTTCACATGGACTTGTGGACCAAGGAGATGAGTGTCGAGGAAATGCGCCATTTCATTTGCCAGACAATGATGACCATGGCCAGCACCTTGGAACGCGCAACCAATGACAAGGCCCATGCGGATGCGGTCAGGAGCTTCACTGAAGAACTAGCGAAACGCCTGGGCGTCCTCAAGGATTAAGGCGCCTCAAACAAGGCATTGGTCTGCTCGATGAAGCGCAGGACCTCATCGCGGCCTTCCCCTTTTTCTGCGCTGGTGACATAAACCGGTGGCATGCGGTGCCATCGCTTGAGCATTTCGGCTTCGTATTTCGAGAGAAAGGAAGCGCGTTCCTCCAAATTCAATTTGTCCACCTTCGTGAAGACCATCACAAAAGGCAATTGATTCTCCCCCATCCACTCCATAAACTCCATGTCTACTTTCTGAGCAGAATGCCGGCTGTCAAGCAGCATCATTACGCACATCAAATTGGGCCTGCTTTTGAGGAATTGTTCGCTGGTCCTTTGCCACTTCACCCGACTAGACTTGCTGACTTTCGCATAGCCAAAACCAGGCAAATCCACCAAGTACCAGCTCGCAGGCACACCGTTCTTCTCCCGGTCCTCATCAATGACAAAGTGATTGATCAATTGGGTTTTTCCCGGAGTTGACGAAATCTTCGCCAAGCTATTCCGGTTGGTCAACATATTGATCAGCGAAGATTTGCCCACATTGGAGCGGCCAATGAAGGCATATTCCGGTCGTTCCGGTGGCGGGCATTCTTGCGGATGCGCGCTCGACTTCATGAATTCGGCGTGCTTGACGTCCATGGCCTCTTTACTTCCCGATGCCGCGGGCATCATACCACGCAGATAGAATGCGATTGAACTCTTCCGGATGCTCCATCATCGGGGCATGCCCGCATTTCTCTATCCAAAAAAGGTCACTGTCCGGGAAACCCGCGTGAAATTCTTCCGCCACCGCTGGAGGCGTGATAATGTCATCCTTGCCCCAAATCAAACAAACTGGCGTGTTCATTTGCGGCAAATCCTTGGCCATATTATGCCGAATGGCGCTTTTGGCGATGGCCAAAATTCGGAGGATTTTCTCTCTGCTATTGACCGCCTCGAAGCACTCATCAACAAGTTCATCGGTCGCATGCTTTGGATCGTAAAACGTCACCCCCACTTTGTCCCGGATGAACGATTTGTCTTCGCGGCGTGGAAAGCTATTCCCAAACGCATTTTCATACAATCCACTGCTTGCCGTTAAGCTCAACGAAGCCACACGGCTCAAGTTGTTTTTGGTGAAAATCAGCCCCACGTGTCCTCCCAGGCTGTTGCCCAACAGATGCACTCGGTCGAGTTTCAACTCGTCGACAAAGCCCTCGATGTGCTCGGATAAATTCTTAGCACTGGTCTTGAGCATGGGGAGCTCGTATATGGGCAACATCGGAATGATGACCCGGAACCGTGAAGAGAATTCGTCAAATACGTCTTTGAAATTACTCAACGCGCCGAAGAGGCCGTGAAGCACAACAAGTGGCTCTCCTGAACCTGCCTCGATGTATCGGTAATCGCCCCGCTCGATGATGTCTGGTGTATTCATAATTGCTCTGGTGTTAAACCCTTCGAAAAACGGAAAGCACAAAGGAACGGCAATTCGGGCTTGGGGAAATGTGCAGTGACCGGCTTCGTTTCACCTCTCTGTGTTCACAATTACTGTTGAAAACATGTTAATAGCGTCGTCAGGGCAAAATCGCCATTTTTTCGCTGTGCATTGCTCTGGCTCAATTATAACGGTTCGACCCTTTACAACTTTTCCACAAAGTGGGAGAAAGTGTCATAGAGTGGGAGAAAGTGGTAAATCTTGGGTAATTTTGAAAAGCGAAAAGAACCATGTTAAATCTGCTCGGAGAATACAATTGCAAAATCGACGCCAAGGGGCGTTTGATGTTTCCTGCGCGCTTGCGCAAGCAATTGAGCAGCGTATTGCAACATGGACTGGTCGTCAACCGAGACATCTTCGAAGGATGCTTGGTGATCTATCCCCAACCGGAGTGGGACAAGGTGAACCGAGAAATGTCTCGCTTAAGCCGCTACAACAAAAAACACCAACTGTTTCAACGAAAATTTATGAAGGGCGCCACCCATGTTGAACTCGACGGCTCAGGCCGCATCAACGTTCCAGCCCTTTTGCTCGAGCATGCCGGGATTGAATTGCCAAATGACAATGAGATCATCGTATCCGGCTTGGGTGAAAAAATCGAGGTGTGGAGCAAAAACCGTTACGACCGCAATGTGCTGGACGACGTGGAAGATTTTGACTTCGGTTCGCTCGCCGAAGAGGTCCGCAAGGACATCGAACCCTCCAACGAGAATTGATTCATGGACGCCGCTGCATACCACATCCCAGTCCTCGCACCTGCGAGCCTTGAAGGACTCGGCGTCGGTAGCAAGCAAGGCGGAGTATTCGTGGACGCTACGTTTGGGGGCGGGGGCCATACCCGTTTGATGCTCGACGCCCTGAATGCGGACGGGCACATCTATGGCATGGACCAAGACAGCGATGTCCACGAAAACGTACCGCAAGACCAGCGCTTCACGCTGCTTCCCGAGAACTTTCGATACATGCGCAATTTCCTTCGGCAAGAAGGTGTCCGGTATGTCGATGGCATTCTCGCCGATCTCGGTGTTTCATCCCATCAATTCGACACCGGATCTCGCGGGTTCTCCATTCGATTCGAAGGTCCGCTCGACATGCGCATGAATCAATCCCAACCAATATCGGCTGCCGATGTAGTTGGCTCCTATACTGTTGCGGAATTGACCCGTGTTTTCAGGCAATACGGTGAACTTAAGCGGCCGGACAAAGCGGCATACGCCATCGAATCCGCCCGCAAAGATGCGCCGATCACGCGCACCAACGAGTTGATTGCTGCCTTGAGCACCCTCGCGCCCCGAGGCAAAGAGAACCAGTACTTTGCACAAGTTTTTCAGGCACTGCGCATTGAAGTTAATGATGAGCTCGGCGCGCTTCAAGCGATGTTGCTTTCTTCGATTGAATTGCTTCAAGAAGGGGGACGGCTGGCGATCATTTCCTATCACAGCCTGGAGGACCGCATGGTCAAACACTTCATGCGATCCGGGAATTTCGATGACAAGATTCCCCGTGACTTGAAGGGAAAAGCCCTTTGTCCTTTCATCCTTCTCTCGCGAAAAGCCATCATCGCTGACAGCGACGAACAGGAAAGCAATCCACGCGCGCGGAGTGCTCGACTCCGCATTGCAGAGCGCACGGCTTTGACCAGCGAACAAATCAAACAGGCAACGGCATGAAGAATCCATTCCGCGCCCTGAAATTGAAGTTCAATAAGAACAATGCGCCCGCTAAAAAACCGACAAATCGGCGCCTCACCCCAGCTGAAATGGCCGCGCAGCAGCAACAACTCAAAGAACGAAAGCAACGAGAAGCCGCGCGATTGAAAGCACAAAAAAGCATCAATCCCAATGCGCCACGCAATCGACCAAAGCACCAATCCACCCAACAAAAAGGCACGGCTAAAAAATCCTTCTGGGCCTTCCGATCGCTTCGAAAGAAAGACCCCAAAAAACGAGAACAAAGGCGTCAGAAGAATGCAATCGCACCCTTGATTCGGGACTTGCTCAGCGGCGAATTCCTGACACGAGAAGGCGTGACCCGTCACATCCCCTATCTCCTGTTCATCAGCGGGCTTTTCATCGCATACATCGCCATGGGGTATCAGTTTGAACGTATGGAGCGGGCAAAAATTCAAAACAAGCGCCACTTGCAGGAGTTGAGTGCCGAATACAAAACCATCAAAGCCCAATTTGAAACCCAACTGCAACAGAGCCGTGTGGAGCAAAGCATCGCAAACATCGGCCTGAGTCAACCCGTTGAACCGCCCTATTTATTGGAGCAAAAACAACGCACGCCATGAAGAATCGGAAAGAATTCTCCATGCGCGCATGGCTTGTTTTTGGGCTCTTCGTAGCGCTCGGCTTCAGCATCTTTGGGCGCATCCTTTGGATTCAGAGTGCAGAACATGAGCAATGGAAAGAGGTAGGTGAACGCTTCGAATCGAGTGTGCGCGACATCAATCCCTCACGCGGCCAGATTTATGCGACCAACGGCAATGTACTCGCCACTTCCGTTCCTGTTTTCGAAGTCCGTTGGGACAGTAAAAGTGAGGCCATCAATTGGGACACATTCGACGCTGAATTGGATAGCCTTTCGCAAGGATTGAGCCAAATCTTAGGCGATCGCAGTCCAAGAGAATACCGAGAGGTACTCCGAAACGGTCGCAATCTGGGGCGACGAAACACACTCATCGCGCGGCGCGCCTCCTACATTCAGCAAAAAAGACTCGCGCAATTGCCCTTCATACGCCGGGGACGATTCAAATCGGGATTCACATTTGCCCGAACCGAACAGCGTCGCAAACCCTTCGGTGATTTGGCTTCACGTACGATTGGCATCGACCGAAATGAAAACCGCGTAGGCCTCGAAGCCAGCTGGAACACCGAGTTGTCTGGAAGCGTCGGCAAGCAAATTCAACGCCGCGTTGCCGGCGGCGAATGGATGCCTGTATCCGATGATTTTATCGTTGAGCCACAAGCTGGATTGGATGTGATTTCCAGCATTGACATGCACCTTCAAGACGTCGCTTCCAACGCCCTTCGCCAGCAGCTTCAAACACATGACGCGGCCTGGGGAACCGTGATTTTGATGGAAGTCGAAACCGGTATGATTCGGGCCATGGCCAACCTCACTCGCTCAACATCTGAACCTCAGGAAGGCGAACCCGCAGATTATTTCGAATCCTTCAACCATGCCATTGGCACGGCCGTAGAGCCGGGATCCACCTTCAAGTTAGCTAGCCTGATGGCCGCCATGAACGACGGCAATGTCAAGCCCGAAGATGAAATCGACACCGGAAACGGAGTGACCTATTTCTATGGAAAGCGAATGTCCGACTCGAATGCAGATGAAGGCGGAAGCGGAATTTTGAAGACATCTGAAATTTTCGAAGTGAGTTCGAATGTGGGCACTGCGCTGACCATTAAAAATGCATTTGGCGAAAATCAACAAGGATTCTTAGACGCCCTTGAGCGCATAGGGGTTCAGTCTGCAACCGGAGTGCGTTTGGTTGGCGAATCGCAACCACTCGTTTATGAAAACGTAGGCGATGGTCGGTGGTCGGGACTCTCCTTGACCCAAATGTCCATTGGATATGAAGTAACACAGACACCGCTGCAAACCCTCACCCTCTACAATGCAGTGGCCAATGGAGGAACTTCTTTGCGGCCGCAATTGGTCGAACGACTCGAAAATAACGGGCAGGTCGTCAAAACCTTCAAACCGGAGGTGCTCAAGCAAAGCATTTGCTCCTCGCGTGTGCTTGAGGCATGTCAAAGCATGTTGAAGCGTGTGACAGACCCCGAAGGAAACGGAACCGCTCAATACATTTTTGCGAAAAGCCCCTACCGCGTAGCTGGAAAAACAGGAACTGCGCGCATTGCTGGACCCAACGGGTACGATGGACGTTATCGCGCTTCTTTTGCGGGCTACTTCCCTGCCGAATCCCCACGTTACTCGTGCATCGTGGTGATTGCCGACACGAAAAGTGGGGTTTATTACGGTTCGAGCATCGCCGGTCCGGTGTTCCGGGAACTGGCCAACAAGGTGTACGCCACCGACCCTTCCTTTCACACCACAAGTGCTGGACTCTTAGCTGAAAAATGCAAGTTGCCCGGATCGAAGGATGGTGCACAGACAGACCTCATGCAGTTGTATCAAGCCTTGGAAATGCCCTACCTAGGAGGCAGCTCGGGGGATTGGGTCACCGTAACCACAGGCGACAGCGTGGCCGTGCTGAGTCCTCGATTCATCGAAGCCAATCGCGTCCCGGATGTTCGCGGAATGGGATTGCGGGATGCACTGTACTTATTAGAAAACGCTGGATTGCAAGTGAAGACACTTGGAATGGGCACGGTTCGCCGCCAAAGCATTGCACCCGGTTCTGACCTCACAACGAGTCAAGCCATTACCCTTGAATTGTCCTGAAACGCATGAAACTGCTCAAAGAAATCCTCTACGGAACGCGAATCAAAGAAATTCAAGGCAACACCCATGTTGCCATTGAAGACCTCGCCTTTGACAGCCGAAAGGTCCGTGCCTTCAGTTTGTTCGTAGCGATTCCAGGCACCCAAGTCGACGGGTTCTTATACATCAGCAAGGCCATCGAAAACGGCGCCATCGCCGTGGTTTGTGAGCGCATGCCCGAGAATCTTACGGAAGGAGTGAGTTACGTCTTGGTGCACGATGCCGCCAAAGCATTGGGGCAGATTGCTTCGCAATTTTTTGATGAGCCGAGCGCACAAATGAAGGTCATCGCCGTAACCGGTACCAATGGAAAAACGACCACTGTGAGCTTGCTTCATCGGCTGTTTCGATCCATGGACCGAAAGGCTGGAATGCTCTCCACCGTTGAAAATCGAATTGTGGATGAAGTCGTTCCCGCGACCCACACCACACCCGATGCCCTTCAGATGCAGCAGATGTTTCGAAGGATGGCTGATGCTGGATGCAAATACGTATTCATTGAAGCGAGCTCTCATAGCATTCATCAGCACCGCTTGGCAGGAACCACGCTCACAGGTGCGGTATTCACCAACATTACCCACGAACACCTCGATTATCATGGGGATTTCAATGCTTACATCAAGGCCAAAAAAGGGCTTTTTGACGCCCTTGATTCCGATTCCTTTGCATTGTACAATCAAGACGATGCGCATGGAGCGGATATGGTGCATGACTGCAAAGCCAAAAACCGCGACTATGCCTTGACCTCCATGGCGGACTACCGTGGGAAAATCATCGAAAACCAGCTGGGCGGGCTGCACCTGCACATCAATGGGCACGACCTTTATAGCAAGCTGATTGGCGGGTTTAACGCATACAACCTGCTCGCTGTATTTGCGGTTGCCCGAGAGTTGGATATGGATGAACTCGAAGTCCTGACCCACCTCTCTTTGTTGAATCCTCCTCCAGGTCGATTCGAACAGGTGCAGGCAGGGAACGAGATCACCGCTGTGGTGGACTACGCGCACACGCCGGATGCGTTAGACAACGTCTTGAAAACAATTGATTCGTTTCGCGCCGGAGAAACCCAAGTAATCACGGTTGTAGGCTGTGGCGGGAACCGAGATAAAACCAAGCGGCCAGTCATGGCGAAAGTGGCGGCCCAATGGAGCGATCGGGTATTCCTCACATCGGACAATCCCCGCAATGAAGATCCCGATGCCATCATTTCCGACATGCGCAGTGGTTTGGACCCCATCGATGCTAAGAAATGCATCGCCATCGCCGATCGCCGCGAAGCCATTCGCATGGCAGCGCAAATTGCACAGAGCGGAGACATCGTGCTCGTCGCAGGAAAAGGCCACGAGACATACCAAGAAATAAAGGGAGTCCGACATGATTTTGATGACCGAGACGAATTGTTCAACGCCTTCAAAACTGCCTGATGCTTTATCACCTCTTCACCTCCATCGATCAAGCCTGGGATTTTCCAGGAGCCGGACTGTTTCAATACATCTCTTTCCGTGCTGCGCTCAGCCTGATTTCCTCGCTCGTCATCGGGATTCTCTTTGGCAAGCGCATCATTCAATGGCTGCAATTGAAGCAAGTTGGAGAAATCGTTCGCGACTTGGGGCTAGAAGGCCAAATGAACAAGCAAGGAACACCCACCATGGGCGGATTGATCATCCTTGCTTCCATCGTAATTCCCACCGTCCTATTTGCGGATCTGACCAACATCTACACCCAAATGATGTTGCTCGTAACGGTGTGGCTTGGCGCCATTGGATTCATTGATGACTACATCAAAGTCTTCAAAAAGAACAAAGATGGTTTGGCCGGAAAATTCAAGATCATTGGACAAATTGGGGTTGGCCTCATCGTTGGCTCCATCATGTGGTGGCATCCTGACGTGACCGTCAAAGATCCGGCTGACCGAGTTTTCACCGGTCAAGTCGTGACCATGACTTCAATTGAAGGCATTGAGTTTGAAGTGCACGAACCCAATGCGGGTCTCCCCATTTGGGAGGCCAAGAAATCATCGGAAACGACGGTGCCCTTCCTGAAGGACAACGCTTTCGATTATGAACGTCTGATCAGCTGGTTGGGGCCCCAAGCGGTCGGATTCGGCTGGATTGTCTTTATCCCATTGGTCATCCTGATTGTTACCGCCGTCTCCAACGGTGCCAACCTGACCGATGGCATCGATGGTCTGGCGACGGGCACAAGTGCCATCATTGGACTTGGACTCGCCGTGCTTGCATATGTCAGCTCCAATATCGTGGCCGCTGACTACTTGAACATCCAATACATTCCACTTTCGGAAGAGCTGGTGGTCTTCATCGCTGCATTTGTGGGCGGCTGCATTGCATTCCTCTGGTACAATGCATTCCCGGCACAGGTCTTCATGGGAGACACCGGGAGTCTCGCTCTTGGCGGCATCATCGCAGCATTCGCCATCGCCATTCGGAAAGAACTCCTGCTGCCCGTTTTGTGTGGAATTTTCTTGATTGAAAACCTCTCCGTAGTCATGCAAGTCGGATGGTTCAAGTATACCCGAAAGAAGACGGGCACAGGCCAACGGATCTTCTTGATGGCACCGCTGCATCACCACTACCAAAAACTCAATCTGCCCGAATCCAAAATCACCGCCCGATTCTGGATTGTCGGCATCCTACTCGCCGTTGTCACCATCGTCACCCTCAAAGTTCGATAACTCCCATGTCTCAAGCGATCATACCCATTCTTGGAGCAGGCGAAAGCGGCATTGGTGCTGCTCGACTCGCCCTGCGCCATGGGCTGTCGCCTTGGGTCAGTGACCGGGGCGTCATCGCACCCAATCGCGTCGATGAATTGAACGCTTTGAACATCGACTTTGAAAGCGGACAACACGACGTCAAGCGCATTGTCGAGGCGGGCAAAGCCAGCGGATTTGTCATCAAAAGCCCCGGAATTCCCGATCAAACCGACCTCATCCGCACGCTGCGAGAGGCTTCGATCGAAGTCATCAGCGAGATCGAATTTGCCGCGCGTTATGCTCGCACAGCCGATCAGCAGATCGTCGCCATCACCGGCGCGAACGGAAAAACAACCACCACTGCTCTGGTCGCGGCGATTTTACAAGATGCCGGGTGTGAAGTGGCTTGCGTGGGCAACATTGGAACCAGTTGGGCGCGTGACCTCGCGGATCGCGAGCAACCTGCCCAATTCCAAGTCGTGGAAGTGAGCAGCTTTCAATTGGATGGCGCCACGACATTCCAGCCCGACATCGCCATCCTATTGAACATTACGCCCGACCACCTGGATCGCTATGACAATGCCATTGAAAACTATGCCGATTCCAAGTGGCGCATTACGGCGCGGCAAACGGAAAACGACGTTCTGATTCTCAATGCAGATGACGCACTCTCCATGGAACGTTGGAAGCGCGGAAACGAGGGCGGCACGCGCGCACGTGTCGTCGCCATCAGCATCAATCAGTCGCCCGAAGCATTGAAAAATGCTTTGGACAAAGAAGGCCTAACTCCTTGGGGTTGGGCCGGTGTCAGCGCAGGCACCCCCCATGAAAAAGAATCTTTTACAATCTACATACCCACTAAAAACCCATTTACCATGACCATCCAAGAATTGGCATTGCAGGGAAAACACAACCTGTACAACAGCATGGCGGCAAGCGTCGCATCCCGTGTACTCGAATTGCGCAGCGAAGGCATCCGAGAGAGCCTGGCGCAATTTGACGCCATCGAACACCGCATGGAATTCGTGCAAGAAGTCAACCGCATCAAATTCGTGAACGATTCCAAAGCGACCAATGTCAATAGCGCTTGGTTCGCACTGGAGAGCATCGAAGGCCCCATCATCTGGATTGCTGGCGGCGTTGACAAAGGCAATGATTACACCTCATTGATGCATCTGGTGACCAGCAAGGTCGATCACCTCATTTGCTTAGGGAAAAACAACAAGACCTTAATCGACACCTTTGGCGATCGCGTAGAGAGCACGTGCGAGGTGGCAACGGCCCAAGATGCCGTTCAAGCCGCCTATGACTTGGGGCTGCCCGGGTGCACCGTATTGCTCTCACCAGCTTGCGCCAGTTTTGATCTTTTCGGCTCGTACGAAGAGCGCGGACGTGAATTTAAAGCCGCGGTACGTAGCCTCTGAGAATGGCAAAAACTGCAGCAAGTTCTGAACCGCAGGGAGACATGCGCTCCTTGCATCGGCGCATTGGGGCCTGGTTGGAAGGGGACAAGGTCATTTGGATGGTCACCTTGATCCTCAGTCTGTGCTCGCTTTTAGCGGTGTACAGTGCCATCTCCTCACTGGCCTACAAAACCGATGGCAGTTCGCTGCGTTTTCTATTCAAGCAAGGCACCATGTTGGCCCTCGGATGGGGGGTCATGCTTTTGGTGCACAAGGTCAATTTCCGCTATTTCTCACGCATTTCGCAGGTGTTGATTTGGGTTGCAGCCGGCTTGCTGTTGCTCACCTTATTGTTCGGTGCAGACATCAATGAAGCAAAGCGCTGGTTGCACATTCCCTTCATTGGTCTAACCCTGCAAACGTCAGATTTCGCCAAGGTGGTCTTGGTCACATTCGTCGCCCGAGAATTGAACAACCGCCGAATGCACCTGCACCAATTCAAAAATGGTGTTCTTCCCATTCTAATTCCCATCGGAATCATTTGCATGTTAATCTTGCCAGCCGATTTTTCAACTGCTGCCCTTCTCGGAATGGTCTGCATAGGCATGCTATTCATCGGGGGCGTTCCGTTCCGGCACATGCTCAAAATTGCTGGGTTGGGTGTGGCAGCACTCTTCATGCTTTACGGACTGGGTAAAGCAGCCCCAGATCTGTTGCCACGATTTGGCACCTGGGCCGGACGGCTTGAACGCTTTGCTGGTGTTGGGAATGCGAGCGATGGCGACGCATTGGAATACCAAATTGAGTTGGCGCAGGTCGCCATCAACCGGGGGGGGATTCTGCCGCAAGGACCAGGGACAGGGACTTCCCGCAACTTTCTTCCCCACCCTTATTCCGATATGATTTATGCATTCGTCATCGAAGAATGGGGTGCCATCATGGGAGGATTAGGACTGGTCTTGCTCTACCTCATTCTCCTCTACCGCACCATTCGAACCGCGACGCGATGCCCCCGGCATTTCGGGGGCTTGCTGGCCATGGGATTGGGATTCCTTTTGGTGCTTCAAGCCATGATCAACATGGCAGTTGCGGTGAGGCTCTTCCCCACTACTGGCCAGCCACTGCCTTTGGTCTCATACGGCGGCACCTCCATGGTTTTTACCTGTTTGTCCATCGGAATGATTTTGGCTGTTTCGCGATCCGTCGCTCATCCCGATCAATGGGAAAATGATCGGGACAACCTCGGGACCAAAAAACCGGCCAATCGCATTGTTCGCAACGAAGCCAGTGCCGCATCATGAGCAAAGAAGCTGCAACCAACGGCTTAGAGCGTGTGATCATCTCAGGGGGTGGAACTGGAGGTCATATCCATCCAGCGGTGGCCATAGCCGATGAAATCAAGCAGCGTCATCCCCAGTGCGAAATCCTCTTTGTTGGAGCCAAAGGACGAATGGAAATGGAAAAAGTCCCGAAGGCAGGGTACTCCATCGTAGGGCTTTGGATCTCTGGAATCGATCGCAATTGGCGCAGCTTGCGCAACTTGACTTTCCCCTTTAAGCTCCTGAGCAGTCTTTTTAAGGCCGGAAGAATCATTCGAAAATTCAAACCACAATTGGCGGTGGGAGTTGGTGGATTTGCGAGTGGACCATTGCTATACCGCGCAGCTTTGCGTGGAATCCCCACGGCCATTCAAGAGCAAAATTCATTTCCTGGTATCACGAATCGCTTGCTCGCAAATAAGGTGCAACTCATCTGTGCAGGTTTCCCCGGATTGGATCGTTGGTTCCCAAAGGATCGAATCATCGAAACCGGCAACCCGTTACGGGAAAATGTCACAAAACTCCAATTGATCAATTCCGAGCAACGCGCTGCTGCTTTGGAACACTTCGGTTTTACCGGTGATCGGCCGGTTGCTTTCATCATGGGCGGAAGCCTTGGAGCTGGATCCATGAATGAGGCGGTGATGGCCATGGCCCATCGAATCGCAACCGATAAAAAAGAGCTGGCTTTCGACCTGCTCTGGCAATGCGGAGCGCGATTCCAAGAGACGATGCAAGTCGAACTTGAAGCATTGCCATTGCCCGCTGAGCAGCGCATTGTTTGCGTTGGTTTCATTGACCGCATGGACCATGCGTACTGCGCAGCCGATGTCATTGCGAGTCGTGCCGGAGCCATGTCCATCGCTGAATTGGCGTTGGTGAGCAAGCCCACCTTGTTGGTGCCTTCGCCGGTAGTTGCCGAGGATCATCAAACGAAAAATGCCCGGTCCTTGAGCGATCGCGGGGGAGCCGTTTTGATTCCAGATGGCGACGTAGTCGAGCAATTGGAGTCGGAATTGACTCAGCTTTTGAACGATCCCGTGCGTCAGAAATCGCTGACAGATGCATTGCGCGGCGCGGCGCGGCCCAAAGCTGCGCATGAAGTAGTTGCCGCGCTCGAAAAACTCGTGATTCAATCCCAATGAAATGGGGTGAACACGTCGTTGAACGCCTCTATTTCGTTGGAGTTGGGGGCATCGGAATGAGCGGATTGGCCCGTTACGCGAAACAATTGGGGTTGGACGTCGCAGGCTATGACAAAACCCAAACTGCTCTCACAGCCCAATTGGAGGATGAAGGCATTCCCATTGGATTCGACAACGACACCCGTCACTTCAATCAATGGTTTGATCCCGAGAAAGACAAAACAACAGGAGTGGTTCGAACACCGGCTGTGCCGAGCAGTCATCCGATCTTCGAACGAATCACCACGCTCCAATTGCCCGTCTTAAAACGGGGTGAAATGCTCGGCTTGATCGCGCAAAATTTCGAGACATTTGCAGTGGCAGGAACCCACGGCAAGACGACGACTACGGCCATGCTGACCCATCTGTTGGCCGATACCCCGGGAGGGTGCAATGCATTCTTGGGTGGAATCATGGTCTCCACGGGTTCCAATGTTGTGCTAAATAAGGCCAGCAAACGACTGGTGGTTGAAGCCGACGAATTCGACCGGAGTTTTCTCCATTTGAATCCCACCCATGCCGTCATCACGAGCATGGATCCCGACCACCTCGATGTTTACGGTGACGGTGAAGGATTCGTCGCAGGATTTGACACTTTCTCGAAACAAGTGACGGACACGGTGGTCCACGAGTCCGCCATTGCTGCGAATCGCCCAGGACTTCAATACGGATGCGCATCCAGCCGTGACGCGGCGGCAACCTTGGATTATGCCGCCATCAATCCCAGAACCCAAAATGGTTGGTTGGTCGCCGACATCAAAATGCGAGATGAATGGTTCGAGGCGGTCAAGTTTCCGATGCCTGGCGTTCACAATTTGAGCAATGCCTTGGCTGCCCTTTGTCTAGCCGACCTCGCGGGAATCAACCGCGTTGAATGCTTGGAACGCATTGGAACATTCCGCGGGATTCATCGCCGATTCGCCTACCACATTCGCGAGCCGCATGGCACCTACATCGATGATTACGCGCACCATCCGAATGAAATCCGCGCCGTACTCGATGCCATCCGATTGCACCATCCTGGAAAATCCATTGCCGCCATTTTTCAGCCCCATCTCTATTCACGAACCCGGGATCACATGCATGAATTCGCCGCTGTTTTGAGTGAATTCGATCGCATCTATTTGCTTCCAATCTACCCGGCACGTGAAGAACCAATACCCGGCATCGATTCACAAAGCTTGTTTGAAAACATCCTCAACCCCTGCAAGCATCTCATTTCAATAGAACGGATATTCGATAACCTGAAGGAACATCCTCCTGAGGTCCTCTTGACAATTGGCGCCGGCGATATTGATCGATGCGTAAATCCTTTGTCAGAGTGGCTCAAACAGGATCTCCATCGGTTCAAACAATTCGAATAAAAGGAATACATGATTCGCACCATTGCACTCATCTCGACCACGCTTCTGCTCCTCGGAGCGACGGCAACACTGGTTGGGTTTGCGCAACTGGAAGAACAAAATGTTCAATGCACAGCGTTGGAAGTGGATGTTGAAGAAATTGATGGAATGTTTTTTGTCGATGCCGCCGGAGTCAAAGACGCCATCTTCGCAAACGACAGCATCCGAGGTAGCTTTTTCGCAGACCTCAACCTCGCAGATATTTCGGACTGGGTCCGAACGATTCCCGCAGTAGATGACGTTGAAGTCTACCCCGGTCTGGATCGCATTCTTCACATTCACGTTACGCAGCGCAAGCCCATTGCTCGGCTGCACATGAATGCTGACGCCACCGACCTTTACATCGACTCAAAAGGCAAGCCATTGGCGCTATCGCCGTATTTCACCGCCCGCGTGCCCATCATTTACGCGCCGGATCTTGAACAAGCGGAGCCCGCCATCGCCTTCATTCAAGCCATCCGACACGATTCGTTTTGGTCGGCATTTTGCGATCAGATTGTGGTGCAAGCGGGCGGGCAGTTTGAGATCATCCCACGCATCGGCAATGCCCGCATCGCGTTCGACAGCAACATCGAATTGCAGGACAAATTGGACAAATTGTTCACCTTTTACTTCGAACAAATCCAACGCGGAAACTTGAACGACTATAAGCGCATCGACCTTTCTTACCAAGATCAAGTCGTGGCTCAACGATATTATTAAGCACAACGAAATCATCATCCATGGATTCCCAAAAGCAAACTCCCCAAAACGACGAACTGGTCGTTGGTCTCGACATCGGTACAACGAAAATCGCCTGCTTTGTCGGCAGCCGCAATGAGCACGGAAAAATTGAAATCCTTGGTTACGGGAAAAGTGAATCGGTGGGCGTTTCTCGGGGTGTAGTGGCGAATATTGAGCGGACGGTGGAGTCCATCCGAAAAGCCGTGGAGGAAGCCGAACGAACGTCCGGTTGCGACATCGAATTGGTCAATGTAGGCATCGCCGGACAGCATATCAAAAGCCAACAAACCCGCGGACAACGGACTCGAGATGACCTGGAATCCGAAATCAGTCAAAGCGATATCGACGCGCTCATACAAGACATGTACCGCCAGGTCATGCAACCCGGAGAAGAAATTTTACACGTCTTGCCACAAGAATATGCCGTGGACAATGAAGGAGGCATCAAAGAACCCGTTGGGATGAGTGGGATTCGCTTGGAGGCCAACTTCCATGTTATCATCGGACAGATCGCGGCCATTCGAAACATCAATCGATGCATCAAAAAAGCCGGTTTGGTCGTGGATCAACTGATCCTAGAACCTCTGGCATCGTCAGCATCTGTGTTGAGTGAAGAAGAGAAAGAAGCGGGAGTGGCTTTGGTGGACATCGGAGGGGGCACCACGGACATTGCGATTTTTCAAGACGGCATCATCCGCCATACCGCTGTGATTCCATTCGGCGGCAATGTGCTCACCGAAGACATTCGCCAAGGATGCCAGATCATGAAGAAGCAAGCCGAACAGGTGAAGCAACGTTTTGGATCCGCCATTTCCACCGAAATGAAAGACAACGAAATCGTGTGCATCCCAGGACTTCAAGGCCGTAACCCAAGGGAGATCAGCCTCAAAAACTTAGCCGCCATCATCGAAGCGCGTGTCACTGAAATCATTGAACACGTCCATTTTGAAATTCGAAATTCAGGCTTTGAAGACCAATTGATTGGAGGTGTCGTGCTGACCGGCGGTGGAAGCCAATTGCGGCACATCACCCAATTGTTTCAATACGTCACAGGGATGGATTGCCGGGTAGGCTTTCCAAGTGAGCACCTCGCGGAGGCGCCGAATCAAGATGCTACCGCACCCAGTTTTTCAACCGGTGTTGGCCTCGTCATTCAAGGCTACGACCGCCTCTCTCCCCGATCTGAATCCGCTGAGAAAATGCGTGAGCACGTCAACGCAGGGTCCACCAAAGAACGCCTCATCGATCGCCTAAAGGGCTACTTCATTGAGGATGAAGAACTCAACTGATATTCACTTCCCACACAATCGAAATACCATGAACGAAACATTTCAACCCACATCCTCAGAAGTGAATCTGAACGCACCCATCAAAGTCATTGGCGTCGGCGGTGGCGGCTCCAATGCCGTGAACACCATGTACGACCGTGGCATTCAAGGCGTCGACTTCATCATTTGCAATACCGATGCCCAAGCATTGGAAGCCAGTCCCGTGCCCGTCAAGGTGCAATTGGGCATGACGCTTACCCGCGGCCAAGGTGCCGGCTCACTCCCTGAAGTGGGGCGCAATGCTGCCATTGAGTCAATTGACGAGGTCAAGAAATTGATCGGAGACAATACGAGCATGGTTTTCATCACCGCGGGAATGGGAGGAGGCACCGGCACGGGAGCCGCTCCAGTAATCGCACAAGCGGCTCGTGAAATGGACATCCTCACGGTAGGCATCGTGACCATTCCGTTCCAGTTCGAAGGAAAACGCAGAACGGCACAAGCACAGAAAGGCCTCGAACAGATCCGCGAATCGGTGGACACCTTGCTCATCATTCGAAATGACAAGTTGCGGGAATTGTACGGGAATTTGGCCATCCGCACGGCCTTCAGCAACGCGGACGAAATTCTCTGTACCGCTGCCAAAGGCATTGCCGAGGTCATTACCCTCACCGGAGAAATCAACGTGGACATGAACGATGTGAATACGGTCATGCGCAATTCAGGGCGCGCCATCATGGGGTCCGGAAAGGCATCAGGCGAAGGACGAGCGCGAACGGCAGTGATTGAAGCATTGGAATCTCCCCTGCTCAATGACTGTGACATCACCGGTGCGCACTTTGTTTTATTGAACATCACATTTGGTAACGAAGAAATCCTGATGGACGAAATCATGGAAATCACCGATTTCATTCAAAGCGCAGCAGGGCAATCGGCAGAGGTCATTTGGGGCTACGGCGTAGATGAATCCTTGACGGATGATTTGTGTGTGACTGTCATAGCAACGGGCTTCGAAGGCAAAGACCAGTGGAATCCGAGAGAAACCGAAAAAACCACTCGGTTCGTTTTGGGCGCTGAAAAAGAAATTACGGAACCCATAGCACCCATTGCTCCAACTCCGCTCTTCGATGCAAGCGAAGAAACGAAAGCCAACAACGAGGAAGAGACGCCGTTTCTCAAGCCAACACCCGCGGTTGACTCCCTCAACGCGAACATGAGTACAGACCTCACTCCAGAAAAAGAATCAATCAACCAGGCCGAACCAACCCTGAACGAGGCAAGCGAGCGCGACGTAGAAGAGGCGATGAAGGTCTACACCTTAGACAGTGCGCCATTGCCAACGACTTCGGATGAACCGAATCTTGGAGGCATTCGCTTTCATGAAGCGAAAAAAGAAGAAACCCCAGCACCAGAGCCAGCGCAGACTCCTCTTTCACAGACTGCTGACACCACACCCTCTGGCAATCGCGTCCCCATTCAACCTGTCACGAAGCAACCCGATTCAGGGGACAACGGCCGAAATCAGCGCATCCAACAATTCACCCGAAAACTAAAAACACCGGGTGGATTGGCCAACCTTGAGGCTGAACCCGCATACAAGCGGCGCCAGGTTATTCTAGACGATGTGGATCATTCATCAAAATCGCAAGTAAGCCGGTTCACCCTCAACGAGGAAGTGGACGAGGAAGGAGAGCGACACATTGAATTACGGAACGATAACCCATTCCTGCACGACAACGTCGATTGAACCCATCATGTCATTCTATTCCACCATTTCTGAAGGCATCAAAGATGCCATGCGGAGCAAAGACAAAGAACGCCTCAGCGCCCTACGAGACATCAAAAGCAAACTGATTCTTGAGGCCACCAAAACGGGTGCAGAAGCTGAGAGCATCGATGACGCCACTGCTTTTTCAATCCTGAATAAACTCTATAAGCAGCGGAACGAATCCGCTGAAATTTACCAAGAACAAAACCGGCCTGACCTTGAATCTGAGGAACGAGCGCAAGCCGCAGTCATTGCAGAATTCCTTCCGAAGCAATTGAGCGAAGATGAAATTGCCGCCAAAGTAGCCAGTATCATTTCACAAATGGGCGCCAGCTCCATGGCCGATATGGGAAAGGTAATGGGCCGAGCCTCCGGTGAAATGGCAGGCAAAGCAGATGGCAAATTAATTGCCCAGTTCGTAAAATCGCAGCTGCAGAACCAATAAAGAAGACTTTTGTTACTGCATTATTAACGCACCCACCATGAACAAACTATTTGCCAGCCTTTCCATCGCTATCCTCCTTGCAAGCTGCGGTACCGCACCTGGAGACAACCAAGAATCAGCGACTCCGGACAGCAGCACGAAGAAAGAAACCAAAACAAGCAACACGGCGTTTGCCGACGGTCAATACACCGTGAATGCAGCTTTAAGC
>DLQB01000020.1 GCA_002477505.1 Flavobacteriales bacterium UBA7443
GCCCGAACCTCGGGCTTGGACATCTTGCCTATGGGGAAGATGGCCTTGCTCAATTGCACTTGATTCAGTTGACACAGGAAGTAGCTTTGGTCCTTGTTTTCATCAATCCCAGCTTTGAGCTGATGGACGTTGACGCCCCGGATGGATTGGGTGCTTTTGCGGCAATAATGACCCGTAGCCACAGCCTCTGCCCCGAGTTCCTCTGCTGCTTTGAGAAATAAGTCAAATTTGATTTCCCGATTGCATAGCACGTCTGGATTGGGGGTGCGTCCTTGTTCGTATTCGCGAAACATGTAGTCCACAATGCGTTCACGATACGCATCACTTAAGTCAAGGACTTGGAAGGGAATGCCGATGTGGGCCGCAACAAGCATCGCGTCATTGGCATCATCTATCCAGGGACAAGCGTTGTCAATCACCACCGATTCATCATGCCAGTTTCGCATGAACAGACCAATGACATCATGCCCGGCTTCTTTGAGAAGCCAAGCAGCCACACTGGAGTCAACACCACCTGATAAGCCTACCACTACTCGCATGACGCAAATTTAATTCAGCGGGATACGCTGTAAACACATCATTTGTGAAATCTATTCAACATAAACCAATGAGAATGTTCGGTTTAAGAGTAATTTGCAAGGGAGGGTGAGTTGTCTAGGCAACTATTCAAAAATAGAAGCGTCTTAGAATCGGCGAAGGCCATGTCGGAAAACGAACTGATCAAGCATATACAAGGCTGTAAGCGGCAAGATTCGAAGTCCCAGAAATGGATTTTCGAACGTTTTTACAGGCTGATGTTTGGAGTGTGTATGAGGTACCATTCAGATCACGATCGGGTTCAGGACATTGTTCAAGAGGGATTCCTGAAGGTGTTTTCGAATATTGAAGGGTTTACTTCGAAAGGTTCTTTTGAAGGTTGGATGAAACGAATCATGGTCAATACTGCCATTGACTTCATTAGGAAGGAAAAAGCTTCCCCTGAAGAATTGACGGCAGAAGGCACGTTGGAATTCTCCGATGATGGAGAAGAGATTTCCTTCCTGGAAACAGAAGAGGAAGAAATCACGATACAACACGTATTGGCTGCCATGAAACAACTGACACCTGTTTACAGAGCGGTGTTCAACTTGTATGTTTTTGACAACCTGACCCACCAGGAGATTTCTCAGCAATTGGGCATTTCCGTTGGGACTTCAAAATCGAACCTCGCCAAGGCGAGACGAAATGTGAGGGCTGTTCTGTTGGGTGTTATGAATGAAAAAGTATCGAAATGAACGAGAACTTAAATAACTGGGAGCGATTGAAGAAAGCTTTTGAGGGCTTTGAGCCAGATGTGTCAGGGAATTGGGAAGCCATGAAATCTCGGTTAGATGGAATGAATGGTGGGGGGCACACTTCCGCGGAACATTTTATTCGAAGGGCGAAAGTTGCGGAGCGTTTCGCGCTGGGTGCAACGGCAGTGGCCGTCGGGCTCGCGTTCGTTGTTTTTGGGCCAATTGAATCGAATCTCTCCCCGCAGGATTTGGGAGGCAGTGAATCAGACGACGCCCCGAATAAAGTGATGAATGTGAGAGGGGTTGAACCCGCTTTCGAACAGAATCGCACAGGTTTCTTTCCGATTGAAGATTCGCCTACGAATGAATCTTCGATGAAAATTGACATGGCGTCAGTTGTCCATTATTCAGGTGAGACTGCACCATTTGTTGGGAATGTCGCCCGCACTTCCAAGCAAGTGGTCGTTCAATTTCCTGCGCCGAACGCATCCCAAAAAACAGATATTGCCGTGTTAGATGCCGCTGAGGTGAATTCCAATTCCAGAGGGATGCAATCTGCAGAAGCTATCCAGAATGCTTCGAACCTAAGTGTTGATCTGAATGGGGAAATCAAGGCTAGTTGGGAGGACCCTAATGGAGGTTTGAGTGCATCGAAGAAAATTACCTCTGATGCATTGAAGCAAGGATCAGAAGCTCGTGCCGTCAGTGAAGCGATTGACGCTTCATCAATCAACATCTCCGTGCAGGAGGCTTGCGCGGGAACGGAAGTTGCTTTTGCGTTGGACGGAATTGACGAAGCGGGCAGTGTACTATGGAACTTTGGTGATGGTGATTTCTCGCAATTGAACGCTCCATCGCACATTTTTAACTCTCCCGGCACATACGACATCACCGTTTCGGTTCGTGCTCCAGGTGACGGTATGATCAGAACCCGAACGGTCGAGAATATGATTGTCGTGCGCCCCAAACCTGATGCGCAGATGAGTTGGGATTTCCAACCTATTGATGGTGTCAGCCAGGTTGATGTTCATTTTATTGACGAGACCAAGGGAGGAAGCAGCAGCGCTTGGATTTTGAAGCAGAAGGATTTGCCTCTATCCATCGCCGCCCTTGACGTACCTGGAATTTACCCTGTAAATCTCATCGCGAGTAATGCGTATGGATGTCAGGATGTCGCCGCAGAAAGCATTCAGCTGCATTCAAGAAAAGAGGCGTTGGCCCCAGCGAGATTCTCACCCAATGGCGATGGCCGTTACGATACATTTATGCCGCTGGTGGTGGCAGAATTGTCTGGCGATTGGCGGTTGACGGTTTGGGACGCAGGACAGGTCGTTTATTCAACCACTCAATACAACCTTCCGTGGGATGGCATGCTCGAAAACGGTGATGCCGCCATCGCAGGAAATTCATATCGATGGCAGCTAGAAACCCTTTCTCCCGACTACGATCATGTGCTGTTTATGGATGAGGTGGAAATTGAGGATTAAATGAATAGCCACTCGAAGTTTTCAACAACTGCGAGAAGTCTCTTGTTGCACGTGCAACGATTCAGTGCACGTAATGGTTCTAGATTTACTGCGTAATTTGGTTAAAGAAGATGAGTCATTTGAATCCATTGATCATGTTGAGAGTCACTCGGTTGTCATTCGTAATGATTCTGCTTTCCAGCATTTCCGCAATTGAGGGCATTTTAGCGCAAGAATCGTATACGATTAGCGGAGGTGACATTTCGGTTTGCGGAGGGTATTTTATCGATGACGGGACCGATATCAATCCTACGGACCCGAATGGTGCTCCTTATTCAGACCAGAACTACACGATCACGATTTGCCCCGATGTTCCCGGTGATGCCATCCAAGTTAATTTCATCGCTTTTGATTTGCAAACCAATGCGAATCCCGATAACAATGACTATTTAGTTGTTTACGATGGGGATAATACGGGAGCTCCCGCCGTGGGAGTCGGCACGGGGAATAGTTTCCAAGGAGTTTCGATCACTGGATCGGTTGACAATCCATCTGGTTGCCTCACATTTTCCTTTTTTGTTTTGAATGGTGCTTCAGGCGGAGATATTGGTTGGCTGGCAGAAATGGCTTGTGTGACACCTTGTACTTACCCAAGTTCTGGATATGAGCTGACCGATCCAGAGCCATTTGACAATAACTCACCCAG
>DLQB01000182.1 GCA_002477505.1 Flavobacteriales bacterium UBA7443
TGCGATTACGAAGGAGCCGGCACCGTGGAATTCTTGCTCGATGATCAACATCGCTTTTATTTCCTCGAAATGAACACTCGATTGCAAGTGGAACACCCCGTAACCGAATGCATCACAAATGTCGACTTGGTTCGGGAGCAAATCCGCATTGCAGAGGGACATCGCCTTTCCTTCGAACAAGCGGACCTCAAGATCCGCGGCCACGCCATCGAAGTTCGAGTTTACGCCGAGGATGCGCGAGCCGGATTCTTGCCTACAACGGGAACCTTGCAGCGCTATTCACCACCCACAGGACCTGGCATTCGCGTCGACGATGGAGTCGAAGAAGGACAAGAAATCCCCATTCATTATGATCCGATGTTGTCCAAACTGGTCGTGCAGGGACACAACAGGGACGCAGCGATTGAACGCGCCATCACGGCCATCGATGCCTATGAAATCACAGGAGTCTCTACTACCCTGGATTTCGGCCGTTTCGCGATAGACCATGCCGCTTTTCGAAGCGGTTCATTTGACACGCATTTTGTCAGCGAACATTTTCACGAAGGAGCATTGGACCGCAAAGTGCCGATGGAGGATGAAGACGTCGCAAAACTTGCCGTTGCTATGATGCTTCGATCCAATCCGACCCCTCAGAAAACCGCAAGTTCTGCGGAAACCAAGCGCACCTCAAATTGGAAGAATCGGAAGAATTTCTGATTCATTCCTTGCCACAGAATGCCCAACGAGCCTTAGGAAAACCACTGGGCATCTAAACGCGCAAGTCCTTCCGAAGCGGCTAATGGCCAACAATGAGCCGACTCGAGAGGCAGCTCGGCTGAAGAGGGGTCTACGACGTGAACCGGAACCCCCGACCGAGCAATGTATGCCAGTTGCGCTGCGGGATAAACCTGCAAAGATGTCCCAACAATCAGCAAGCAATCCGCGGATTGAATGATCGAAATGGCTCGATCCATATTGGGTACTTCTTCACCAAACCATACGATATGAGGCCGAACGTGAAATCCATTGGGGCATCGATCCGATGATTGCATTTCCCAATGAGCCATGTCCCAAGCCGTTGCCGCAGCATCCAAGCTTCTCGCCTTCATCAGCTCACCATGCAAGTGCAAAACATCCGTAGAGCCTGCTCTTTCATGCAAATCATCGACATTTTGGGTAATGACGTGAACGGCACAATGTGATTCCCAGCGTGCGATGGTGCGATGCCCGGCATTCGGCTCGCATGCCATGAGGTGCTTTCGACGCTCGTTATAGAACCGTCGAACACGATCCGGGTCTGCCGCCCAAGCCTCTGGCGTCGCAACATCTTGCACACGCTGCCCTTCCCACAAACCACCGTCACCACGAAACGTTGGAATTCCGCTCTCTGCGCTCATGCCCGCACCTGATAAAACCACCAATTTCTCGGGACGCTCCATGCCCGAATATAACCATAACCTTCGCGCCTGCTCAGCGGATTACAAGAAACACTCGAAGGGAAAGCCTATCTTTGCAAACCATGGACCAAAGGCATTTCATCATCTACGATTTGGAGGCTACGTGCTGGCGAAGCCGCGCGCCCAAACAAGTGGAAATCATTGAGATTGGCGCCGTAAAAGTAGATGAGAATTTAGACGTGATTTCTGAATTCTGCTTGTTCATTCGCCCCTTGTTGCATCCCGAAATTTCCAAATTCTGCACCCAATTGACTAGCATCACTCAGCGCGACATTGAGGGTGCACCGCACTTTGATGAGGCGATTGAAGCCTTTGAAGATTGGATGAACCCGAGCGAGGTAAGAACCGTACTGATGAGTTGGGGAGAATTCGATAAACGACAACTCCTCATCGACAGCAAACTCCATGAAATGGAGCTGCCTTGGCTGCGCTACCATGCATGTTTGCAACACCACTACAGCAAGTGGAAGGAAAGCAAGAACCAAATCGGCCTGAAAAACGCCATGGAATTAGAGGGCTTGAGTTACAGTGGCACGCAGCACCGTGCCATTGAAGATGCCCGAAACATGGCGCGGCTCTTTCAAGTCATTGCAAAGCCCATGAACCTATTGAATCTGAATGGGTGAGCCATGAAAGCAATGGAAAACATCATGAATGCCTCCTCGGCGCCTGCGTCATCCGCATGGTCGCGCTATGCCGCGCTCACCCGTCATGCCTTCAAAATGGAATTTCGGCAAAAAAACGGATTGGCCGGATTGATTTTGTTTTCGATCGCCTCGGTCTACACGTGTTACCAAGTCGCTGGATCTCGAGCGGAGGCGGAAGCCTGGAATGCATTGGCTTGGGTAGTTTTGTTGTTTTCAGCCTTCAATGCCGTCGCAAAGTCATGGCCGGAAGATGCCCCGGAAATACGTGCCTATTTGATTCATGTGGTACGTCCGCAAGAATGGGTTTTGGCACGCATCACGTTTTTCAGTTTACTTCTGTGCGGAATGAGCAGCATTGTTTTCATCGCCTTCACCTTGTTCTTGGGCACTGAACACTTCAGCGGAATGCAAGCGATCTATTTTTTCATTGGTATGCTCTTGACTTCCGTTGCCTTGGCCTCGCTCCTCGCCATGATTCAAGCATTGGCCGTGCGGGCGAATGGAGGTTTTGGATTGATCGCGGTTCTCGGGTTGCCTCTGATCATTCCCGTCATCTTGATTGCAACGCGTTACGGCATGGATATCCTTCATGGAATTTCCTTTGCGGACACTGCGCACAACTTGCTTTTTTTGGGAACATTAAGTGGCGGTTTTGGGGCATTGGGCTTCATCCTGTTCCCTTATCTTTGGAGTGATTAAAAGCAGATGGCTCACAACGTTTGGAAAATTGGAGGTTTTATCCTGATTGCCTGTGTATTGGTTCTTGTATTCGCGGTCCCGATGGGCCCTGGATTGTTGGAGCTCCGAGATACTGGCGAAACTACCATGTCCAACGACTTGGATCGAAAAACGCCCGAGTACTTTCTGACCGGATTCGGCACACATTGGAGCAAAAATCCGGAAGATTTGCAGGTGCTGGTTCGTTCCAAAGCCAACCTGGCTCGGTTGGAGGTGATTGAAGTCTTGGATGACACGCACGCTCGCATCGGTCTAACCCTCCCCTATTCCGTGCCTTCAAAATCTTGGGATGTGTTGACCAACCATTCTATTGACGGCACGTTGCTGCTGGAAAACGGCCTGTTTTTGTCGGATCGATTTATCGACGAGTCCATCGTCCTTGCCGACATTGATGTTGAGGAATACGAAGCTGATTTGCCGTTTCACTTCCCCTATCAACCCCGAATTTTAGAATCCATCCGGAATTTGATGCTTCATGTTCCCATGTGGTTTACGATGTTTGTCTTGATGGGAATCGCTTTTGTCGCCTCCATCAAACAGCTGGCTTCTGCTCGAGCGACGGCAGAGGACGAAAAAGCGGAGTCGGCTGTCAGGGTCGGTTTGCTTTTTGGGTTTCTAGGGCTGGTGACGGGCAGCGTTTGGGCGCGTTTCACATGGGGTGCTTGGTGGGTTGATGATCCGCAACTCAACGGTGCTTTGGTCACGGTGTTGGTCTATTCTGGATACATGGTTTTGCGCAACAGCCTCGAAAGTGCTGCCCTTCGAGCTCGCTTGAGTGCTGTGTACAATTTATTCGCCTTTGTCATCCTCATCATCCTGCTCATGGTGTTGCCGCGATTCACGGAAAGCCTGCACCCCGGCAAAGGAGGAAACCCTGGTTTCAACTCGTATGATTTGGACAGTGCACTGCGCGCTGCATTCTATCCCGCGGTCATCGGCTGGATCTTCATTGGCCTGTGGATGCACCGAATCAACATGCGCATTACCCGCTTGAACAAAAAATTAAAATGAACGCATTGAATCTTATCCTGGTTCAGAGCCACCCCCTAGAAGGATGGTTTTTCGGCAGTGGAAAAGCACTGGTCGTGCTCGCGGTGGCTTTGATTCTTCTGGTTGGATTTGGCCTTTGGATGTGGCGGGCTGAGGCGCGACTCAAGCAATTGGAGGCGAAGTTGGACTCGAAAAACACAGAGTTATCATGAAGAGGACACACATCATGAGCTTGTTGTTTGTCGCGATATTGGTCGGAACCTTTATCGCTACATTCACCAGCACGAGCCGCTCGGTGGGGTTTGCAGAAGCTCTCAAAGAACCGGGTGAAGAATGTAAGATCTCCGGCACACTTGTTCGCGAAGAGCCCGTCATTTATGATCCTATCGTCGACCCCGGGAAAACGGTGTTCTGGATGGAAGATCGCGACGGAAAAACATGCCGAATCATTTTGGAAAAAGCAAAGCCAACGGGCCTCGAGAACAGCGAATCCATTGACTTGTATGGATCCATGATCGATGGAGCGTTTCACGCCACAGAAATGCTCATGAAATGCCCTTCCAAATACAACGAAAGCAATCATGTCCTCATGAATGAGGCAGGCGATTCGAGCTCATAATGGACATCGATTACATCGGAGAATGGACCTTGCTCGCCTGGACAGGCCGGTTTTTGGTCGCTCTAGCATTTGCCTCTGCACTGGCAGCAGTCATCTCATTCTTGAAGGGTTGGAACGATTGGGGCAAACGCTCTTTTCAAATTCACGCCGTGTCCACTTTCGCCGTGATCGCTCTGGTCTTTGTCTTGTTTGGTTTCCACCGCTATGAGTTCCAGTACATCTGGAAGCACTTGAATAACGCAATGCCGATGCGCTTCATCTTGAGCGCATTTTGGGGCGGACAAGAAGGTGGGTTTCTCTTGTGGATGTTTTGGCACAACGTGTTGGGGCTGATACTGCTTCGCAAGACGACGAAATGGACTGGCCCTGCAATGGCAACATTGAGCGGTATCCAAGTCTTCTTGACCTCTATGATTTTGGGCATTTACTTCGGCGAATTCCAATTGGGACTTGATCCATTTTTGCTGCTCCGGGATGCGCCCCAATACGCGGGATTGCCGTGGACAGCACGAGCGGATTACCTCACGGCATTTCCTCTGTTCGCAGACGGTCAAGGGCTGAATCCACTGCTCCAGAATTACTGGATGACCATCCACCCTCCTACTCTTTTTCTCGGATTCGCGGCGACTTCTGTCCCGTTCGCCTATGCCATCGCAGGTCTTGCAGATCGAGAAGACCGCTCCTGGATGCGTCCCGCATTGCGTTGGTCATTTTTCACCATCGGAATTCTCGGCACCGGCATACTCATGGGCGGTGCTTGGGCCTATGAAGCACTTAGCTTTGGTGGGTTTTGGGCTTGGGATCCGGTCGAAAATTCCTCCCTCGTTCCTTGGTTGACCACCGTAGCAGGCGGCCATTTGCTGTTGATCAATCGAAATCGTCAGAAACCGCTAGCCCTTTTTAGCACCTATTACTTCATTCTCATTTCCTTCTTGCTGGTGCTTTACAGCACATTCCTGACCAAATCAGGCATACTAGGAGACACCTCTGTACACAGCTTTGTAGACAGCGGCATCTTGCCCCAACTCCTGGTCTATCTATTGTCCTTCTTGGCCCTCGGACACTTGATGCTCCTGCGCCCAGGCGTGTGGAGGAAACGCGCCCTTGTCGCCATCGCCATTCTAGGACTCATCTGCCTTAAAGGGTACGTCATTGAAGCATTGACGGGATTCCTACTGGTCCTTGGTGTCGCGGCAGTCAAAGCCTATCGCAAGGATATTGAACGCACCGAGGAAGAAGACTCCATTTGGAGCCGTGATTTCTGGATGTTTGTAGGAGCACTGCTCCTGCTCGTCAGCGCTGCGCACATCACTTGGCAAACAAGCCTCCCGGTTTTCAACGCATTTCTGGAACCTTGGAGCGGTGTTTTGGCCAGCTTGGGCGACAGCCTCGACAGCGATTTTCTTCGGGACCTCAGCGCGCACAACCTCGCTCCTGGCACCGACTTGGATCGCACGTACCATTTGGTGCAAGTGCCATTGGCTGTGCTCATTATGCTGGGAGTCGGATTCGCGCAATGGCTGAAGTACAAGCATACGAATATGCAGGTCGTGCTGCGCAAGTTGTTCATTCCTTTGCTGGTTGCGGTATTACTGACGGCCGGTTTACTCTGGCAATTTGCCTTTGAATGGTGGGAACTTCCTCGCGTCGCATTGTTGTTCGCGGCCCTCTTTGCAACCGCATCAAACGCGGATTACATCCTGCAATTGGGCAGAGGAAAATGGAAGCAAATTGGCTCTCCGCTCGCGCATGTGGGCTTTGGACTGGTCATTTTTGGCGCCGTGCTGAGTACGAGCCAGAAAAACATTATTTCCCAGAATCAAATTGGTGACATCAGCACCTTGAACGAATCGCTCAACAACCGAGAGGATTTGCTCATCATGGAGGGAGACACGCTCAAAATGGGCAAATACTTCGTCAGTTACCGAGATCGCTATACCGAGGGAATCCATGTCAAGTTTCGAATGGATTACTTCGATCAACTGCCGCGGGTGTACGCTCCCGGGGAAGTCGTGTTTTTTGATGGTATGGTATTCGAAGCACTTGAAGCCCATGAAGCCTCGGAGTTATTCACCGATGACATGGAGGACCATTGGATGTTCATTCCTTTTCCAAACGAACGCCAGGCAAAATCCGCGAAGCTCTGGGAATCTGGGGTGCCGGGAACGAAGCAGTTCACATTGGAACCTCGGATTCAGCTCAATGAACAAATGGGCAATGCACCCGAACCGGATACGCGGCATTGGTTGCACCGGGACCTCTATACCCACATCAAATGGGGACGCGTAACACCACCTGAAACCGATGAAGAAGGTTGGATGGGCGGAAGGTCTCACACCATGCAAGTTGGCGACAGCATGCTCATCGGTCATTCCCTTCTCACCGTGGATAGCCTGCGCGCCATTGCAGACGATGAAAAGCCCGATCGGGGACTGCTTCTCAAGGACTTGGCTATTGCTGCTTGTGTGCAGCTCAAAAACAAAACGGAACAGTCCAACTTTGAACCGCTTTATATCGTTCGCGATAGCTTGGTCATTCCCGACATGTTCGAGGCGGAAGCCTTCGGCATCAAAATGCGCATTGAGTCGTTTGATCCGAATGAAGAAACCCTGGAAATGACCATCTGGGAGCACTTATCCGTGCGAAGGGACTTCGTGGTCATGCAGGCCGTGTTATTTCCTTTGATCAATGTGCTTTGGCTGGGCTGCATTCTGATGGCCATCGGTTCCGGCATGGCCGTCTATGCCCGATGGACAAGGGATGAGAAATCCAATCCAAAACGCCCAATCTAAAGCAGGTATGGACGGCATCCGAACGATCGCACTGATTGGAAAAGGCAATGTCGCAACGGCACTCGGCACGGCATGGCAAAAGCGAGGGATTCAAATCCTTGCTTTCTGCAATCGCTCAGCTATTTTGCCTGCTGGTTTCGCGGATGAAAATGCGCTGCTGTTATCTGATGTAGCTCAAATCCCAAGGCATGTTGACGCCATACTGGTCGCCGTGTCAGATGATGCCGTTCTTGAAACCATCCGCAGGTTGCCCGAAGGTCCATTGGCGATCCACTTCAGCGGATGCCTTCCCAACCCGAGTCGACCGGGAGGCGTTTTGTGGCCCATTCAAAGCATCATTTCCGAGGTGGATGAATCCAGAAAAGACTATCCCATGGCTCTTTCGTGCAGCCTTGACGTGCGCGATAAAATGCTCCGCTTTGGTCAGCTCATTGCATCGGAGATACACGAGCTCAACGAAACGGAGCGCCAAACGGCTCACTTAACGGCTGTATTCGCGGCCAATTTTACAAACCATTGTTTCGCCATTGCACAAGAACTCTGTCAGCGCGCCTCGCTTTCGTGGGACTTGTTTCAGCCCATTGCGGCGCGCATAGTGGAACAGGGAATCGCAGGAACCGCCGGAAAGAATCAAACCGGCCCCGCCATTCGCAACGATGACTCCGTGCTCGATGCACACCACCAATTGCTGGACCAGCACCCAGAATTTCAGCCCGTCTATCGGGCGCTGAGCGCAAGCATCCAATCTTTCCATTCCGATTCTAAGCAACCAAAGCCATGACCCTCTCCCCTGAACAACTCCAACCCATCAAATTGCTCGCCTTTGATTACGATGGGGTATTCACTGATGGAGAAATCATCATCACCACCGAAGGACACATGCTCCGATCGGCCAATGCGAGGGATGGTTTCGCCGTGCAATGGGCACGAAAACAAAACATTGACATCGCACTCATCAGCGGCGGAAAAGAGGAAAGTGTCGGTACGCGAATGCGGTACCTCGGAGTTGAGGAGGTGCACATGGGAAGCCACAACAAAATGGAAGTGCTGAATGGCATTTGCGAGCGAATGAGCCTTTCGATGGAAGAAGTAGCCTACATGGGAGACGACTTGCCTGATTTGCCCGTCCTCCGAAACGTCGGTCTCTCCTGCTGCCCGTCAGACGCAGCAACAGAAGTGATTGAAGCTTGTGACTATGTCAGCCCCAAGGGTGGCGGAAAAGGCTGCGTTCGAGACGTCGTGGAATCCTACATGAAGCATCACGGTCTGTGGCTTGCACCCGGGCATGAACAATGGTAAACACTCCATCCACAATCCATCTCACTTCCATTTGAATCCCCTTATCTTCACCCTCGCTTATGGATAAAAATCAAATCACCGGAATCATCTTGATGGTGGTCCTGTATGTCGGGTACATCTGGTATTCCACCCCTTCCGAGGAAGAACGCAACGCGGCTATTGCTGAACAAGAACGGCTGGTCGAAGAAGCACGAAAAGACAGCTTGCTGCTGGTGGAAGAGGAAGCATTTCAAGCCACGCTGCGTCAAGAAGAGGCCTCGGCCCCGTCAACCGCAGATACCGAGGCAATGGATCCCAAGTTGGAACAACGTTTCGGTTCGTTGGCGATGGCTGCAGTTGGCCAAGACCAAACATTCGAATTAGGCAATGAGAACTTAACGGTTCAATTCACCAGCCGAGGGGGAACACCCTACGTTGCTCTGCTTCCAAAGTACAACCGTTACGGCACGGAGGAACCCGTAACCTTGTGGGAACCCGACCAGAGCGAAGTGAGCGTACTGTTCGATTTTAACGAAGTCAATCGTCCCCTATCACTGAACGAATTCCACTTTGAAGTGGAGAGGCAAACGAAAGACGCATTGGTTTTGGTAGCTTCCAACGACGCCGGCAAATCCATCCGCTGGCAACATACCCTGATTGGAAACAGCTTAGATTCTGACTTGAGTTTCGAAGGCTTTGGCTACGACCTTGGAGACGAATTTGCACTAGCATGGACCGCCCAAGGTGTGACCAACGAAAAAGGCCTCGAATGGGAACGGCAGCACAGCAGCATTTATTACAAGGAAGACGACCGAGGCCGAAATTACCTGAGCGACGGTCGAGCGGATGAATTTGAAGCCGAAACTGCCCTTGAATGGGTTGCCTTTAAACAAAACTTCTTTTCGGCCATTGTCTCAACGCCTGAAGGGTTTTTAGCAGGCTCAAAGCTCACGACAACGGTACCAGAAGAAGATTCTACTGTTACGATGCAGTATGCCGCCCTTTTGCCTTTTGAAGCCACCGAAATGGGCGGCCAATCGGGAGCAACGTTGAATTTTTATTTCGGCCCCAATGAACAAAACACATTGGTGGCCACGGGTTGGACGGAAGTTGATCGCATCATTGATTACGGCTGGTGGATTTTTGGATGGGTGAACCGGAATGCGATTCTGCCGCTCTACCAGTTCTTGAGCCAGCATTTTGTTTCCGCCGGGATCATTATCCTGATCATCACCTTGATCATCAAATTGGCCTTGACTCCCATCACCTGGAAAAACTTCATGTCCTCCGCCAAAATGCGCGTGCTCCGACCTGAAATTGATGCACTTACCGAGAAGCATGGAGACGATGCCATGGGCAAACAACAGGCCACCATGGCACTCTACCGCCAAACAGGCGTTAATCCGCTAGCCGGTTGTCTACCCGGACTGCTGCAAATGCCCATTCTCTATGCGATGTTCCGGTTCTTTCCGGCCAACATTGACATGCGAGGACAATCCTTTCTGTGGGCCGATGACCTTGGAGCCTTTGACAGCATCTTGGACCTCCCCTTTAGCATACCCTTTTACGGAGCTCACGTCAGCGGATTTACCATTCTCATGGCGGCCTCCACATTCTTCTACATGCGCATGACGATGGCGAACCAACCGCCACAACCGCAACAACCTGGCATGCCAAACATGAAGGTCATCCAGCAGATGTTTCCTTTCATGATGCTCTTCTTCTTCAATCGATTTGCCTCTGGCCTGAGCCTCTATTATCTCGCCGCCAACATCATCAGCATGGGCCAAATGCTCGCCATAAAGGCATTCCTGATCGATGAAGATAAAATTCGAGCGAAGATTGAGGAGAACAAGGCCAAGCCCAAGAAGAAGTCTGGATTCCAAGAGCGTCTCGAGCAAATGCAAAAAGAACAAGCGGCCAAGACCAAGGACATCAAGGAAGCCAAGAAAGGCCGAAAGAAATGAAGTTGAATTCCAATGTTCTGCTGCTTTTGTCGCTGATCAGCGCGACCAGCTGTATCAGCAATCGCATGCAAAAATCACTGGACAACGCGTTGGCGGGCAATGGCGAAAGTCAAATGCAGACGGAAGTCATTCATGCACCCATTTGCTTCGAAAAGACGGCGTGTTTTGGCCGATGCCCTGCCTTCAAATTCAATTGGAAAGAAGACAACTCGTTGACGCTCCATTTGATTCGACCCTTCTCTGATGGCCCGCTTGCCTCATTAGAACTCGGCCATTATTCCGGACAGCTTTCGCTTGGAAAAGCCGCTCAGTACGCAGAAGCAATTCATGCTGCTGCCGAAGCGGCGGCCTATTCATCCCTGCAAAGTGAATACGACAATCCGCGTGTTACTGACTTACCTGCAACCATCACCGAGATCGATGGCAAGCGGGTCAAAGTACGCTACGGAGGTCCCGATCTGAACAACCTCTACACCGCTCTTCAAACCGTCTTAGACGAAACCCAGTGGACTGAAATTGAATGAAACCAAATCGATAACATGAAAAAAATCACCCTCATACTCCTAGCTGTTGGCATGATGCTTCCAGGATTGAAAACACAAGCCGATGAAGGCATGTGGATCGTCAACATGCTCAATCGAATCACCATGGCGGAAATGCAAGGCATGGGATTGAACCTCACAGCAGAAGAAATTTACGACATCAACAATGCCTCGTTGAAGGATGCAATTGTCCGACTCAACGGCGGTTCTTGCACGGGAGAAGTCATCTCTTCTCAGGGGCTGGTCTTGACGAATCACCACTGCGCATATGATGCAATCCAAGGGTTCAGCTCCACCGAAAATGATTATTTAACCGACGGTTTCTTTGCCAAGGCATTTGACCAAGAAATGAACATTGACAATTTTGTCATCAGCTTTTTGGTGCGAATTGACGATGTTACTGAGCGAATG
>DLQB01000137.1:0-726 GCA_002477505.1 Flavobacteriales bacterium UBA7443
GTCATTTCGTACAACAAGCCGGAACATCCACCTCCCTTCACTCCGACCCGCACAAAACTTCCTTCCGGATGCTCATCAGCACTCAGCAACTTGAGCACTTCGTCGCGCGCGCTTTCATTGACTGTAATCATCTTGTTTCCTTGGTTAGTCCTGACAAATATACTTTATTTAAAACCATTCTAAACTGCGACAGCAAACGCTTCACAAGCGAATAACAATGATTGGCACATGATTCGTTTTTATCTCGCATATTTGGGCTTCGAAACAGCCCATGTCGTCCAAAACACCTTCATCCCAGCGGCCTTCCGGCGCGCAAATCACTACCACGGTGACCACCACGGTGGGCATGAGCCTGACGCTTTTGCTCATTGGTTTGCTCATCGTCTTGGGATTTCTCGGGGTGCACTGGGAGCGGCAATTGCGTCAGGAGGCACGCGTCCAAGTGTTTTTCCAGCGTGAAGTGGAGGCCAACGTGCTTCTGGAAGCGAAGGAAATGCTGCGAACAGACCCCGCCGTTGCTTCCGTTTCGTTCATCCAAGCTGAAGAGGCCAGTGCTGATTTGGAAGAACAGCTCGGTGAATCTTTTGTCGATTTCCTCGGCTACGTTCCACTTTCAGACGTCATGGACTTGCGCATGAAGCCCGATTGGAGCACCACTGCAGAGTTGGAAAACGCGGTGCAGCGCATGGAACAGATTCCCGGGATTGCCGAAGTAGTCTGGCAATC
>DLQB01000137.1:784-7900 GCA_002477505.1 Flavobacteriales bacterium UBA7443
CTTGCTTTGCTCTTCATGTTCGCCGCATTTGCGCTCATGAACAACACGATCCGGCTCACCATTTTCGCGCGTCGGTTTGTCATCAAAACAATGCAATTGGTCGGCGCACATCCCCGAGCCATCCGATCGCCCTTCATCCGACAAGGCATTTTTTATGGCGTAATCTCCGGCGGCATCGCCTTTACGGCAATCAATGGCATCCTTTCCATGGTAACGTTCCAAAATGCCGCACTGCTCGAACCATTCAACCTCATCTACCTCGGTGCTTTGTTCCTGATTCTCACCTTCATCGGTGGGGTTTTTGGTGGGGTTTCCACAGCTTTTGCCGTCAATCGATTCCTGCGAAGCCGATTGGACAGGTTGCACTAAATTTGTGCTTCATGAAAGACTCCACAGAAGGATCAACCGGATTTGCTTTTCAGAGATCAAACTACCAATGGCTCATTGCTGGCATTGGCCTGTTGATCGTCGGCTACATCCTCATGTCTGGCGGAGCCGCGGAGGACCCGACTGCATTCAGTGAGGAGATTTTCAACTTCCGACGCATTACGCTCGCCCCGATTGTTGTGCTTGGTGGCTATGGCACCATTTTTTACGCCATTCTCAAGCGCTGATGTCCCATTGGGAAGCCATCATCCTTGGCTTGATCCAGGGTTTGACCGAATTTTTGCCGGTGAGCAGTTCAGGCCACTTGGAATTGGGTAAGTCCCTATTTGGTTTGGCCGAGGTGGACTTGACGTTTAGTATTTTGGTTCACGGCGCCACAGCCTGCAGCACATTGGTGGTGTTTCGCAAGGACATTGCTCAGCTCATAGCGGGTTCGTTTGCTTCGGAATCCGGTCGAGCCGAACCGGCACGAAAATATGTTTTTTGGCTCGCCATTTCCGTCATTCCCGCTGTATTGGTCGCGTTCACGTTGCGGCATGATCTGGAAGATTTCTTCATCAATCATCCCAATCGGGTAGGGTGGTCGTTGTGCGCAACAGCGCTCATTTTGTTTGCTTCCGAACGCGTAAAGCCAAAAAAACAAGACGTCTCCTTGAAAACCGGCTTGCTCATTGGCTGCGCGCAAGCGTTTGCGATCATTCCCGGCATCAGTCGATCTGGTTCCACCATCGGAGCAGCCATTGCCTTGGGAATCTCCCGGGAAGAGGCGGCGCGGTTCAGTTTTCTGATGGCCCTGCCGGTCATCTTCGGAGCGACCGCACTGGAGTTGATTGACCTTTACCAAGATGGCATTGGACAGGGAGCAGCGGTCAGTTGGCAGGCATACGCCTTGGGCGCAGCAGCGGCCTTCACGAGTGGGTGGGTGGCCTGCCAATGGATGATTCGGTTTGTCAAGCGCACCAAAATGCACACGTTTGCCGTTTACTGCTTGGTCGTCGGGCTATTGACCTCCTTCTTACTCGCTTGATATGAATTTGAGAACCTTCTTTTTGTTCGCCCTCGGGGCCTCGGTTTGGACCGGATGTTCGAATGTAACTTTTGAAGAGCCGATGCCACAGAAACGGCGAAATCTGAAGGATTTCCCCAACAAATGGCAAGGCACCTGGTCCGATGATGAAAACCTGACGTTGGTCATCAACCCCACCTCATTTTATGACGAAAACTCGCCAGCAGACTCCATGGTCGTTGGCACGGACGTGTTGCTTCGAAGGTTCCACGGTTACCTTGTGGTCAACCAAATGGGTGACAATGGCCAGTACCAAATCGTTCTTGCCCGCCGCTGGAAAGACGAGGTTAAGATTTACGCGTTCGAATCCAGTGAAGATGCTTTGGCGGTCTGGCAAGAAGTCTTGGGCGGATCTTTCGAGGCGCGTTCGGAAAACCCCCTGGAAAAAGAGACGTATATCTTGAAGCCTGACAATAATCTAGCCTTCCGTCAATTGCTAATGAAAGGCGGGGTGACTTTGTCCAATACTTTGACGCGAAGAAGTCCGAGCGATTTGGACTAGCCCTTAAGTGCGGTCGTTCGCTGCTACGACATCCCAATTGATGCGTTCCATAAATGCCGCGATGTAGGCTTTCCGGTCATTCTGGTAATTCAAGTAGTAGGCGTGTTCCCACACATCGATGCCGAGCAGCGGCGTACCCGTGGATTCTAGAATTCCCGCCATAAGCGGATTGTCTTGATCGGGGGTGCTTGTCACCCGTAACGCACCGCTCACATCGCGCATCAACCAAGCCCAGCCAGATCCAAAACGCGTCGCTGCTGCCGTTGCAAATTCCGTTTGAAATGCGTCCAGCGAGCCGAACGTGTCCATCAATTCATTTTTCAAATCTCCTTCCGGTGCAGTTGCGCCGCCCGGAGTCAGGGTTCGCCAATACAGGGTATGGTTGTAATGGCCCCCGCCATTGTTGCGCAACGCCGTATCCTCCGGTTTCAATGTTTGCAGCAGTTCAACCAACGACTGATTGTCCTTCACACCACCAGCGGCCAACAAAGCACGATTCAACTTGGTGACATAGCCGGCATGGTGTTTGCCGTAATGGATTTCCATGGTAACCGGATCAATCGCAGGCGCTAACGCTGAGAAATCATACCCCAAAGGCTCCTGCTCGAACAAAAACGGGCGCGGCCTGCTGCCTTTCACCTTGGGCGCATCCGCAGTGTTCGTCCCGCAGCTCGCCAAAGGAGCGATCAATATTCCTGCACCTGCTGTTCCCGCCAATTTGATGAATGTCCGCTTTTTCATACCACAAAGATGCGTCTTCCACGGCAATGTGTGCACATCCCGCACAATGCTTGTGCACGGAGCATCGTTCAAGTCTGTAGCTTCGAATGGCTGATCATGCGAAAAATTAAATCTTTTGCCCTCCTTGTCTTCATTGCCCTTTCCCTGGCAATAGGAGGCAGCGCGTATTGGCTTTTCCAGAACGAAGACAAAGTAGAAGCGTCAATTCTAAAGGCTTTGTCGGAACGCTTAAAAACCGATGGTCACATCGAATCCGTTCATCTTGACGTCTGGTCTTCATTTCCTCATGTGTCACTGGTGCTATCAAATGTCCACGTATTGGGCTCAGCCAATCGCACCGACACCCTGGTCCGAGCCCAGGAGTTGGCCTTGGAATGCAATGCTTGGAAACTCCTCCAAGGCCAGTACCAATTGCAAGCGCTGCGCCTTGAGGGTGCGCACGTTCACCTGTTGCAAGGCCGCAACGGGCAATGGAATACCGACGTTTGGAAGTCCTCCGAAGACTCCACAAAAACGGCGCTATTTGCCATCGACGAATTGGCGGTGTTGAACTCAACGGTGAAGGTTGGCAATCGCCAAATCGAAATTGCGGAAGCTTTCGCATCCCTTGAATGGTCCAATTCGGCAATGATCGCATCCGGTTTTGGCCAAATGGACCGGTTCAATTCCCCAGAATGGAGCACTTCTTCTCCGCTCCGGTGGGAAGCGTCGTGCGAATATGACGCTGACATCAATCAGTTGAGTCTGTCCATGAAACAGGCCGAATGGATGGGAGCAAATTGGCAACTTGAATTGGCCTACGCCTCGACCGAATGGACGGCCACAGGTCAAACCGATCAACTCGCCATCAGCAAAGTGATCCCGGTCATTGATTTGCCGCGTCCATGGAACCGGTTGCAAACCGAAGCAAAAGCCGATGGCAATTGGTCGTGGGAAAGTGGGGTATTCAAGTCCAATTGGCACGTCGATACGGACCATTGGATCGTTCCTATTGCTGGCGAAGAAGGGTTCGACTTGAACCTCGATGCTGGCGGAAAAATTTGGTTGAAATACGAGAAGGGACAGTGGCGTGCGGACCTGCCGATGTTGGAAATCACCGCGCCGGGATTGGACTGGCAAGGAGAGGTCCGTGACTTTCTTCCGCAGCGGGGTTCTTTCGATACCGAAGGCTCCGGCAGCATTGATTGGGAGCGATGGATCGGCATGCCGGAGCCCATTCAATGGACAGGCCAACGGCCCGGGTCCGGAACCCTGACCTGGAATGCGACCATCGGCCTCTCGGGCAGCGATGCCTGGACCGTAAGGGGAGATTGGCATGCGAACGCTTGGACGGGTGCATTCAACGGCACGCCGTGGGCATTTTCAGGCGAGGGTGAAATCGATAGCGAACAACGACTGGAAGCAACTGGAACGGCTTCATGGGACGGGATTCCACTCACGGGCCAGGCAAAAATACTCCGGCCAATGGCTCAACTTCAGGAGGGAACTTCTCGGATAGAACTCTCCGTGGCGATGGATCACTGGGCATATGCTGCCGAAACCAATGCGACCGAGAATGCCATTGGCCTCGGTTCCTTGCGGTTGCCGGAAGGAACCGATTGGACGGTTGAGGCCAAAATTGGTCATCTCCAATATGGGCTGTGGGCCATGGAAAATGTAACGGCCAATGGGCAATTGACTCCGAACCGTTGGAGTGTTGCACGTTTCTCTGCAAATACGTTGAGCGGAACGTTGAGCGGTGATGCTTCCATCGAATTTCAATCCCCTCAAAAGGCAGTCGTCATCGCACATCCCGCCCTCGCCGGCTGCGATTTGCATGAGCTCTTTTTCGCCTTCAATGATTTTGACCAGAAGACCTTGCGTGCAGAACACCTCACCGGAACGTTTGGGGCCACAGGCTCCGTTCAATTTCAGTGGCTCAACGATTTGACTTGGCAACCGCAAACGCTGGATGTTTTGGGAACCGCTTCGATTTCTGGCGGCACCTTGAAGAATCTCGAAGCCTTTGATGACATCGCCGATTACTTGAAAGAAAATCGGATGATGGCACCCCTCGTCGATCCCAATGACCTTCGAAGCCGGCTGAAATATGTCGAACTCGAAGACCTCGAGTCCGCGGTCTACATTTCCAATGAATCTGTGCAATTGCCGCAAGTGGACATCCGATCCTCAGCTATGAATATTTCATTGGAAGGTTCATACGGATTCAACGAATCGTTGGATTATACCCTTGGCTTTGCCATGCGTGATTTGAGGAATTCCCGCAATGACGAGTTCGGTCTTATTGAAGATGATGGCCTCGGACAGCAGTTTTTCATTGCCATGAACGGAACGGTGAACGAACCGAGCTACCGCTGGGATCGTGATGCGCAAAAAAACCACCGGCGCGAAAACCTCCAACGCGAAAAAGAATTGCTCAAAACCCTATTCCGCCGGTCTTCGGACCAGCCCTAATTTTGCTCCCATGAATTTTCAAGAGAAAGCCCTCGAGCACATCGAATTCGCCAAAGAAACGTTGTTGCAGCCGCCTGCTACTCCCGTAGCTTGGAAGCAACTACAAGATACGCTGCACCTGGCGCTGGAAGCGGTGACGCTTGCCGCGCACCATCAACCCGACAAGCTGGTTGAAAAAATCGTTGTTCCCGAAATCCAAGACGATAGCGCGCCCGTCGTTAGCTTGGAGTCGACCAGCGCGGATTCGGGGCCCAGCATCGCTGAAGCGTTAAGTGAGCAGCGCATTGCCTCCATCCAGAGCACACTGAGCATCAATGATCGGGTGCGATTTGCGAGCGACTTGTTTGGAGGAGATGTGCCAAAGTTGCTCACTGTTTGTACTGAAATCGAAGCCGTAAATTCCTTTGAAGCCGCCGTTGAGCACGTGGAGCGGCATGCAACGGTTGAGCTAGACTGGGAAGATGAGGATGGCGCTGCCTTTGAGTTTTTACAGCGCCTACGCCGTTTATTTGCGTGATAATGTCAGATTTTGAAATGCAACAGGGAGCGGTTTACCTCGTCCCAACACCCATCGGCAATTTGCTGGACTTCGCGCCCCGCGCCATAGAAACCTTGAAGCGGGTGGATTACATCTTGGCAGAGGACACGAGGACGACGGGCAAATTGGTGCGGCATTTTGGAATCGATACTCCATTGAAAGCCCACCACCAGCACAATGAACACCGCGGAATTCCCGGGTGGATCAGCGCTTTGCAAGCAGGACAAACCCTGGGTGTCTGCTCTGACGCAGGCACACCGGGCATTTCCGATCCGGCCTTCTTATTAGTGCGCGCCTGCGTCGAACATGACATCCCGGTCATATGCCTGCCCGGGCCTTCCGCATTCGTGCCGGCGTTGGTCGTATCCGGTATCCCTTGTGATCGATTTGTCTTTGAAGGGTTTTTGCCCCATAAAAAAGGCCGTCAAAAGCGCCTTTCAGCGCTGGCCAATGAAGAGCGAACGGTGGTTTTCTACGAGTCCCCCCATCGAATCATCAAACTCCTCGAAGAAATCGGTGAACATTGCGGTTCCGAGCGTGCCATCTCCTGCTCGCGTGAGATTAGCAAACTGCACGAACAAACGTTGCGCGGTACTTCATCTGCGCTCATTGAACACTTCAAGGTGCATGAACCAAGAGGAGAGTTTGTCGTAATCGTCGCAGGTCAGAAGTAGCGCGGAAACCGCCATTCAGAACAACTTGCCGTGCAAGTCACTTACTTGCCGGATGCCAATCAGCTCCATATTGCCGGTTTTGGGCATCTCCAAATTGCGCGCGTGCCCGCTGTAAAACATCCGCTTCATGCCCAACCGGGAAGCTTCTGCCATGCGTTGATTCATCCGAGGAACAGGGCGTATCTCACCTGTCAAGCCCACTTCACCCGCAAACACAGTCCCATATGGCAGCGGGACATCCAGAACACTGCTCAAAATGGCTGCAACCACTGCAAGGTCCAACGCGGGATCTTGAATGCGCAATCCCCCCGCCATGTTCAAAAAGACATCCTGTGTTCCCAATTTGAATCCGCAGCGCTTTTCAAGCACCGCCAAGAGCATATTGAGCCGGCGCAAGTCAAAGCCAGTGCCCGAACGCTGCGGTGTGCCATAAACAGCAGAACTGACGAGCGCTTGGACTTCAACCAACATTGGACGAGCGCCCTCCATCGCAGCTGAAATAGCTGTTCCGCTCAGTGAATCTTCGTCAGAGCTTTGCCCCAGCAACGCATTCGAAGGGTGGTCCACTGGAATCAACCCCGATCCTCGCATTTCATACAATCCAAGCTCAGCGGTGGTCCCAAATCGGTTTTTCGCGGCGCGCAACATGCGGTAAGCATGGTGACGTTCCCCTTCGAATTGAAGTACGACATCCACCATATGTTCCAACACCTTGGGGCCTGCGAGTGACCCTTCCTTCGTAATGTGGCCAATG
>DLQB01000162.1 GCA_002477505.1 Flavobacteriales bacterium UBA7443
GAAGTACGTATGGGTAAAGGTAAAGGTGCTCCCAGCCATTGGGTAGCCCCGGTGCGTCCTGGACGTTTGATGTTTGAGGTAGATGGAGTTTCTCCAGAAACCGCTCATGAAGCTTTGCGACTCGGAGCACAAAAGCTGCCCGTGAAATGCAAATTTGTTGTACGACCTGATTATGCAAAGTGATGATTGAGATGACAGAAATCCGACAGCTGTCCGACTCCGATTTGATGGAGCGGATTGAGACCGAGCGCGAGTCGCTCGCCAAGCTGCGCTTCAACCACACCGTTGCGGGGTTGGAGTCTACAACGGCCTTGAAGAACAAAAAGCGCGATGTTGCGCGCTTGCTTACAGAAATGAACGCACGCAATAAGAACTCATGAGCACTGAAACTAGCACCACGGAGCGCAATATGCGGAAAGAGCGTATTGGCGTTGTGACTTCGAATTCCATGACCAAGAGCATTGTTGTTGCTGTTGAGCGGAAGGAGAAGCACGCGAAATATGGGAAATTCGTCAATAAGACAAGCAAGTTCATGGCCCATGATGAGGCAGACACTTGCAACGTTGGCGATACAGTACGGATCATGGAAACACGCCCACTGAGCAAAAGCAAGTGCTGGCGTCTGGTTGAAGTGGTAGAGCGTGCGAAGTAATCCCTTGGATTGAATACAGAGAAAGAAATCAAAAGATGATACAGCAAGAATCCCGCATGAAAGTGGCCGACAACAGCGGCGCAAAGGAAGTCCTTTGCATCCGTGTGTTGGGTGGTACACGCCGGCGATATGCAAGCATCGGCGACACCGTAGTGGTGAGCGTGAAGCATGCAGCACCAAACGGTGGCATCAAGAAAGGTGCCGTATCGAAAGGTGTCGTAGTGCGCACCAAGAAGGCCGTTCGTCGTCCCGATGGTTCTTACATCCGATTCGATGACAACGCAATTGTGTTGTTGAATGCGAATGGCGAGATGCGAGGAACACGGATCTTTGGCCCTGTGGCCCGTGAACTCCGTGAAAAGGACTTCATGAAAATTGTTTCATTGGCCCCTGAGGTGCTTTAATCTGAACGAAGATGTTTAAGCGATTAAAAGTCAAAAAAGGTGATACCGTAAAAGTGCTAGCCGGCGGAAGCAAAGGCAAGCAGGGAAAGGTGATCATGGTAGATCGGAAAACCGATCGCGTCAAAATTGAGGGAGTGAACATGGTGAAAAAGCATGTGAAGCCCGGTCCTGCGAATCCGCAGGGTGGTATTGAGTCGGCGGAAGCGGCCATGCATATCTCGAATGTGATGGTGGTCGATGCGGCGGGAAATGCCACACGAGTTGGTCGTCGTCGCGGTGACGATGGAAAACTCGTTCGCTATTCTAAGAAAACCAATGAGGAGCTGAAGTAATGAGCTACATTCCACGACTCCAGACTCAGTACGCTGAGGAAATTGTACCGAACCTCAAGGAGCGTTTCGAGTACAAGAGTGTGATGCAGGTACCTAGCATCACTAAAATTTGTTTGAATCAAGGTTTGGGCAAAGCGATTGCCGACAAGAAAGTAGTGGAGTATGCCACTGACGAAATGTCGCGCATTGTTGGCCAGAAAGCCGTTAGAACGATTTCAACCAAAGACGTATCGAACTTTAAGTTGCGTAAGGGAATGCCAATCGGATCCCGCGTCACGTTGCGTCGCGACCGCATGTTTGATTTCCTCGATCGCTTGATCGCGGTATCGTTGCCCCGAACTCGTGATTTCCAAGGTGTGAGTGCCAAAGGCTTTGATGGCCGTGGCAATTTCACTTTTGGCATCAAGGAGCAAGTGATTTTCCCGGAAATCAACTTGGATGAAGTGAAGCACTTCAACGGCATGGACATTACTATTGTTACATCGGCGAATACAGACGAAGAGGCGAAAGCGCTCTTGGAAAGTTTCGGATTCCCTTTCAAAAAGAACTAAGATGGCTAAGGAATCAATGAAAGCGCGTGAGCGCAAGCGAGCTCGAATGGTAGCTCGATACGCTGAAAAGCGAGCAGCATTGAAAGCTGCTGGTGATTGGGAAGGGTTGCAAAAGCTCCCACCAAACAGTGCGCCTGTGCGAATGCACAACCGTTGCCAAATCACGGGGCGTCCCCGCGGATACATGCGACAGTTTGGAATCTCACGTGTCTTATTCCGAAAGATGGCACTCTCAGGAAAAATTCCTGGAGTAAAGAAAGCCAGCTGGTAACCTACGATATTGAAGCATCATGAATACTGATCCAATAGCAGATTACTTGACCCGCATTCGCAACGCGCAAATGGCAGGGCACAAGGTAGTAGAGGTACCGGCCTCGAACATGAAGAAAGAAATGACCCGCATCCTTTTCGATAAGGGCTACATTTTGAATTTCAAGTTCGATGAAGAAGGGTACCAAGGCAAAATTAAAATTGCTTTGCGGTATGATAGCAAGTCCAAGCGACCGGCTATCTCTGAGTTGAAGCGAGTCTCGACACCAGGTTTGCGACGTTACGCGAGCTCAGGTGATTTGCCTCGTGTATTGAATGGCCTCGGCATTTGCATCGTTTCTACATCCAAAGGTCTCATGACGGATAAGGAAGCGCGCCGAATGAACATCGGTGGTGAAGTGATTTGCACGGTTTATTGATTTAGAAAACGGAACATCATTATGTCACGTATAGGAAAAGCACCCATAAATGTACCCGACGGCGTCTCACTGACGCTGGAAGGACAATTGGTCAAAGTGAAGGGCCCGAAAGGGGAATTGGAACAGGCCATCGACGCTGAAATCGGAATGAACCTGGAGGAGAACGTATTGACGTTTACCCGTCCATCGGATCACAAGGATCATCGTTCGAAGCACGGATTGTACCGTGCCTTGGTCAACAACATGATTGTTGGCGTGACCGAAGGATATAGCATCAAGCTCGAGTTGGTCGGAGTTGGTTTCCGTGCCTCGTCGCAAGGACAAGATTTGACTTTGGCCCTTGGCTACAGCCATCAGATTGTGATGCGTATCCCTGCCGAGATCAAACTAGAAGCTGATACCAAGAAAGGTGCGAACCCGTATGTTCTGTTGTCGTCTCATGACAAGCAGCTCATCGGAACAGTAGCAGCAAAAATCCGCTCACTTCGCAAGCCAGAGCCATACAAAGGCAAAGGTGTGCGTTACGCGGGAGAACAAATTCGTCGTAAAGCCGGTAAGACCGCAGCTAAATAATCGATTCAAATGGGAACGAAGAAAACATTCGCTCGCAATCGCGTCAAGCGCCGTGTTCGTGGAAAAATCCAAGGCACATCTGAGCGTCCTCGATTGTCAGTATTTCGAAGCAACAAGCAGATTTACGCCCAAATCATTGATGACAGGGAAGGCCGCACGCTCGCTGCAGCAGGTTCATTGGGAGCGGATGCTGTCAAAGGAGCTAAAGTTGAGCAAGCTGCTGCTGTCGGAAAGATGATCGCCGAGAAGGCAAAAGCTGCGGGAATCGAACAGGTAGTGTTCGATCGAAACGGTTACTTGTATCATGGCCGGGTGAAGACCCTGGCGGAAGCTGCGCGTGAAGGCGGGCTCAAATTCTAAGGAAAGATGGAACAACGTCAACAACGAAAAGGACGCGACCAGCAACAGCAGTCACGCACAGGTGATCCCGATTTGAAGGAGCGCTTGGTCGGTATTAACCGTGTCGCCAAAACCACCAAAGGTGGACGCACGTTCAGCTTCAGCTCCATTATGGTAGTTGGGGATGAAAAAGGACGCGTGGGACATGGATTGGGCAAGAGCCGTGAGGTCGCTACATCCATTCAGAAGGGCATCGAAGATGCGAAGAAGAACATGGTTGAAGTGCCTTTGGTGAAAGGAACCATTCCTCACGCTCAGGAGATGAAGTTCGCAGGTGCTCACGTAATGATCCGTCCGGCTTCTCCGGGTACAGGTGTAATTGCAGGTGGAGCGATGCGCGCGGTACTTGAGAGCGCGGGCATCAAAGACGTTCTTGCGAAGTCTTTGGGTTCAAGCAATCCGCACAACGTGGTGAAAGCAACGTTCAATGCATTGCAGGCGCTGCGCAGCGCGAAAGAAATTGCTGATTTGCGTGGCATTTCAGTTTCAAAAGTATTCAACGGTTAATCGCAGTCATCATGGGAAAAATTAAAATCACCCAGGTGCGGAGTGCAATCAACCGCCCGAAACGTCAAAAGGCCACAATTCAGGCCCTTGGCATCAAGAAATTGCACAATCCAGTGGAGCACGAAGCCACCCCCCAAATTTTGGGAATGGTGCGTAAGGTGTCTCACTTGATTCAAGTCGAAGAATTATAATCTATAACCAGCACATACCATGAATCTTAGCAATCTAAAGCCAGCAGATGGTTCTCGGAAGCAGCGCAAGCGAGTTGGACGGGGTGAAGGATCCGGTCACGGAGGCACTTCAACACGCGGACACAAAGGCGCGAAGTCACGTTCCGGTTACAGCCGAAAAATTGGTTTCGAAGGTGGCCAGCAACCATTGCAGCGTCGTGTTCCTAAGTTTGGTTTCACCAATCCGAACCGCGTTGAGTACAAAGGCATCAACCTGGACACCCTTCAGGAGCTCATCGATCGTAAAAAACTCAAAGCCGTGACCGTTGCGGACTTGATGGATAATGGACTCGCTGGAAAGCGGGACCTCGTCAAGATCCTCGGACGTGGTGAGTTGAAATCTGGAGTTTCCATCCAAGCGCACAAATTCTCTGCTACAGCGAAAGCGGCTATCGAGGCAGCGGGAGGCGAAGCTGCAGAAGCATAATCCTTTTTCAGATGAAGAATTTCTTTACTCAAATCGCGAACATCTGGAATCACGAAGAATTGCGCCAGAAACTCGGCATCACCTTGGGCTTGATCCTGGTGTACCGAGTGGGTTCATTTATTGTCATTCCTGGTGTGAATAGCGATGTGTTGGCCGAGCAATTGGCGGCCTCCGGTTCAGGAGGATTGGGAGATTTGTTGTCGCTCTTTACCGGTGGCGCCTTCACGCGTGCATCGATTTTCGCGTTGGGCATCATGCCTTACATCTCGGCTTCCATTATTGTTCAGTTGCTAGGCATAGCCGTGCCAGCCGTTCAGAAAATGCAGGCAGAAGGAGAAAGCGGAAGAAAGAAAATCAATCAGTACACACGATTCCTTACCATTGCCATCACACTTGTGCAGGCACCAGGTTATCTCGCTACGTCCGTAGTAGGCGTGCCGGGAGCAGTAGCGAATCCGACCACATTCTGGTGGTTCAGTGCTGTGTTGATCTTGGTATGTTCCACCTTGGTCATCATGTGGCTTGGTGAGCGAATCACAGACAAAGGAGTGGGCAACGGAATTTCATTGCTCATCATGATTGGAATCATTGCGACCTTCCCTCAAGCATTGATCCAAGAATTTGCGCACCCGGACACCACGTTGTTCTTCTTCTTGGTCGAGGTCGCATTCTTGTTGATCGTCATTGGTGCAAGTGTCGCCTTGGTGCAAGCCTTGCGGAAAGTGCCGGTTCAGATGGCGAAGATGCAAGCGGGCGGAACGCATTTGCCACAAGGCGAAGGCGCTCGAAGCTACATCCCATTGAAAGTGAATTCGGCGGGCGTGATGCCAATCATCTTTGCGCAAGCCATCATGTTTGTGCCACTCTACTTGACACAAAGCGAGACATTCCAAGAAAACGAGGCATTGCAGAGCTTGTCCGATTTCAACGGATTCTGGTACAATGCAATCTTCTTCGTGATGATTGTAGTCTTCACATATTTCTACACGGCGATCACGGTCAACCCCAATCAGATGGCGGATGACCTGAAGCGTCAAAATAGTTTTGTTCCCGGCGTCAAACCAGGAAAGCCCACAGCGGATTTCTTGGAGCGGATCCTTTCGAGTATCACCCTGCCGGGTTCCTTGTTTTTGGCTTTGATTGCAATCCTTCCAGCGATTGTTTTCAGCCTCGGATTAACGAAAGCGCAAGGCTTCTCCATCTTCTTCGGCGGTACATCGCTGTTGATCATGGTGGGAGTCATTCTGGATACACTTCAACAAATCGAAAGCTACTTGCTTTCTCGTCACTACGACGGTTTGATGAAGTCCGGGAAATTGCGTGGCCGACCACAGTCCCCTGTGGGTGGCATTACAGGATAAAACGAAATGAGTTTCGGCCGACGCGTGCACATTAAAACGGACGAAGAGGTTGAGCTCCTTCGAGAGAGTTCTTTGCTTGTTGGGAAAACGTTAGCTGCTGTGGCAGACCGGATCAAACCGGGAGTCACAACGCTTGAGCTTGATGCTGTGGCCGAGGAGTTTATCCGAGACCATGGTGCCGAGCCCGGTTTCAAGGGGTATGGAGGATTTCCGAATTCCTTGTGCACTTCAGTCAATGAGGCGGTTGTGCACGGCATTCCAAATGACAAACCACTGGTCGATGGTGACATCGTATCGGTAGATTGTGGGGTGCTGAAAAATGAGTTTTACGGAGACAGTGCGTACACCTTTGCGGTGGGCGAAATCGCTCCAGAAATTCAGCAGCTATTGGAAGTCACCAAAGAATGCCTTCAAAAAGCCATTGAGCAAGCAGTGGTTGGTAAGCGAATCGGAGATATCGGTTTTGCCTGCCAGCAACATGCTGAGCAAAATGGTTACGGAGTCGTTCGGGAGTTGGTGGGTCACGGTTTGGGGCGTTCGTTGCATGAAGCACCGGAGGTTCCGAATTACGGAAGGCGGGGCAATGGCCCACGCTTGATGGATGGAATGGTTTTGGCCATTGAACCGATGATCAACCTGGGTCGAAAAGAAGTCTTTCACGAGGAAGACGGCTGGACGATTGTGACGGCAGACCGCAAAGTTTCAGCGCATTTCGAACACGACATCGTCGTGCGCAAAGACCGAGCGGACGTTCTCTCAAGTTTTGACGAAATAGAAAAAGTATTACAACAACAAAAACGAAAGGTCTAAACGATTTAATCATATGGCGAAACAAGCGTCCATAACGCAAGACGGAACCATTCTAGAAGCATTGTCTAACGCAATGTTCCGAGTGGAATTGGAAAACGGGCACATTATCACTGCCCACATCTCAGGAAAGATGCGGATGTACTACATCAAAATCTTACCGGGTGATCGCGTGCGTGTCGATATGTCACCGTATGATTTAACCAAAGGACGAATTTCGTTCCGATACAAGAAATAATTGCACTATGAAAGTTCGTGCTTCACTCAAAAAGCGTACCGCCGACTGCAAAATTGTACGTCGCAAAGGCCGCTTGTATGTCATCAACAAGAAGAATCCTAAAATGAAGCAACGTCAGGGTTAATCCTGATTTTGCCAAACCCATCGCCCATGGCACGTATAGCAGGTATAGATATTCCCCGCAATAAGCGCGGAGTCATTGCACTCACATACATCTACGGCATCGGACGCAGTCGTGCGTCTCAATTGCTCGCAGAGTGCGGAGTGTCTGAAGACAAAAAAGTCCAGGACTGGACCGACGATGAAGTCGGTGCGGTTCGTAACTCCATCTCAACCGGTTTCAAGGTTGAAGGTGAGCTGCGTTCTGAAGTGCAGTCGCACATCAAGCGTTTGATGGACATTGGAAGTTACCGTGGCATCCGCCACAGAAATGGTTTGCCACTTCGTGGACAACGAACCAAGAATAACTCACGCACTCGAAAGGGTAAGCGTAAGACGGTAGCAAACAAGAAGAAGTAATCACCGCATTTAATCATTGAGCTCTGCAAGGAGCTGATCACCTAAATATTAAGACGATGGCGAAAAACGTCAAAAAAAAGAAGAAAGTGGTAGTCGAGGCTACAGGCCAAGTGCATATCCACTCATCCTTCAACAACATCATCATTTCGTTGACCAACAACAACGGGCAAGTGATCTCATGGTCCAGCGCTGGAAAGATGGGTTTCCGGGGCTCCAAAAAGAACACGCCTTATGCTGCGCAAGTAGCTGCTGAGGATTGTGGCCGTGAGGCACACGATCTTGGTCTTCGCAAGATTCGCGCTTTTGTAAAAGGTCCCGGTGCGGGCCGCGAAAGCGCAATGCGTGCGTTGCACAACATGGGAATTGAAGTCATCGAGATCATCGATGTGACTCCGTTCCCGCACAATGGATGTCGCCCACCAAAGCGTCGTCGCGTATAATCTCATCGTCGAACCAGAATAGAATCAAACGATATGGCACGTTTTCGCGGACCCAAATCAAAAATTAGTCGCCGATTTAAAGAGGCGATCTTCGGACCTGACAAGGCGTTGGAACGCCGTCCTTATGGACCAGGACAGCACGGCAACACCCGCCGTCGGAAGAAAGAATCAGAGTACTCTGTGCAGTTGGCTGAAAAGCAAAAGGCAAAGTACACGTACGGCATCTTGGAGAAGCAGTTCTCCAACATGTTTAAGCAAGCCAATGCTCGCCAGGGCATTACGGGAGAGATCTTGCTCCAATTCTGCGAGAGCCGATTGGACAATGTTGTTTTCCGTCTTGGATTGGCGAACTCGCGTCGAGGGGCGCGTCAGTTGGTCTCACATCGTCACATCATGGTCAATGGTCATTTGGTGAACATCCCATCGTACCGATTGCGTCCAGGAGACGTGGTAGCGGTTCGGGAGAAGAGCAAATCATTGGCTTCCGTCACGAGCGCATTGAGCGCTGCTCCAAAGCGTTTGGAGTGGTTGGATTGGAATGTTCAGCACATGTCTGGAACATTCATCAGTGTCCCATTGCGTGACCAGATTCCTGAGAACATCAAGGAGTCACTCATCGTCGAATTGTACTCGAAGTAAACCAAATCCTTACAGCAAATGGCTATTCTCGATTTTCAGAAACCAGACAAGGTCATCATGTTGGACTCTTCAGAGTTCAATGGCCGATTTGAATTCCGCCCGCTCGAACCCGGATTTGGAATTACTGTAGGTAACGCGTTGCGACGCATCATGCTCTCTTCTCTTGAAGGCTATGCCATCACGAGTGTTAAGATTGATGGTGTTGAGCACGAGTACTCCACAATCAAAGGCGTTCAAGAAGACGTAACCGAAATGATTCTGAACCTCAAGCAGGTTCGATTCAAGCGTCAAATTGAAGGGTCAGAAGGAGAAACAGTAACCGTGAAGGTTGCAAGCGGTAAAGTATTTACTGCAGGCGACATCGGACAGTTCACTAGCGCATTCCAAGTGATGAATCCCGACCAGGTGATTTGCAGCATGGATGACAAGGTAAACTTGAACATGGAAATTGTCATCAGCAAAGGACGAGGCTACGTTCAAGCAGAAGACAATAAGCGCGAAGGAGCCGCCATTGGCACAATTGCCATGGACGCCATCTTTACCCCTATCCGCAACGTCCAATACGATGTGGAGAACTACCGGGTAGAGCAGCGCACGGACTACGAAAAACTCAATCTTCAAATTGAGTGTGATGGCAGCATTACGCCCAAAGACGCGCTTCAAGAAGCAGCGAAGATTTTGATTCAACACTTCATGCTCTTTAGTGACGAACGCATTTCTCTTGAATTGGAGGAGCGCGTTGAAGTTGAAGAATTTGATGAAACCAGCTTGCACATGCGCCAGTTGCTCAAGACGAAATTGAGTGACATGGACCTCAGTGTTCGCGCCTTGAATTGCTTGAAGGCAGCAGACATTGAGACCCTAGGCGAATTGGTCAGCTACAATAAGAACGACCTGTTGAAATTCCGTAACTTCGGTAAGAAGTCATTGACGGAATTGGAAGACTTGGTTGAGGGAAAGAACCTCACATTCGGAATGGATGTGAGCAAGTACAAACTCGACAAAGAGTGAAGTCATGCGGCACAATAAGAATTTTAACCACCTCGGTCGCAAGACCGCACATCGCAAGGCCATGCTTTCAAACATGGCGTGCTCTCTCATAGAGCACAAGCGAATCAATACAACCGTTGCGAAGGCGAAAGCTTTGCGGCAGTTCTTCGAACCCTTGGTTACACGATCAAAGGACGATACGACGCACAGCCGTCGTGTGGCCTTCCGCGTTTTGGGGAACAAGTATGCCGTTACCGAATTGTTCCGTGAAGTAGGCCCTAAGGTCGCTACTCGGGATGGTGGATACACGCGAATCATTCGCACGGGAAACCGACTCGGTGACAACGCAGAAATGTGTTTGATCGAACTTGTGGATTTCAATGATGTCTATGGCACAGAAGAGAAGAAGAAGCGCTCTCGTCGCTCGCGCCGTGGAGGTGCAGCGAAAGCAGCTCCTGTAGCTTCTCCAGCTGCCGAGGCTGCTGCTGAAGAAGCTCCGGCTGTAGAGGCT
>DLQB01000055.1 GCA_002477505.1 Flavobacteriales bacterium UBA7443
CAAACAAGCCATCGATTGCTTCAAGCGCGCCTTGATTTTTGCAGACAGTGACACCCGACGAGAGATTCGCATTGACATTGCCTTGGAGTTTGAAAACCTCGGAGCATGGAAAGAAGCCATTCGCAACCTGGAAGAGGCGCTTGATGAAGATCCCGGTAATGAAACCGCTGTTTACGAACTGGCATTCTGTTTTGAACGCACGGGTCAATTCAAACGCGCAGCAGCTTTTTACGAAAAGTTCCTAGACGAACAGCCTTACTCCTTTGCCGCTTGGTACAGCATGGGCAATGCATTGCAACAATGCGGGAAATATCCTCAAGCCATTGATGCATACGATTTTGCCATCGCCATTGAAAGTTCTTTTGGCCCAGCGTACCACCAGAAAGCAGAGGCATTGGTGGCCATGGAACGATACAATGATGCGCTGCACACCTATGAAGAAACCCTGAGTTTCGAAGAGGTTTCACCGCGCACAAAATGCTACATGGGGGAATGTTGGGAACGGTTGGGCAACTTGGAGCAAGCTTCTGAATATTACCGCGCCAGCCTCAAACTCGACCCTGCCTTTGCCGATGCATTTATCGGGCTTGGCGTCTTGGCTGATCTACAAGGCCGATTGGGCGAGGCCTGTTCCCATTTTGAACAAGCCCTCTCCATTGAGCCGGAGCACGCCGACTACCACCTGCTGTTGGCCGGATCTTTGAAAAAGAAAGGGGAGCATGAAAGGGCTGAAAAAGTCTACACCCAAGGCCTGATCCTCGACATTCGCAATGAAGAGATTTGGCTAGAACGCATCGACAACCTTCAGGTATCGGACCGCCACGAAAATGCCTTGGAAGTCATCGACGATTCAGAAACAGCAATGGGCCAAAACGGAGCCATTGGCTACCGAAAGTTCATCAGCCTCTATGCCCTTGGTCGGCAAGTAGCAGCCTTTGAATTTCTGGAGCACCTGCTCGTGCACCACTTTGACGAAGCACAAAATTTAATCGACTTATTTCCAGCGCTTGCCAATGATGCGCGCTTTGTAAAACGCCTCGAGCGTTTTAAACCTTAATGATATGTTTGACATTTCACATTTACCGGAACGCACTTCACGCCCGCGCCAAAATGGCCTCACCATGGTCATGGACAAAGGACTCAGCCTCCGGCAAGCAGAAGATTTAATCGAAACAGGGAGCGACCTTGTTGACTTCCTGAAATTGGGCTTTGGCACTTCCATTGTAACGCCCAAAGTGGCTGAGAAAACCAAGCTCTATCATGATGCGGGTTTTGATGTCTATTGCGGAGGAACCTTGTTTGAAGCGTTCTACGTGCGCAATGAATTGGACAATTACTTGCGCTTCATCGACAAGATGGGCATTCAGTGCCTCGAAGTCAGCGACGGCTCTATGGTCATTCCGCACGATGAAAAATGCGAGCTTATTTTGAAGCTGAGCAAGAACTACAAAGTGCTTTCAGAGGTGGGCTCCAAAGAAGAGGGAATTCTAATCAGTCCTTCGAAATGGATTCGCATGATGAGCAATGAGCTTCAAGCAGGTAGCTTCAAAGTCATCGCGGAAGCCCGAGAAAGCGGAAACGTAGGAATTTACCGGCCAAATGGCAGTGCGCACGTTCAGCTGATCAAGCGGATTCTAGCCAATGTAGCGTTGGAAGACATTCTCTGGGAAGCACCGAAAAAACCTCAACAAGTTTGGTTCTTAAGCCAGTTTGGTGCCAATGTAAACCTTGGAAACATCGGACCGAATGACCTCATTCCACTGGAATGCTTGCGTCTGGGGTTGCGCGGCGACACGTTTTTTGAACATTTGCCCGAAGCGTTGGCCGATGGCAAGCGACTTTCCGTTGAGGAAGTTGCGGAAGAAGATTGACTCCAATCCTCAGAAGCCACGGATCCGGCCATATTTTCACCACCCGTTACAGTACCGATACACTTTGTGAAATGAACACAATTGTACCCGTCATCTCACCCGAGAAAATGAAACAGTGGCTCGACAGCAAAACTGATTTCACACTACTCGACATTCGTGAAGCACATGAGATTAGCATTAGCCGGCTCTGTGATTTCCATATTCCGATGGCTTTTTGCTTGTCAAGGCAGTCGGAAATCCCAAGGGACGTCCCAGTCGTAATTTATTGCCGTTCTGGGGCACGTGCAGCCGCCACCGTGAGTGCGCTCTGCACAAAACATGGTTTTGAAAACCTCCACAGCCTCGAAGGGGGAATCACTGCGTGGGCGAAGGCCTTTGACCCCGGAATGGAAATTGGTTGAGCAGTAAAATGATCCATTCCAAACGCAAATCACTCAAGGACTTCGCAGGGCTTTACCTTCGGGGAATTGCCATGGGCGCGGCCGACCTCGTCCCGGGAGTCTCTGGCGGAACCATCGCCCTCATCACCGGCATCTATGACGAGCTGCTCGGGTCAATCTCAGCGATTCACCCTCGCATGGTCGTGGGAATCTTCAAGGGCGAATGGAAATCCACTTGGACTGCCATCAATGGTAATTTTTTGTTGGTCTTGGCCATGGGAATCGGCACAAGTGTCATTGGACTCTCCAGTCTGCTCCACCATTTGCTAGAGGAGCACAACACCTTGCTCTACTGTTTCTTTTTTGGTTTGGTATTTGCCTCCATTCCTTTTGTCGGCCGTGAAATCAAATCGCGAAATCTCCAAGCTGCCTTGGCTTTCATTATTGGCACAGCAGTCGCCTTCGGGATCAGCTCCCTGCCCGTGGCCCAAAATGAACCCTCGTCGTTGTTTCTTTTTGGAGCAGGAGCCTTGGCTGCCTGTGCGATGATTTTACCGGGGATTTCTGGCAGCTTCATCTTGTTACTGCTGGGTGCTTATGCAGCGGTGATTGGCGCCGTCAAATCGTTCGACTTGGCCCGCATTGCGATCATTGCAAGTGGAGTCATCACAGGATTGTTGCTCTTCAGCAAACTGCTGAAATGGACCCTGGAGCGGCATTACAATGTGCTCATCGCATTGCTCACAGGCTTCTTGTTCGGTTCGTTGCGTGCCATCTGGCCTTGGAAAGAAAAGGTGGAATTGCTGTACACCCACAGTGATGGCCGCGAAACGTGGTCGGAAGCCTTGAGCTGGCCAGGAGACTTACCCTTACCAGCACTGGCAAGCGCCACATTATGCGCAATCCTTGGTGTCGGAATCGTCGTGCTCATGAACCGATTTTCCACCCCATCGCATGACGCTTGACCCCATTCGATTGGGCCTGCTCGGCCAATCCTTGTCCCACTCCCACTCGCCTGCGTTGTTCGCCGAAAAATTCAAACGAGAAGGATGGGAGTCGGCGCGATATTCCCTCTTCGAATTGGATGGCATTGCTCAATTTGAGGAATGGATCAAAACCGTAGAAGACCAGCAAGGTGCATTGGCCGGATTGAACGTAACCGTTCCTTACAAAGAATCCATTTTGCCCTACCTCTCTGCGTTGACCCCCGAAGCCCAGGCCATAGGTGCGGTGAATGCAATCAAGCCGCTGTCCGATGGAACCTGGATGGGCCACAACACGGATTCTGTTGGCTTCCTCAACAGCATTCGTCCCTTTCTTCGCTCGGAGCACGAGCGTGCCTTGATCATTGGGAATGGCGGAGCCGCCAAAGCCGTGCGGCATGGACTCTTAGGCCTCGGCATTCAAGTCGCCCATGTGACACGACGCGAGGTGAATTGGCAAGCCGTCCGATTTGATGAATTAAGCGCCGAGGCGGTAAAGCACCATAAACTTATTGTCCACTGCACGCCCGTTGGAACGTATCCCAACACCAACGAGTGTGTGCCATTTCCGTGGCAAGGAGTGACTCCAAAACACCTTGTTGTGGACCTGATTTACAACCCTGCGGAAACTCAATTCCTGAGAGAAGCGCGCAAAATGGGCGCTGAAACCATGAATGGCAAAGACATGCTTCATGCACAGGCAGAAGCAGCGTGGCGATGGTGGCGCAGTTGAACCATTGCGTGCTGTGTATCTTTGAACTGTGAGCGACCACTTACCCCCAACGGAACAAGCCGGAATGCATGAGGACTTAGATGCGATGAGCATCGGGGATCTCGTCGGCAACATGCATGCCCAGACAAACGCCGCTTCCGCCGCAGTGGAATCGTGCTTACCAGCAATTCAAGGTTTTCTGGAAGCCCTCGTGCCGCGCATGCGTCGTGGAGGGCGATTGTTTTACATTGGCGCCGGGACCAGTGGGCGATTGGGGATATTAGACGCCAGTGAATGCCCCCCAACCTTTGGTGTAGGACCAGAGGTCATTCAAGGATGGATCGCCGGAGGAGATGGCGCGCTTCGCGTCGCAGTAGAAGGTGCAGAAGACGATTTTGCAGGAGCTTGGCAAGACTTGGCTCAGGCAAAGCCAAACTCGAATGATACGCTAATGGGAATTGCCGCTTCCGGACGCACACCTTATGTGATTGGAGGCATCCAACAGGCGAATGACGCGGGTCTGATGACCGCATGCATCACGTGCAATCCGGACACCGAATTGGCCGCCATCAGCCGCCATCCCATCGAGGCCATTACGGGTCCTGAATTCGTCACGGGCAGCACCCGACTCAACGCGGGCACGGCCACAAAGCTCATCCTGAACCTGATCAGCACTGCGGCAATGGTCCAGCTCGGCCATGTCAAAGGCGCATCCATGGTGGACATGAAACTGTCCAATGCCAAATTGGTCGAACGCGGCATCCGAATGATTCAAGCTGCGACCGACACAAGTGCAGCCAACGCCAAACAGGCACTTCAGGAATGCGGAAGCGTGCGGAAAGCCATTGATCAAATCAAAGGAGATGCACACACTTGAACCCTACTTCGCTTGGCGCAATCACTATGTGGCAAGCAGCGATCCGCGCAGTCCTTTTTTCGAACGCAGCTATAGCGAATTCGAATACTCGACTAAAATTTACAATTACTACATCCATCCGCAATGGGATTCCATTCAATCGCAAACCTTATTCTGCAAAATTCTATTTGCAGATTACGATGAGCGCTTTGCCATCATAGAATTCATTGGTGAATGGAACGACTGCTTGTTTAATGATATTATGCAATTGAAGCGTGAGGTCATCGACGTATTGATCGCCGAAGGCATCAACCGATTCATTCTCATTGGCGAAAACATCCTGAACTTCCATTTTGGAGATGATTGCTACTACGAAGAATGGTTCGATGAAGTCACGGATGATGATGGATGGATCGCCCTCCTCAATTTTCGTGATCACGTGCTCGATGACATGAAGAGCATCGATCTCGACAGCTATTTTGTTCTGGGTGGTGAATTGAATGAAGTCGGATGGCGTACACTGACACCCGCGCACTTGTTGGAACGTATTGAAGATTGCGTCAATCAACGATTGGGGCTGATCGGCTGAGCCGCCTTCGCGCCTCGGTTTCTCAAAACCCTTCGATCGCGCCGAGACCAAACAGTGCGAAGTCCATCCGCACAGGATCTTCAGCATCCACTTGTCGAAGTCCGGCCATTAACTCCTCCACTGCACGCCAGTCATTGGCTTTTCGTTGAAGCAACCCCAACTTCCTGCCCACATTTCCGGTGTGCACATCCAGCGGAATCATCAGTTGCCGGGGTTCAATGGACTTCCAAATCCCAAAATCCACTCCGCGGCCGGACGGCCGGACCATCCATCGTAAAAACATGTTCATGCGCTTCGTTGCGGACCCCCGGGCGGGCGTTGCCACGTGCTTTCGAGTTCGCCCGGCTTCGAAGCCCCGTTTCGCAGCCGCCGCAAAAAAGCGCTCGTGAAACACCTCCAAATGTGGCTGGACTGAAAGTCCGTTTCGCAACGCTCGATTTTCGGGGAGAAACACCGCTTCCAAGCCCTGGTACTCAATCAACAATTCTTGAAGCGCGTGCATGAATAGCAGTGCATCACGCGGCTGAAAGGTGCGATGCACGAAGCCTTGACTCGTCGCCTCCATCTCGCCTGCACTCGCCGATTCCAAAAACTGCCGCGGTGCATGGTCCATTCGTGCCATCCATTCGTTTGCATTCTTTTTGATGGTCACCCGCTGCCCCCAGGCCAGCGTGGCCGTTAAAAAAGCTGCCAATTCGACATCGGACGAATCTCGAAAATCATGTGGAATGGAAATGGGGTCATCCGGAATGAACGCCAGGGATTCATAAAGCGTTGCCTTTTCTTGCAGAAAGTCCCGCAAATCGGGCGAAACTTCCCTCATAAGACGGGGATTCTTCTGCGGCTCACTCTTATTTGATTTCTTCGCCATGCCACGCAAAATTCGAGCTAAATTTGCATCGAATGGAATTTGTGCATCCAGAAATACTGTGGGGGTTAAGTGCACTGGCCATTCCCATCATCATTCACCTTCTTCACTTTCGCCGTTTCCGGCGGGTGGCCTTCTCACAAGTGGCATTTTTGAATGAGGTACAGAAGGATGCCAAAGCGACCCAAAGAATCCGCCACTGGTGGGTTCTCCTGATGCGATTGCTCGCCTTCGCTGCGATCATTATGGCCTTCGCTCAACCACAATTGCCACCGGCAAATGGGTTGGATTCCATGGGAGTGAAGCAAAACGGCCACGCCATTTCGCTGTACGTCGACAACAGCCATTCGATGGAGGCACAAGGAGAAGAGGGGCAATTGCTTCAAGTGGCTCGCAACAAGGCCACACTGGTGGTTGAGCAATTCAATCCCACCGATCAGTTTCAAGTCCTAACGTGCGACTTCTCGGGGAAAGACCAAAAATTCCTGACCCAAGAACAAGCATTGGAGCGCATTGAAGGCATACGCCCCTCCGGGAATGCCCGTGAAATTTCCGAGGTCATTGCTCGGATCGAGAGCCAATTGTCAAATGCGGTCGATTCCAAGCGTTCGGCCTACCTGTTTTCCGATTTGCAGGAATCCACTCATGCCATCGCCGATTTGACCGAATCACCGGATACCTCGGCAACATGGAATTTTGTGCCTGAGCTTGCGGGTGGAGCACCCAATATCTGGATTGATTCCGTTTGGTTCGATGAGCCCATGCGCATTGCTGGGCGATCTGCGGCGCTCCGCATGCGCATTCAACACAATTCCCAAGCCGCTGTCAGTAGCGTGCCAATGAACCTCACCATAAACGGTGAACGCCTGGCCATTGGCACCTTCAATTTGGTACCAGGCCTCCCCACTGACACCGTTATGCGTTTTACGCATGGTACCGCTGGCCTCAAATCAGGGACTGTTTCCATTGAGGATGCGCCCATTCGATTTGACGACGATTGGCATTTTGGATTTGAAGTAACCGACCGCGTCCAAATCACCATTCTATCCGAACAGACGGAAGAGGAATCCGTGCAGTCCATTGAACGCGTTTTCCAGACAGCCGATGGACTGTACGCCATTGAATCGCATTCGAATTGGACGCCTGAACTCATCGCCCAATCGCACTTACTAATCCTCACAAATTGGAGAGCACAAGGCTCTGGTTTTGCGCAGGAAATCGTGGCTTTTTTGGAGCAGGGCGGTACGGTTGCCTACCTGCCATCGATGGATGAAGCCGCTGATGAGTCGCTGTTCAGCGCCCTCAAACTCCCCCATACGGGCAATTGGAATACGACAGAAGACCGCGTGCGATCGATTCAACTCAATCATCCCTTTTTCCGGAACATGTTTGCCCAATTTCCGGAGCGCATCGATCTTCCCAATGCGAATAAAACATGGAATCGAAGGCCCTCGGCTTCCGAAGAAACGCTGGCCGCCACGGAATTGGGACGTCCTTTCTTGACCCGCCAGCAGATTGGACAAGGACAAGTATTTGTTTTTCATGTGAGCCCCAATCCCGAATCCAGCAATTTGACACGGCACGCACTTTGGGTGCCATTGCTGCTGCGCATGGCTGAAAGGTCTTATGCCACGCCCATCAATGCGGGAGAAATTGGTTCGCTTCGCCGCTGGGCGATTCCTGTCGATGTACCCGAAGTGGCATCCTTAAAACTCGTTCAGGGAACCGAAAACAAACGAACGGATGCGTCTACGGATGCTACAGCGAGCGAATGGCTTCCTGAAATCCGACAAGTTCCAGGGCAAATCGAAGTCCTTTTGGAGGGCCTTTCTTTGAGTCCGGGACATTTCATCGTGCGAGATTTGAATCAATCCTGGGCAACAATTGGCTTGAATCAAGATCGCATCGAATCAAATCACGATGCATTTGCTCCCGCGGAATACCTCGCCTTGATTGAAGAAAAAGGCTGGAGCCATGTAAACTTGCTCAATGTCACAACATCAAGTTTGCCGCAAATCATCAAACAGACAGAACAAGGCGTGCCCTTGTGGAAAGCCTTTATCATATTTGCACTGATCGCCTTGGCGATTGAGACGATTCTATTGCGCACATGGAAAGCATAATCATCAAAAAAGCACGGGTCGTTGATCCGAGTAGCACCTACAACGGTCAACGGTGTGATGTCCTCATCACTGAAGGTCGCATCGTTGAAATTGCCGCAGAACTAAAAACACCGGACGACGCAGACGTGTGGGAAGCAGAGGGAGCTGCGATTTCTCCCGGTTGGGTGGATTTACAGGCTCATTTTTATGACCCTGGTGCCGAACATAAGGAAGGCCTCGAAAACGGGGCCTTGGCTGCGTCTCATGGCGGATTTACCCGTGTAATTTTGAATGCCAATTCCCTTGCCCATCCGGACAACAAATCGGCGGTCTCTTTTTTGCAAGCGCAAACGGAGGACTTCACGTGCATGATTCACCCAATGGCATGTGTATCTCAGCAAGGAGCCGGAGCAGTCCTATCCGAAATGCAAGATTTGGCCCGTGCAGGCGCTGTCGCATTCTCGGATGACCAGCCCATTGATCGAACAGAAATGCTTCGAAGAGCGCTCGAATATGGGAGCACGCTCGTCCAACCCATTATGAGCGTTCCACTTGATTTGGGACTGAATGCGGGAGCACTAATGCATGAAGGCGTCACCAGCACACACATGGGAGTCACCGGAAATCCGTCGGCCTCCGAAATCATGCGCATTCAGCGGGACCTCCAAATTGCCAAGTACACCGAAGGAAGGCTGCATTTCCCAGTGGTGTCTGCGGGTGAATCAGTCGAATTGATTCGGTCAGCCAAATCCGAAGGGATCAATATAACCTGCGGCACAACGGCGAACCACCTGCAGTTTACCGACGAAGACTTGAGTGCATTTGATGGAACCTTAAAAGTGATGCCACCGTTCCGAGGAGCAGCCGACCGTGAAGCGCTGAGACAAGGAGTAATGGACGGAACCATCGACGCCGTCGTTTCCGATCATCGGCCAGAAGACTTGGAGCACCATGATGTCGAGTTTAGCCTTTCTTCGTTCGGCATCGCCAGCATTGAATCCACATTCGCTGTCGCCCATCATGCCTTGAAAGGGATGTCCGAAGGTGACTCGTTGAATGCAGTGGTGCGTGCACTGAGCACGGGACCACGGCACGTGTTGGGGTTGGAGCAACCGACCATCATGCCTGGCCAAAGAGCCGAATTGACGTGGTTCCACCCGGAACAACCCTGGGAAAACAGTTCAATCACAAAAGGAACCAATACGCTACAATTCGATGCAAATCAGAGTGGTAAGCTGGCTGGAAACCCGCTTGGAACGGTGTGCGGAATGAAAGGTTTTCGCCGAGGCTGAGGACAATCAAGCCTCCCCTTGTGGGCCACTAAAGGTCAAAGGCATGGCCGGGTCCTGGTTCCCCTTTGGCGCCTGAATCGGACCTTGTTGTTTTTCAAACCGCTGCACATTTTCATTCAAAGCTTGCAACAAACGCTTGGCATGGTGCGGAGCCAAAATGATTCTACTGCGCACTTTTGCTTGCTTCATTCCCGGCATAATCTGGGCAAAGTCGACTACGAATTCAACTGGACTGTGCGTAATTACGGCCAAATTAGAATAAACGCCTTGCGCCTCATCTTCGGGTAAATCAATGTTGAGTTTCTTTGAATTTGGACGATCTTCTTGGGCCATGGCACAGAGGTTTATTTGAGAAAAGCTCAAGTTAGGTCAATTCCTGAATTCAGGTCAATGGCAAATCCAACAATTCTCTCAAGTGAGCAATCTGCTGAAACTTAGGATCCGCGTCAACGCCATGGGGATTGAAATAAATCGATCGCCACCCCGCATCCATGGCTCCTGCCACATCGCATTCCAAATCGTCCCCAATCATAATGGCCGATGATGCATTCGATTCCGCAATCGCGATGCTTGCATCAAACGCTTCTCGTCGGGGTTTTTTGTACCCCAAGGCGTCGCTGGTCAGTACTTTCAAGAAATAGGGAGACAAGCCTGAATTTTTCATTTTGATGTGTTGCACTTCCTCAAAGCCATTGGTGAGGATGAACATGCGATGGCCCCGCTCATTCAAGGCCGCACAAACCTCCATCGCACCATCGACCAAGGCGGTGCGGTAAGGAGCACGTTTGACATAAGCCTCCCCCATTGATTCTGCCAACTCATCCATTCCTTGGAAGGAAGGGATGCCTAGTTTCTCAACGGAACGTTTAAACCGCAGCGGACGAAGCTGCTGCTGGGTCAAGGTGCCCTCGCGGTATGCCTTCCAACAGCGCTCATTTTCCACTTCATAGACGGCAATGAACTCCTCTGCCGCAAAATCACCGGGGATTCGCGGAGCAGCGAGCTCATCAAAAATCTCATGCAAAGCCTCGCGGGAATTGCGATCAAAATCCCACAAAGTGCGGTCGAGGTCAAAAAATAAGTCCGGTAGCATCGTTTGGAATTAAAAGGATTGCAACCCTGCGTTAATCGTTGGCTACGAGCCAAGAAAGGGAGGTTAAAACAAACGACCAAATAACGAAAGCAAGCATCAATAAGGCCGGCATGCGCGCGTCCTTGCTGTGGTACTTGGATGCGAGTACCGATGAAATGGGCACCGAAATCAGACCCGAAACCACCAATAACCCCCACAGACCAAATCGTTTTCGAAATCGAACCCAACGACGGCGACCCGGCGTAAAGACCGGCCCTTTGGAGCCCTTTTCGCCACGCCAATCTTTCCACTTACCAAAAAGCCACTTTCCAAAATAGAAAAACAGCAATACCCCGAATGCTGATCCTATGCTGCAAATCAGCACGGTCGGCAACCAGTCAATGCCCCGACCAATCATGATGGATGGCGTTACGATGAACTTCGCCACGGCCGCTAACATCCACAATATGGTCTCAATCGGTCCCGGCATCTCAATTCATCTTTGTGCCAAATGCCAAATCACCCGCGTCACCCAAACCTGGATGGATGTATCCCTTAGAAGTCAACACAGAATCTATTTCACCAACCCACAAATGGCCATTTTTGGGCAAGGCTTCGAGGATCTTGTTGACTCCCTCTTTGCTGGCAATGACCGCTGCAACATGAATTTGAGCGGGCATGCCAAATCGCTTGATGAGCAAATCCAAGACTTGCGCAAGCGAAGCTCCTGTGGCCAGCATGGGATCCGCCAGTATCAGCGTTCGGTTCTCAAGGCTCGGGGAACTCACCGCTCCAATACCAATGGTGAAGGAGTCGTGATTGTCGTCAAGGTATTCGCGACGGGCAGAAACAAATGCATGGTCAGACTGGTCGAAAACACGACTCAAGCCATCATGCATGGGCAAACCCGCGCGCAAAATGGTTCCCAACACCGGCGGTTCGGACAACCGCTTCACGGCTGCCTGGCCCAAAGGCGTCTGCACAGTGCCAGACTCAAACTCCAACGTTTTCGCTATTTCATATCCCATGCATTCCCCCATGCGCGCCAAATTCATCCGAAAGCGAGCCCGATCCGATTGCCATTCATTGTCTCTCAATTGAGCGAGGATTTCATGGGAAATTCCGGGTGATTCACTGAGGTTATGTAACATGGTCTATCTAATTAACGGATGCGTTTCAGCATTTCCTTGTACATCAGCCGCCACCCCTTCCATTCGCCTGTATCGCTCACAGATTCATTGTGCCAAAGCAAACGCATGGTGCCGCCGACTTCGCGCACGGCATTCGACAACGCAACAACGTGATCAATCGCCATTTCGGGGGAGACTTGAAGGTAGCGCATAAAGGTCGCATCCATCGCACCGACCGGATGCAATTCCAAGTTCATTGTTCTTTCCGCCTCCACATCGTAAGCAGGGTAGGCGCGTGACATCCCTCCCCGAAAACCCGGGACATCGGCATATCCGAGGGAATGATCCTGTTGGATGCCCAACGCTTCCAATCGTTTCCAACTGGATTCGGGCCGTTGCAGCAAATAATGCTGCCGCGCGCGAACCACGGATTCCCCGGTAATCTCCTCCAGCCGTTTGATTTCATTCTGCATGGTCAATGACGACGTCGATTCATGGGCCGCAAAACCGGGATGTATCCCCACATTAGCGGAAGTATGCAACGATCGAATTCGCATTTGGAGGCCATGTGATTTCCAAGACACCCCACGATCATAACGACCTCGGTTAGCGAGCAAGAAGAAGTACGTTGCTTTCATTCCTGCTTCTCGATGCTGCTGCTCCAACCAATCGTACGTGTCATAAGCGTCTTCTTGAATGCCGCGCAAGACTTGAATGCGATCTCGGAATCGAGACCAACGGCCTTTGACTCCATCTTGGGCTGCCGCGGCAAAGGTCATGAATGGGGATCGATGCTTATAAGCAAATGCACTATCTACGTCGACGGTGGGGATGACACGATAAACGGATGGAGTGAATGCAATGCCGTTTGACTTGGCCCAAGCAATGGCTCGAAATTCGACTTCGGGACGCTCCAACCACCCTTCCCGATGCGCCCATGATTTCCGCCCTTCCAATCGTCCAAAGGCATCGCGATCCGTGCTCGAAAAACGGAAGTCATCCAAACAAGTCGTCATCCAAAAAGCCCAACTCCACCAATCACTGAAAACGATTTCGTCTGCATCCGATTGCGACCGCACTCCAAATGGCAGACGTGTCCCGCCAGGCGTTGCTTCGGGGGTTGCATCCGACCAAATCCAAGGAGGAACCTGAGCACCCGATTGATTCAAGAGGCCAGCCGAGGGAATCCAGGCAATTCGATGGGCTGAGCCTTCTTCACGTTCACCGCCATACTGAACTTTTCGGTGTGGACTCGCAAGCCAATCCGAACGGTCAGAAGCCCAATGATGCGGACACCCCAAGATCACCTCAAACACCAATTGAGCTACATAACGATGACGTGCACTCGGGCCATCGGCATCATCCGCCAACCAAATGATTATCGATTCAGCCATCTGACCAAAGAATTCACCATTTTTTGGGCCGCTCTACCATCCCCGTAAAGTGGGAGATCATAATCAAGTGCTCGCTGTGATTGCTGCAATTTCAAATGAGCCGCTGGCAAAGCGTCAGGATTAGCACACAACGTGGCAAAACCACTGGCAACAAGTTCGGTCCATTCCGTGGAATCACGCAAAATCAATGCTGGGCGTTTCATGAAAAACGCTTCTTTCTGGAGCCCTCCTGAATCGGTCCAAACCTCATCCACCTCTTTTAACCATTGGAGAATTTGCAAATAACTCGCAGGTTCGAAGGGTTCGATGCTTCGTTCTTTCAATGCGCGCTTCCACGCATCTCCCCATTCCGCCATCAGTCCCTTTCGCGTCCTTGGATGGACCGGGAAAATCACCTGAACACCCTGGTCCTGCACCTGCTTGCCTATGGCCTCAATCCACTTCCGCAAGGCCTGTTGGTCATCTACATTCGATGGACGGTGCAAGGTCAATAAAATCTTCCGCGTTTGATCGGCTTTGTTATCGACCGGTGCACCTCCAAATAAACGCGCGGTATCCAACATCAAATCGCCCACTGCTTGAACCAGCAATCCAGGGCGATTGTCCGTGAAAATCCCTTCCGATGCAAGCTGTTTGATCGAAGATTCCGAAGGACAGAACAAAACATCACTCAGTTGATCCGTCAATATTCGGTTGTGCTCCTCTGGCATTCGACGATCAAAAGAACGCAAGCCTGCTTCAATGTGCACCACGGGAACTTGAGCACGCGAAGCAGCCATCGCTGCTGCTAAGGTCGAATCCGTATCACCAAACACCACCACAGCATCCGGTTGATGCGCTTCAATGGCATCGCTAACACCCCGCATCATTTGCCCCATTCGAATGAATGGATCTGCAGCCACCTCAAGTTGCACATCGATTTTTGGAAGATCCAACTCTTCCTGAAATCGCCCCGACATGTTGTGCGAAAAATGCTGACCCGTATGGAGCAACACTTGCTCAAGCTGGCCTTTCTGCGCTTCCACCGCATGGCTAAATGCCGCAGCTTTCATCAGCTGAGGTCGAGCTCCAACAATGGTTAGCAGTGTTTTCAAAACAGAATGATCGTTACAATTCGCCAGCATCGGCGAAGCTAAAATAGTCGTCACCCGCAACAATGAGGTGGTCCAACAACGGACAATCCAACATTTTTCCTGCCCAATGCAGATTTTTTGTGAGTTCGCGGTCCGCTCGACTTGGTCTCCTATTGCCTGATGGATGATTGTGAACCGCTACGATTGCCGCGGCCCCCATGGCCAATGCTTTGGAAAAGATAATCTTCGGATCTGCAATCGTTCCTGTCAGGCCTCCTCGGCTGACCATGACTTCACTCATGACCGCATTGGAGCGATTCAACAGCAACAGCCAAAACTCTTCGTGTCCGAGGTCCGACAACCTCAATGAAAACCGGCGGTAAAGATCTTTGGAACAACGGATCACCTCAACGGTTTTTTTTCCTTGAGACGCGACCTGCCGCCTCCGACCCAACTCCAAAGCTGCTGAAATCTGAACCGCCTTCGCCATGCCAATTCCCTCCACCAACGTGTATCCCTGTGGGGGCATTTTTGACAACACCGCCAAGTCCCCGCTGGCGACATTCAGTAATGCCTGAGCTACCTCCTGCACAGGACGTCCTCGCACACCCGATCCAAGCATGATGGACAAAAGCTCTCTATTCGTCATTGCCTGAGCCCCTTCCAATATCATTTTCTCGCGTGGCCTCTCCCTCTCTTTCTCCATCTTGTATGCTTAACGAACCCCTTGGAAAGCGAATCTTGCTGAAAAACTTGAGCAAAAAAAAGCCTCCTGTTTCCAGGAGGCTAATCAATGCGTTATGTCGACAGCTCAGAGCTTCGATACGTGAACGGTCAAACTCGATTTGAGGTTGGACGCTTTATTCTTGTGGATAACATTGTTCTTCGCAAGCTTGTCCAACATGGCCGAAACCGTTGGAAGCATCTCTGCCGCTTTCTTGGGGTCCGTAGTTGCCCGCAACGCACGAACGGCATTTCGGGTCGTTTTGTGCTGGTAACGATTACGAGCTGCTTTCGTGCGATCGGAACGAATGCGCTTCAATGAGGATTTGTGATGGGCCATGTGCTTTCGACTGAATTTTTCCCTAAGGGGGTGCAAATATAATGGAGATTACAGTCTATGCAAGCATCGAACCCATTGAAATTCAGGAAAAACAGAAAGGACGCACCCCTGCGTCCTTTCACCCTAACAATCTACTTGTTTTCCAAGGCGATGCCTGCAAACTTCGCGTTGAATTACCGTGCAATATTACAAATAAACTCTTCTAATTGTATTTTTTCCTAGCTGAATAATTATTTTTCTTCCACTAATAACCAAAAACAAGCATCCGATTCACCTCATACAAGTGACCAAATCGGGTTTGATTGTATCTTGCAATCCCGTTCATGCTTCAATTCTTGCTCTTTCGCCTCCCCCGTTTTCCCTCAATCACCTTGGTCTTGTTGGGGATGATTTCCCAAACGATTGGTGCGCAAGAAACCGCAGAATTCACGAATGCTTCTGTGAGCGCCAATGTGAATGAGCTCGGCCTGCATCATGCCGCAGCGGTAGCAGACTTTGATGGCGACGGCTGGGAAGACATATATGTCGCAACCAAACAAGGGCCAAATCACCTCTTTCGAAACACCGGAGGCATGCACTTTGAAGAAGTCGCTCAGGCCGCTGGAGTAGATGATCCAGGAAATAGCAACGCGGCCGTTTGGGCCGACTTCAATAACGATGGCTGGCCCGATTTGATCACTGGAAATTACTTGGACGCCAATCGGCTCTTTCTCAACAATGGCAATGGCACGTTTGACGATGCAACCGATGCCTACAACTTTGGCAATGAAGGTCCTTGTCGCAGCCTACATGTAGCTGATTTCGATGGGGATGGTTGGCTAGATGTCTATGTGGTGAACATGAACAGCCACAATGCCATGTACCGCAACTTGGGTGGTCAAGGGTTCCAAAATGTAACGTTTCCAACCGGGACGGTGGATACAGGCATTGGAATGGGCTGCGTCTTTTTTGATTCCGACAACGATGGTGATCAAGACCTCTACGTCACTCATGACGGCAATCAGGTCAATAAATTTTTTGAAAACAATGGAAACGGCACCTTTTCCGAAAACGCAGTAGCCGTCGGTTTGGATTACCAGGGAAATTGCATGGGTGTGGATGTGGCAGACATCAACCACGATGGCTGGCTAGACCTGTACATCACCGATTTGTACCCCAGCGAATTGTTTCTCAATAACGGCGATGGCACCTATACCCCCATTGCCGATTCAGCCGGAGTCGATGATTCTGGAATGACATGGGGATGCGCCTGGTTTGATTATGATCTGGACACGGAATGGGACTTGTACATCGTAAATGACCATGCATTCGCCCCCACTCCGAACAGGTTGTACCGGGGCATCGGCGATTTAACCTTTGACTGGGTGAGCGAGGGCGACCCGATACTGGAACACAACCATTCCGATTACGGACTGGCAACGGGAGATTTTGACCGGGACGGCGATTTGGACTTGGCGATTGCAACAACGGGATCTTCGACACAACCGGGGTTTCAGATTCTGGAGAATCAAAATGAATCGGGCCACTTCATCGGATTTGAATTGGAAGGAACAGCCTCCAATCGTTCGGCCATAGGAGCACGCGTCGAGGTTCACTTCGACGGTAAAACACGCATGGACGAGATCAATTGCGGGCAAGGCTACTCCGGGGCTAGCTCGTTCATTGTTCACTTTGGACTCGGAGAGGCAATGGAGGTGGATTCCATGAACATTCGCTGGCCCAGTGGCGTGATTAGTGCGCATGGCGCCTTTTCTGCAGACAGCGTTTATCAAATTCTTGAACCTGGATCACAACCCTGGTTTCAATTGGGATGCACAGAATCGTTCGCATGCAATTACAACATCGCCGCCCAAACGAATGACAACTCATGCTTTTATCCAGAAGCGGGGTTGGATTGCAACGGAATGCCCCTCGAGGGTTGGCCGACGCTAGCGACGCACAGTGTCGCACGGCTTTGGAACGAAGCCTTGCTGATTGGCATTCGAAACGATCGGGCCCGTCCCACGGTCCACGCTCGAAATTTATGGCATCAGTCCGCTCTTGCCTATGATGCTTGGGCCGCTTGGGCCACCCCAAGTTCCATTGCTCCCCAACCTTGGCTGCTGGGAAACACCGTGGGTGACTTTGCTTGCAACTGGGATTCTCTGGCGCAGGTTGAAAATAGTGCAGAGCGCAAAGCGGCGCGGGAGCGATCCATCAGTTATGGCAGCTACCGCTTGATGCTCCACCGCTTCGAAAATGCGCCACGCCGCGATCGCATCATGACACATCTCCATTCGCAGATGGAGCAACTCGGCTATGACACCGCCTTCCATTCTACAGAATACACCACTGGCAATTTGGAGCACGACGCGGGTGCACTGGGAAATTACTTGGCCGAACAGTACATCTCCTTTGGCCTTCAAGACGGCGCTTTTGAAGAAATTGATTACCAAAACACGTATTACAACCCCGTGAATTGGAACCTCGTCATGGACGAACCCGGGAACCCGAATATGTTCTTCCCAAACCGATGGCAACCTCTGCAATTGGCAGAGTTCATTGACCAATCCGGCAACGAAGGCACCAACGCATCGCCTGATTTTTTGAGTGCCGAATGGGGAAATGTTCAGCCCTTCGCCATGGATGCAAGCGACACCACCGTTTACAGCCGATTTGGGAGTGATTATACCGTCTACCACGCAGCACCTTCCCCACCCCTCATTTATCCAACAGAAGACACGGACCTCGAAAGCGACTACAAATGGGGACATTCCTTGGTGAGCCTTTGGTCCAGTCATTTGGACCCCACCGATTCTACCGTCTGGGACATCAGCCCCGGTGCATTTGGGCTGAATGGGTTCATTCCGGCTTCTTTGGAAGAGGCTCGCAGCTACTACCAATCTGAAAGTGGCCTGATCCAAAATTCCGGGACTACAGCGGGCCATTCGTTCAACCCGGCCACCGGCGAACCCTACCTCGCTCAGGAGGTATTGCGCGGAGACTTCACCCGTGTTTTGGCCGAATTCTGGGCTGACGGTCCGGATTCTGAAACGCCACCAGGACACTGGTTTACCTTATTGAACTATGTCAATGATCGTCCAGAATTGGAGCGTCAGTGGCGTGGGAATGGTGAGCCACTCGCCCCTCTCGACTGGGATGTATTGGGGTATTTCGCCATGGGTGGCGCCATGCATGATGCCGCGATTTCCGCTTGGAGCAACAAAGGCTGGTACGATTATGTGCGTCCGGTCTCGGCCATTCGATGGATGGCCGATCGTGGTCAATCTTCCGACCCCGAGCAACCCAATTACCATGGCGCTGGTCTGCCGCTGATTCCGGGCAAAATCGAATTGATCACCGCTTCTGATCCGGTAGAATTGCGCGGAATTGAAAACGAATACGTGCATGAATTGAAAGTACTCGCCTGGCGTGGACCCGACTACATCGCTGTGCCTGCCTTGAACCAAGCGGGTGTGGGTTGGATACGCGCCAGCAACTGGTGGCCCTATCAACGACCGACGTTTGTAACCCCGCCATTTGCGGGTTACGTGAGCGGCCATTCGACGTTTAGCCGAGCCGCTGCGGAAGTTCTGTGCCTCCTGACCGGCGACGAATACTTCCCTGGAGGGTTGGGATCGTTCCCGATTGAGGCCCATGAATTCCTGGTATTTGAAGATGGTCCCTCTGCCGATTTTGAACTGCAATGGGCGACCTACCGGGACGCTGCGGATCAAAGTGCCTTGTCGCGCATCTGGGGAGGCATTCATCCTCCACAAGATGACTTTCCCGGTCGCGCGATCGGACAGGTAGTGGGAGTAGATGCCTTCTTACTGGCTGAAGCCTATGCCTTTCCACTGCTGATTGACCCCACAAATTGCGTCGGTGACTTCAACGCCGATGGGGTTCGAAACCTCTATGACCTATTGCTGCTTTTGGTTCATTTCGGTGAATTCACCGAAGGCGGAGGCAATGAGGCTCCTGCCCTACTGGACCTGGATGGAGATGGAGCAGTCAGCACGCCAGACTTACTCGGCTTGCTAACCGTTTGGGGGGTGCCCTGTTGAAACCGGAGTTGCTCAGTTCGCATGAACCACCAACTCATCCAAGAACAACCACGAGGCCAACGACGCAGCATCATGCCAAAGCGGACAAGGTCCGGGATTCAGCGCCTCGAATCGAATGTATTTTGCTCTTGAATTGACCGGTACGGCGATGCGAACAACGCCTTGGGTTTCATTTTGAGCGAACGCATCCGCTCCATTCCATTGGGTCTGTATGGACCAATCGCCCTTCCAATGTTCACCATCCAAAGACCATTGAAACCGCACCGAATCCGGAACAAAAATCCACGCGTCCTGGTAGAGGTAAAACTGCATGCTCAGGGAATCCACGTGCAGCTCCTCACTCAGGGACAATGTCATACCCATGTCTTCCCCTTGCGTTGCCTGCCAGCAACCATCGCGAAAATCCATGGATCCCAATCGGCCATCGGCCAACCCTTGTTGGCCTCCACCCGGATAGTACGTGTTCAATGCATGGTCCAATTCCACGGGCTGAAATGCCCCCGCATGTCCTGCTAGTGGAAAACGCCATGGTTTTCCAACCGCCACATCGTGCCGACGCAGCTCGACCACTAACGCTCCCTCTCCTGTGACTTCAAACGGCGCATCAAACGCCCGTGAAATCCGTTCTTGACTTCCCTTGGTTTCCCAAAACACATCCCCTCCAATGCCAGCAATTGCGCGGTCCAACCCCACCATGATCCGTTCGGTTTGCGCCGCAGCTTCGCAGGATAAGTCAATGGGAACCGCCTCCCAACCATAATCTACATTCCAAGCATCCAATCGGCTGTAATGCCAATCCATTCGTTCCTTGAAACTGTTCCAATCCCGTTGCGATTTTGAACTCCAAAGAACCTCGCTCATGGCCACAATGCGAGGAAAAACCTTGGAGTCTACCAATTCCTGCGGCGCCCGTTCTGACCACATGTTGCATTCACCCCCTAGAATTCGCCCGGAACCTTCGAGGCCCTCAGGCTCCGGTTCAAAGCCATAAACACGCTCCAAATCAATGGATTCCACGGGATAATCGAAGTAACAGTGCGAGGTAGGCGACATGATGGCATCGCGCCCCATCGCAACTGCATCGCGACCACCTTGCATGCCGCGCCAAGACTGCACAGTAGCACCATCGGGCAAACCTCCCTCCAAAATCTCATCCCATCCAATCAACTTACGTCCGTGGTCGGCCAGAAAAGAACCAATTTGAGTGATGAACCACGATTGCAATTCGTGCGCATCGTGCAACCCTTCCGCTTGGATGCGTCGCTGGCATTTCGGACACGATTCCCAGCGCACCTTCGGCGCTTCATCCCCGCCAATGTGGATGTATTCCGACGGAAACAGTTCCAAAACTTCCAACAGGACGGCTTCCAAAAATCGAAACGTCGTGTCTTCACCCGCGCAATAAATATCCTTGAATACTCCCCAATCATGCGGAACCTCCAACGAATCACCAGTGCAACTTAGCCAAGGGTAGGCCGCAATGGCGGCCCGGCTATGCCCGGGCAGTTCGATTTCAGGAATGACCGTGATATTCCGGTCTGCGGCGTACGCGACGATTTCACGGATTTGATCTTTGGTATAAAACCCACCGTGGCGCGAGCCGTCAGCTTCCGTTCGCCAAGCGCCAGTGGAGGTCAATTCCGGATACGCATCCACTTCAATGCGCCAGCCTTGATCTTCTGTTAAGTGCCAATGCAGGACGTTCATTTTGTGCAATGCCAAAAGGTCAATGGCGCGCTTGACAAAATCTGGATCCATGAAATGCCTGCA
>DLQB01000040.1 GCA_002477505.1 Flavobacteriales bacterium UBA7443
TCAATCCACCAAATGGATTCACGGAATAATCACACGAATCGCTGTCTCGTCCATTGACAACGGAATCACTCACCTTCCCATTGCCTTTCTGTTGGCCTTCGGCAATCCATTTTCATGCAGCATAATGCCGATGGTATGGTAACGGAAATATGGCATGGAAACGAATTGCCGTCCGTCAAAGGCATTGCCTTGGCCCCAGGAGTTTTTAATGATGAAGTACGAACGGCCTCGGGCATCTTTGGCAAGGCCAACGATGTGCATGAGGTGATCGTCTGTATTCTCCTGTGAATCAAAAGCCGCTTGTCGCATCGCTTGATTCACTTGCGGCTCATCCGGCATTTGCCCCAACGTCTCCCACTCTTCGGCGCTCTTCGCTATTTCCGGCATAATCGCCCAGCCATTTTTGAACGAAAAGCCTCGATTGCTCACATCCGCATCCCAAGCGACCGTGAACCCTTCCGCAATTGCGTGCTCGACGATGGTCTCCAAATCGTCCAACGGCACATTCCAAAAAGCCCCATGGGCATGGTTATCTGGAACTTCCAAAATAAAGGATTGACCGAACGGATGGTGCGCAAATGACGTGACCGTCACGTATGCCTCCGGAATAATCCCCATTGCATCCCTGAATGTTGAGGGAGAATAGGACTTGCCTTCATAGTCGAACGATTCTGGCAAACCACCAAGGTGCGCGTCCAACACCGCTTCAACCGCATCAAACGACTCCGGTGCAATGTTACCCGATTGATCGACCATGCTTTTGGCGAGCGCTGACAAGCTTGCATCCAGCGCATTGTGATTGTATGCTCCCGCTTCTTGTCCCCCGCCATATATGGATTGTGGTACGAGACCGTACACGGCTGCCGCGTGGGTAACATCATGGGACAATCCTCCCGGACCAAATTGATGTTTGCCTTGGTAACGGACATAGCGCTCGACCTTTTCGGGATAAATCACTCGCACCGCGGCCATTTCACTGAAGTCATGCAGCTCGCCGGTAATCCGATGCGCTTCTGACTCCAAAAAGCTGGTGGTACTGAAACTCCAGCATGTACCTGTTTGGCCTTGGCTGAGAACATCTGTTGCAGTCAAATCAATGGTTACTTCTGGCGCCTGCGCATTCACATTCATTGGATTTCCGAGCAAGAATGCAAAGAAAACGGAGGCCAAGCTCCAAGCGTATATCGATTTCATGGTAAATTGGTTTGGATGCAATTTACATGCTGTCCACGAACATGCCACAGTCCCCCATCCTCAATTCTGATTCATTCCCCGAAGCGAATCCCCGCACCCTTGAAATCATTGCGGATCAATTGCTGCCCAGGCTCGTTCGTGGCATGCGGAGCGAGACGTCATCCAAACTCGGTGCTTTTGTTTTGAAGGAAACTCGCAACATGCAGGCCTTGTTGTTCATTCTGGAAAATCCAGAGGCATTTGAAAAAATTCAGATTCAAAAGGCTGCATGGGTGCTGCATCGCTCTTTTCAAGAAGATCAGCGTGGTTTGCTCAGCCACCGCGCATCGCTTGCCCGTGCACTCGAGGCCACCGATGACACATCCGTTTTGCGAGAGATTCTCAAGGTTTTAGCCAATCCGATGTGGCTGGATTTGGAATCAGAATCGATTCGTTCAGAGCTCATGCAACTTGCCTTGGACTTGCTGCATCTCACCAACATTCCCATTGGCGTGCATTATGCCGCCTTGCAAATCATCCAAATTAGAATCACTTCCAGTGGTGAGGCATCGAATGCCATTGCAGCCATAGAAGAATTGATGAATGGACAGCCTGAGCCAAATCCATTGTACCGCTGCGCCGAGAAGCACAAATCAAGACTAATGCGAAGGGTCGATCGTTAGAAACGCGCTCGAACAAAATCACCAAGCTGGGGAGGAATGACCCACGTGAGATACAAGGCACCTTGCCAAAGGTTTGCCTCATACGATCCCATGACGACGCGGTCACGACTGACGCGGGCAGTGACCATCAGATTGCCTCCTTCTTCAAAAAACAACTCCATGCCCAACGCGGCAAATCCTCCGAATCCCGTTGCTGTCAAACTCGACGTTGGATTGGCAAATTGACCATTTCCGATGGGCGCAGTGAGCAACTGATAATTCTGATTGACAATGCGCACATAATTGCTCTTCATTTGTGTGGCTAACATATTGCCGCCAAGCTCTATAACCCAACTTACCTCATCTGTAATATAGGCCGCTGTGCGGTAGGCCAATGAAAGTTGAAAACGGTCTTCTTCACTGAATATTCCATAGGTGCGGCGGTTCTCAGAACCCATCCCAGTGTCCACATCGGAAGAGACAATGTTCCAGCCACCTTCCGACTTCAATCCATTGATGGCATCCACATGCAAAACAAACGCAGATTCCGGATTGAAAAAGAGCATTGTTTGCAGCCCCATGAGTGTGCCCGGCGTATAGCGCATTCCCGTGTATGCCGGATACTCAATGTACATGAATTCCCCTGCTTCTAATCCAATGCTGTTCATGATTTGACTCCAAACAATGCTGTTCGGGCTATCCACTCCCAATCGATCTTCGATTGTCATCAAATTTGCCGTGTTATCCCCCAGGTCGTAAAACTCACCTGCATAACCGTTGTAAAAGGCATTTGCTGCTTGATGATTGGCTTGGTACACGCCAAAATTCAGTGCAAACTCCACGCCTTTACGGCCCGAAATGTATTCCCCCGTATCATAGTCTTCCCAATCATCCCAATCCTGGGCCATTCCCGAATTTCCGGCCACACACATCCAAAGGCACAAAGCTCCTGTGACCCAAATCATTGATCGCTCATTCAATTGCCGCTCCTTCAGAATCGTTGGTTTGAACATGGTTCTAATTTACAAAATCATCCGCTTCAGAAGCTGAATCGCTCTGTACTTTCAATCTGAACTCTTGCCGGCGCAACGGCCAATCACTCGCATCTGTGGGTTCAAGACTCAAGGCCTTCAGGGCATCAAACCCATCGGTCAATTGACCGAAAACGGTGTGCTCGAAGTCAAGGTGCGGGGTCCCACCCTCACGGACATACCGTGCCTTTTGCGCTTCGGTATACGTGAACCCTTTTTCACGTTCCAATCGCGCAAGCTCCGCCCGCGTCACCTTTCTACCGACCACCAAGTAAAAATCATAGGAGGCAGATCGTTTTTCTGGATTCCCAGTATACGTGCGGCCCATGGCCAGGGCCCCGCGAAAATGCAAGCGATTGGAATGGAACTCTGCGGGCAAGGTATGCTTGCCAATCAACCAGCGCAATTCCTGGGCTCGGGTGTCTTCTGAGTTACCTCCTTGTACCACGAAGTCAGGGACGATCCGCACGAATTCACTCGGCGCATAGTATTTCCGGGAAACTTTGTAGTGAAAATTAGCACTGTGTAACGGCACATCATCGAACGTTTCGATCAACATGTCTCCTTTGGAGGTCGTAAGTTCATAACGATGCTCGGCATGCTCGGCGGCCCATTTCAAAAGGAATTCTTCGCAATTTGCATCGGTAAGTGCTGGATAGGCCAGTATAGCCTGCTTAGCCTTAATGGCAAGCGAATCCACCGATGCTTCTTTGGCTTCTCCGTTGGAACTGATCCTTGAGGCATCCAATGCGGGTGCAGCACCTTCACAAGCGGTGAGCAAAACTGCCAAACACAGGTTCAAGAAATGCATTCCCTGCTTCCCTTTCATGCCCCAAATTTACCGCAATCGACGCGCAACGTAAATCCTTTGTGGACCTGGTTCGCAAATTGCTCGGAGATTCAGGGATATTTGCACATCATGGAACGCTTTGCCATTGTCGACATCGAAACCACAGGCTCCCATGCCCGAGGCCACGGCATCACCGAAATAGCAGTGATTATTACCGACGGTTTCAGTGAACTGGATCGTTGGGAAACCCTCGTTGACCCCGGGCTCCCCATTCCTGAGCACATTACCAAGTTGACAGGAATCGACGACACCATGGTTGCAGCGGCGCCCACCTTCGAAGCCATTGCCGACGAACTGGAAGATTGGCTGGGAGATGCCATTTTTGTTGCGCACAACGTTGGATTTGACTACGCCTTTATTCGCGGCCATTTTGAAACGATGGGACGAATCTGGAAACGCCCCAAACTGTGCACTGTGCGCATGGCGCGGAAGTTGCTCCCGGGGCACGGGAGTTACAGCTTGGGAAGGATATGCACTGACTTGGGGATTGCCAACAATGCGCGGCATCGAGCGATGGGAGATTGTGCGGCGACTGTTGCATTGTTTCATCAAATGATGCAAACGGAACGAGCCGAAGCTGTCGTGCAGAGCATGCTCAAGCGCGGTGAACGTGAATCCTGGTTGCCCCAACACGTTCCCGCTTCTGATTTTGAGAATCTGCCTTTGACCGCTGGTGTTTACCGCTTCCTTGACCGAAAAGGAGTCCCCCTGTACATCGGCATGTCCCACAATGTCCGTCACCGTGTGCGAACGCATTTTAACGGCGACATGGCCTCTTCGCGACGGCAAGCCTTTTTAAGGGATATTCACCGCATCGAGGCGGAGGAGACGGGCTCGGTATTGTTAGCACGGCTGCTTGAGGACGAATTGATCAGGAAGCATTGGCCGATTCACAACCGAGCTCAAAAATCGGTGGCCATGCGCACAGCCATTATTCCCTATACCGACCAAAAAGGATTCAA
>DLQB01000107.1:0-5404 GCA_002477505.1 Flavobacteriales bacterium UBA7443
CGCCACGGACGAAGACGGTTCTTGCACGTATGCCGATGAAGGCTACGACTGCGATGGCAACTGCCTTGCTGACGCAGACGGCGACGGTGTATGCGATCCATTCGAAATTGCAGGTTGTCAAGACGACACCGCGTGCAACTACGATGCGGACGCCACGGACGAAGACGGTTCTTGTACGTATGCGGACGCCGGTTACGACTGTGACGGGGTTTGCTTGAACGATGCGGATGACGACGGCGTATGTGACGAGTTCGAAGTGGCAGGTTGCCAGGACGAAATTGCTTGCAACTACGATGCTGATGCAACGGATTCAGACGGATCATGTACGTATGCTGACGCAGGCTACGACTGTGATGGCAACTGCCTCAACGATGAAGACGGCGATGGTGTATGCGACGAGTTCGAAGTGGCAGGTTGCCAAGACGAAATCGCCTGCAACTACGATGCTGACGCCACGGACGATGACGGTTCTTGTACGTATGCCGATGAAGGCTACGACTGCGATGGCAACTGCCTTGCTGATGCAGATGGAGACGGCGTATGCGATCCATTCGAAATTGCAGGTTGTCAGGACGACACCGCGTGTAACTACGATGCGGACGCTACGGACGAAGACGATTCTTGCACGTATGCTGATGCGGGCTACGATTGTGATGGCAACTGCCTCAACGATGCCGACGGCGACGGAGTATGCGACGAATTCGAAGTGGCAGGTTGCCAGGACGATACTGCTTGCAACTACGATGCTGACGCAACGGATTCAGATGGATCATGCACGTATGCTGATGCGGGCTACGATTGTGATGGCAACTGCCTCAACGATGCCGACGGCGACGGAGTATGCGACGAGTTTGAGCTTGGCGGTTGCCAGGATGATACAGCGTGCAACTACGATGCTGACGCCACGGATGATGACGGTTCTTGCAGCTATGCTGATGCCGGCTATGACTGCGACGGCAACTGCCTCGTAGATTCAGACGGTGATGGCATTTGCGATCCGTTTGAAATTCCAGGTTGTGTTTACACGAATGCTGCGAACTACGATGCTGCCGCTACCGATGACGATGGAAGCTGTTCCTTCGAAGGTTGTATGGATGAAGACGTGTTCAACTTTAACAGTTATGCGAATGCAGACGGAGAATGTTCAGATGTGCCAATCGCTGACTTCAACGGCGACGGTGTGGTTCAGAACGCTGACCTTTTGGACTTCCTCTTAGCTTACGGCCAATCCGGACCCGTCTGGGGAGGTGTTGAGTGGGTGCAAGAAGCGTGTAACGTTGAACCAATTCCATTGGAAGATCTCTACACAGCCACTGATTATTGTGGTGCAGAGAACCCAGCACCTGTTTGCGATATGATGGGATGTACGTACCCTGCGGCCAGTAACTATGATGCGAATGCTACTGTTGACAGTGGTGATTGTGTCTGGACCGGTTGCACGGATTCTGCAGCCTTCAACTACAATCCAATTGCAAACTTGGACGATGACACATGCAACTATCAGGTTTGTCCAGACTTCAACAACGATGGGCAAGTGCAAGCACAAGACCTCTTGGACTTCCTGCTTGCGTGGGGCATGACATATTGATTGAGCGCAGACTGCTCAAAACGGGCCGCCTTTCTTCGGAAGGGTGGCCTGTTTTATTTGGTAGCCTTTCATAACGAACTACTTTTGTGGCAAAATTGTACCATGAACGAAATCGCCCGCTTGATCACTGCTTCGACTGCCTGTTTAATTTTTGCACTCAATCTTCATTCTCAGAATCATCTTCACCAAGTCATTGTGCTAAATGAAGGATGGTCTGATTGGCAAACAGGAGAGGTGATCGAACCCGCCACCATGGGGGTGTACGATCCAGGTTTGCAGCTTTATACCTTAGTCGACACTCTGGAAGGGGCGGCGTTTGTCTCGGATGCAGTAGTCTTCAATGAAACGATTTTGGTGGCAGCGGATGGAGCGCTTTTGCAATACGATGCCAATACTTACCAATTGCTTCAATCGGTTGAGTCCGTTGGCATTCGAAAAATGGCTATGCACGAAGGCGTTGTATATGTTACCCGAGGGGACATCGATGATCAAGGCATGAGCCTGGAATTGGACGCCTACTTCCAGTGGTACGATGCCACATCGCTTCAATTGTTGGGGGAGTTGACGGTATCGGAAAATGGACCGCAGTTTGCTACAGAAGGAATTGCGGTTGCAGGAGACCGCGTCTATTTTGCCATCAACAATGCGTTTGATTGGGGCAATGAGGTCGGTTTTATCGGTGCTTACGATACGAATTCGGACGAATATTTGGAGTGGGATTTGGGAGAAAATGGAGTGAATCCCTACCACTTGTTTGCGGCGGGAGAAACGGTTGTCTCGGTCAATAACACGGATTACAGCTCTACTTCGTTGAGCGCATTGGATTTGGCGGGTCAATCTGTAGAGACCGTTGAAGTTTCAGAAGCAAATTCAGGTTGTTTGGCTGCTATTGGAATCGACTCAGAAGTTCGCTACCAAATCTCAGGAGAAGCCGCGGTTCGACAGTCGAGCACCCAAGATTTGGCGAATTCCGCACCGTGGATCAGCGATTGCCCTTCGTATTATGGCATGGCTGTCGATCCCGTTTCAGGAGAGGTGTATGCTTCCGTGACGGATTACAGTACGTTTGGCCTGGTTGAAATTCGAAGTGAATCCGGCGAGCTATTGGGACAATTTGATTGCGGAGTTAGTCCGGGCGTCATATGCATGGATGTTCGAGAACTTTCATCGATTGCGGAGTCACAATTGCTTATTCCTGCTCAATATCGCTTGCAACCTGTTGATATTCTCGGGCGTGCCTTGCCGAATGCTGGTCGCCTGCAAGGGCTCACGTTGGATGGGCAAGGAAGGAAGACGATTGTTTTGGATCTGAATTGAACGGAGGTTCGGCTAGATCAGAAAGCCAAGAAAGCCCAAGCCCCCGCCGAGGGTCAGCTTTTGCCACGCGGAAACAGAATCAATTTGGCCCCGCAGCAACTGGATGTGGGCGCCTAAGAAGGGCAATAAGAAAATCAAGCTTTCGGTGCCCAAGTTGAATTGAATAGAAGCGAGAACACCTGCGGCAATCATCAGTGGCCAAGTGCACGCATGCATGGTTTTCAGCAATTTATGTGTGCGATCCCGTCCCCAGCGAACGGGAATGGTGTCGTAACCTGACGCTGCATCTCCGGTCACGTCTTGAAGGTCCTTGGTGACTTCTCGCAGGAAGGTAATGACCATGCTGAGCACAGCGTAAGCCAACAGACCTTGGCCGGAAGTCTCCGTCAAAAAGCCATGCCAAGGATGGTGCGCAAACGCCCCAAGGGTACACCAAATTGGAAGTTGCCCGACAATCAATGCTACAACGATATTGCCTCTGAGAAACCGCCGCTTGAATAGGGGCGAGTATAGCCAGAGCAATCCCGCGATGAGAACCGTCCATAAAAAAGGAATGGGCGACTTCAAATCAACGGAAAAAGCAACTGCCATGGAGAGGCCTGTACCCACCATGAAATGGTGGAGCAAAAGCGTCGTTCTTCGGGTTATGACACGTCCAACAAGCGCTCTGTGCGGCTTGTTCAGGGCATCTTCGGCAATGTCGAAGTAATCATTGATGACATTGCCGCTGGCAGCGAGTAACATCATGATGATTGCGGGAATAACGAAGCCAAGATCCAGCAATTTGGAAAGCTCAGGTTGTATCCATGCTAGGCGAACGAGCACCATGCTGATACCGACCATGAGCACATTCCACGGGCGCATAATCCGCACTGCCGCCCAAAAAGGAGAGAGGGTGATGGGGGCGATATGACTATTGGCATCAGCCATGGCTGGCATCGATTAATTGGCCAATCGCCTTTTGGGCATTGGAAGCGTCTGGACGGTGCAAAGCATAATTGAAGCCGGAATGTATCGCGTGTCCACCGACCGAACCGTCCAAACCGAGTGCGAGGTACCCCACTTGCAAGTCATCAACAGGCATGGCCTTCATGATGCGATGAACAGCTTCCTCACAGGCCTCTTGAGCAAGCGCCCCTTGTCGCATTAATTCTACCACCAAGAAAGAACCAACGGTTTTCATGACGGCCTCTCCAAGGCCTGTCGCCGTTGCACCGCCCGCCGTGCCATCCACATACAGTCCGGCTCCAATGATTGGGCTATCGCCCACGCGGCCGTGCATTTTGTACGCTACGCCGCTGGTGGTGCAGCCGCCCGCCAATCGTCCTTGGTCATCGAGCGCAAGCAAACCTATGGTGTCATGGTTTTCGATGTTGATTACGGGGGCATAATTCGATTCAATTTGCCATTGCTCCCAGGCCTTCCTCGAAGCCTCCGTTAGGAGTGGAGTGGCTGGCATCTTCAATTCTCTCGCGTATTGCTCGGCCCCTGCTCCTGCGAGCATGACATGAGGGGTGTTTTCCATAACTTGACGAGCCAGAGAGAGGGGATGCGCAACATTTTGAACAAAGCACACGCTGCCCGCATTTTGGGTGTGATCCATGATGCACGCGTCCAAGGTGACGTGTCCATCACGATCTGGTAATCCGCCGAGTCCAACGCTCTGCCCAGTTGGATCCGCTTCTACAATTCGCGCACCTGCTTCGATCATGTCCAGGGCACTGCCACCATTTGCCAGTGCGTCGAAGCCCGCCATGTTTGCGGGCATTCCGTGATTCCATGTAGAGACCATCGTGGGATCGCCAACCGTTGAACTCGGAACCGACTGTGCACGAAGCCCCGTTCGGTTCGCTTTGGCCAACGCTTGTTGCCAGCCCAATCCGATTCCAACGCCTCCGGCAAGCGCAGTGGCTCTGCGCAGAAAACTTCTTCGGTCAATGCTCATATTCCGAAAGTCGTCAAAAAAACGTCAAAAAACTATTTTTCTTTCGTAGTTAAAAAGCTCAATACCAGCCAAGGCAGCACAAAAAGATCCGCGAGCACAGCGAAAAGCAAGGTGAGGGAAATGAGCACACCGATATAAAAGGTTCCCAAAAAGCTGCTGAGCGACAAAGTGATGAATCCTCCGCACAGGATAATGCTCGTGATGATGATGGCTTTTCCGGCCCCAATGAAGGATCGCTTCACGGCGTATGGGAGGCTGCGCCCTTTGGCCAATTGAAGCCGAAGCTTGCTGATGAAATGAATCGTATCATCAACGGCGATGCCAAAGGCGATGGTAAAGATGATGCTTGTTGAAAGCTTCAGATCAATGCCCGTCCAGCCCATTATTCCGGCAATGAGGAGCAAAGGGATGAAGTTGGGGATGAGACTAATGAAGACCATGGTCACGCTCCGAAACATCAGCCCTGCGATGAGGGCGACAATGAGAAACGCGATGCTCAACCCTTTGACCATATCTCCCGCCAATGACCCTACATTGATGTCGATGAGTTGAGC
>DLQB01000107.1:5489-13528 GCA_002477505.1 Flavobacteriales bacterium UBA7443
GTTCGTAATGGCGGGCGCCAAGATCGGAAAGCTTGCCAAAAATTCGGAGGGTGTTGGAGGGTTCGTGTGCCACCCGATTCAACGCGTCCTTGGCCCCGAATCGATCCAAGGATCGGACCATCGCATCCAACTTTTTAGAAGTAGCAGGAAGCCGTTCGAATGCATTGACGTCCCCATTGCTCCAGCGGTTGATTTGGGAGAAGATGACATCAGAACTTACCACGGAACCTACCCCGTATTCTGTTTTTAGAAAAGAGGTGATTCTCGCCATGTCTTGCTGGACCCTCAAATCGTAGATCGAAGCACTCTCATCCACCTGGATGGCGAGTTCAAAAGGGCGCACTCCCGCAAATTCACGTTCGAAAAAATTAAATTCTTGGCGAAAGGGATCGTCGTCCGCTAAGTCTTCTAGCAATACGTTATTCACTTCGATTTGGGCGGCGCCAATCGCTCCCAAGGCGCAAACGATCAAGGCGCCCCAGCGAATCCATTGGCCTCGTTTTAAAGCGTATCCCATTGCTCGATGCAGCGTTCGGTTCCAGAAAGTCCCTGAACCTACATGGGTGATTTTTGGCGCTGGAAACAAAACCATTACCGCTGGGAGTAGACTAAAGGCCAATACATAAGCGACACCGACACCAGTAGCCGCGTACAAGCCGAAATCCTGAATGGGAGCGACCGATGAGGTCATTAACGTGAGAAATCCGACGGCGGTGGTGAGGGTGGTTAAGAAGGTGGCCAGACCGACCTCTTTGAAGGCCGTTGCAATGGCCATGGATTGGGTTGAATTTCCGCGTAATTCCTCATAATACCGGGAGAGAATGTGAACCACATCGCTTATTCCGACCACAAAAATGATGGTTGGGAGCACGATGGTCATCACATCGATGGATTTCCCCGTGAGTTCCATGATTCCGAGTGTCCAGAGCCCACTGAGCAATACCACGAGCAAGGGAATTACGACGCCCCAAGCGCTGTGAAAGGCCAACCACAAGAAAAGCACGATAATGGCCATGCCAACCGAAACAAACAATACCACCTCGCTCTGCATGACATCGACGTAGTATTTCTGGGCAACAGCTCGACCCGCAATGTGACTCGGGTGTTTCCAGGTTTTGGCCAAATTTAAGATGGCGTTTGCCAGCTCATCACACCCCTCTTTCGATAGTTTCTGCTGATGTGCCACTTGAATGGTCAGGGCAGTCGCGTTCTGGGAGACCAAGGTTCCAACGTAATGGCTACGCTGGGCAATGCGAATGGAATCAGCGATCAGGTTGTTTGCAACGATAGAGTCCGGTGATTGCCAGCGAAGCAAGGGGCGCTGCACCAGCGATAATCCCATCCGAATGGGCTCCCGGAGTTGCGTTGGAGAGATCACTGATGTCACATGTGGCAATTCGAGCAATTCGTTGGTGTATCGATCTACGTCAGCCAGGAAATCAGCATCGTAAATGCTCTGTGGGCTTTCGATGCCAACGATTAGAAAGTCGTTGTCGGATTCGAATCGCTCGCGGAAATCCAGGTAAAATGATGTGTGTGGATCGTCTTGAGGAAAAAAGCTTTCAAAATCGTAATTGAATCCAATTTGACTTACTCGCCATGCCATGATAATGGAAACCAGTGATATACAAATTAAGACCCATCGTGCCTTCTGCTTCCACGGCGCTGTATTCAAAGTTTCCATGCTTCATTGTAACAACCAAGTGCCAACTCGGTTCAATGAAAAGGCCCCTGAATGATCGAACATTCAGGGGCCTTCTGGGGCGCCGAAGCGCTTCATCAGATTCGGACTTATTTCACTTCTTCGAAATCGACATCTGTGACTTCGGAGTCATTGGCATCAGCCTGCGCACCTTCTGCCGTTGCTTCAGGTGCTCCGCCTTGATCTGCATACATTTCCTGACTTGCCGCCTGGAATGCTGCATTGAGTTTTTCCATTCCTGCTTTGCAGCCATCGATGTCTTGCTCGGCGTGTGCTTTTTTGAGGGATTCCAGGGCTTCGTCAATTGGGCCTCGGTTTCCTTCGGAGATTTTGTCTCCAAATTCCGTAAGCTGTTTCTCGGTCTGGAATACAAGCGCATCAGCTTGGTTCAAGGTTTCGATGCGTTCCTTGGCTTGTTGGTCTGCCTCGGCGTTGGCTTCCGCTTCCTGCTTCATGCGCGTCACTTCCTCATCGCTCAATCCGCTGGATGCTTCGATTCGAATGTTCTGCTCTTTTCCAGTTGCTTTGTCCTTTGCGCTGACCTGGATTATGCCATTGGCGTCGATGTCAAAGGTGACTTCGATTTGCGGCACACCGCGCGGTGATGGCGGAATGTCGGCCAATTGGAAACGTCCAATGGTTCGGTTGTCAGTGGCCATCGAACGCTCGCCCTGCAGCACGTGAATTTCAACACTAGGCTGGTTATCTGACGCCGTGCTAAAGGTTTCCGACTTTTTGGTAGGAATGGTTGTGTTCGCGTCAATCAATTTGGTCATCACACCGCCCATGGTCTCAATTCCAAGAGAGAGAGGCGTGACATCCAAGAGCAACACATCCTTCACATCGCCTGAGAGCACACCGCCTTGTATCGCTGCTCCAATGGCAACGACTTCGTCCGGATTGACCCCTTTTGAAGGCTCCTTGCCGAAGTAGCTTTTCACAGCGTCCTGCACGGCTGGAATACGGGTTGATCCGCCAACGAGGATGACTTCATCGATGTCCGACTTTTCCAAGCCTGCGGCTTTCAACGCTGCTGCGCAAGGCTCAATGGTACGCTTGACCAAAGCATCTACGATTTGCTCAAACTTGGCGCGCGAGAGGGAACGTACGAGGTGCTTTGGCACGCCGTCAACGGGCATGATGTAAGGCAAATTGATTTCAGAGCTGGTAGTGCTCGACAATTCGATCTTCGCTTTTTCCGCAGCATCTTTCAAACGTTGCAACGCCATGGGATCTTTGGAGAGATCCAAACCACCGTTCTCATCTTTGAATTCTTTCACCAACCACTCGATGATGGCTTGGTCAAAATCATCCCCTCCAAGGTGGGTGTCTCCGTCCGTTGAAAGCACTTCGAATACTCCGTCACCCAATTCTAAAATGGAGACGTCGTGCGTACCACCTCCGAGGTCAAATACAACGATTTTTTGGTCAATGGACTTTTTGTCCATGCCATATGCCAATGCTGCAGCGGTTGGCTCGTTGATGATTCGCTTCACTTCGAGTCCTGCAATTTCACCGGCTTCCTTCGTGGCCTGACGCTGGGCGTCGTTGAAGTAGGCAGGAACTGTGATGACCGCTCCGGTAACCTCTGCACCCAGGTAATCTTCGGCCGTTTTCTTCATTTTTTGAAGGGTCATGGCGCTGATTTCTTGTGGGGTATACATCCGGTCGTCGATTTTCACACGTGGCGTGTTGTTGTCTCCTTTGACCACCTTATAAGGCACTCGAGAAGCTTCTTTTTTTACCTCGTCGAATGAACTTCCCATAAACCGCTTGATGCTGTAAATGGTTTTTGTTGGATTGGTGATGGCCTGACGCTTCGCCGGCTCTCCCACTTTTCGCTCGCCTCCTTCTATGAAGGCAATGATCGAAGGAGTGGTGCGTTTTCCCTCCGCATTCGTAACGACGACAGGCTCGTTGCCTTCCATGACGGAAACACAGCTATTGGTGGTTCCCAAGTCTATTCCAATGATTTTACTCATGATGTTAGATTGATTCAATTGTTTGGTCTTCTCTTGTCAAGGAGTGTGCCGATTCGATTTTGATGAAAGTGGGCTGACAAGATTGGCAAACTCGGGGACTGCAACTGACAAAAAGGCGAATATTCAGTCTCCAGGGTCGTATTTATTCCGTCAAGGTGTCAGGCTGAGAGTGCCTTGGTAAATTCATTCAAATAGGGGGCAGCGTGCAGCATTCGGCTTCCATACCAGCTGAATGCCTCGCCATCCACGAGCTGGGCTTCTTTGCCGCGGGCGGCAAATTCGGGGATGTGTTTGGCTTGAAACGGAAATGGCTCGCTCGGAAGCAGCACATGGCCGCATTCCATATTGCTCCAGGCCTGCGCCGAAATTTCAGGGTAGCGGCTGTCTTTCAGATTTTTTGCTGCGTTATCAATGCCCCACCATTGCATGACCGCATGGATGAATGTGTCGGTACCTGCCAGCATCATGGGATCTTTCCAGACCACATAGCTTCCGGTGCATTTTGGTTTTCTTGGTTCCCCCCAAGCATATTGGATTTTGTCCGTTAGCCGACGTGCTGCCGACTTTTGGCGGGTGGCCGCAGCGATGTCATGGCAAGCCTCAATGGCACCGATCACTGTTTTCACATCCGTTACAAGTACATCAGCAAAACGCCTGCACGCCTCAACAAGTGTTTTGTCATTCTCTTCCTTGCTGGCGATGATGAGGTCGGGTTTCAGGGATTCAATGCGATCGACATGAAATGTTTTGGTGCCGCCGATGATTGGAATGAATTCCTTGTTTTTGCCCGCGCGGACGCAAAATTTTGTTCGTCCTTGAATCTGATCCGACAGACCGATGTCAACCAGGTATTCGGTCCAACTGGGCACAAGGCTAATAATTCGCATGGACAAATTTACGCAGCGACACGTTGAGGCATAAATTCGCAGTATGCAGCGCCTCTCCCTTTTCCTATTGTGGGCAATCACTGCTTTCGTTGCGCTGAATCCTTGCTTGGGTCAAAATGACCGCCCAACGGTTGGCTTGGTGTTGACGGGCGGAGGTGCGCGAGGTGCGGCACATGTTGGAGTGATTCAGGCCCTTGAAGAGTCACATATTCCCATTGACTTTGTGGTCGGAACAAGTGTTGGTGCCCTAGTGGGGGGATACTATGCATCGGGATGGACGCCACAGGCGATGAAGGCATTGCTCAGCACGCCGGAATTTCAATCACGGGTCTCAGGCAAGCCGCTGGATCCGTATGAGTTTTCGACTGATTTTGGATCGCCAGGTATCTTCAGTATTCATTTAGGGACTGCTCAAAGTGGTGTCAAAGGTCACCTCATTTCAAGTTTGCCGTTGGATTGGGCATTGATGCAGGAGTTGGCGCCCGCTTCGTCAGCAGCGGGAGCTAACTTTGATTCATTGATGGTGCCTTTTCGCTGCGTTGGAAGCGATGTGCTCGCGAAAACAGACACCGTATTCAGTCAAGGGTATTTGCCCGAATTAATCCGCGCTTCGATATCTTTTCCATTTTACATGCGTCCTGTCTGGATGGAAGGGAGGCCTATCTATGATGGTGGACTCTACAATAACCGGCCGGTGGATGTGATGGTGGAAGAATTTGATCCCGATATCATTTTGATTTCAGGAACGGAGTCCGCGATTTCGAATTTTGAGTCCGATGCGTTGATCACGCAGATAGAGGCGCTGGTGATGCAGCACAATGTGGTGGATGCCCCTCACTTGGCCCGAACATTTGAAATTATTTCAGAGTTGGAATCGGGGACGCTTGATTTTGATAAAGTTGATCAGGCGTGTGCAGCGGGGTATTCGAGTGGTTTGGAATTTGTTGCATCAAATGGCGATAAACTGCCAGTGGAGGGAAGTATGGAGAGCATTTCTGCAAAGCGCAGTGCGTTCCTCTCGACCTTAAGCGCATTTGATGTTTCTGAAATCGAGGTGGCAGGTTTGGGTGAACATCAGCAGGTATATGCGGAAGGTCTTTTGCGCTTTGAGAAAAAGAAAGGAATAGCTGACGCGCTGAAAAAGCGGATGTTTTTTCTGGAGGCGAATGCCTTTATTGGGCGCGTCTTTCCGAGAGCGAAGCTGAATGATGACGCGTTCAAAGTTCAAATAGATGTGGTTGAAGAACGCTCACTGAAATTCACGGTAGGTGGAGGAGCCTCGTCGCAGCCCTTGAGCATGGGGCATGCTGCCTTGCAATACACCCACTTTGGTCGGATTCCGAAGGTGGCCAAATTGAGCGGATCTTTAGGAACGCTTTATTCGGATTTGGGACTTGGTATTGCTTTTCATCATGCGGGCAAACTTCCTTGGGTCGTAGAGCCGCTCTTCAATATTCGACGCTGGAATTATACGCGAGACCTTGTCGGATTCTTGCAAGAAATCAGGCCTACCTTTTTCAATTCTTCTGAATTGGAATGGGGCAGTAGATTCACATTACCCTCGAGCACGCGAAGTGCGCTTCAACTATCTGTACTGGGTATTCAATCATTGGATCGAACGTATTCGAATTGGCTATTTTCTTCGTCGGATCCCTTGAATGAGGACAGCTTCGTGGGCTCTGTGATTGGATTGAATTGGTTCCATGAAGGACGGAACCACCGTCAGTTCCCAACAGCGGGTTCTCGTTTTCAAATTGGGGGCCAATTTCACGGCGGGAATTACGCTTCGGCATTTACACCGGAAGATGCGTTGGATACCCGCGATTCAGTGAACAAAGATTTGAGGTTTTTCCGAGGATTGGCGCAGTTCGAAACGTACATGTCAATCACGGAAAGATTGGTTTTTGGAGTGAAGGCAGAGGGACGGATATCAAGCGAAACACTGCGAACCACTCACAGGGGTTCGTTGGCTCAGGCTGTTTCTTACTCGCCCATGCCTGGATCCAAGGCGGTCTTTTTGGAACATTTCCGAGGCTATAATTTCGGTGCTGTCGCCGCGGTTGTTGACTGGACGGTTTTGAATGGAATTCATTTGCGTTCTGAAATTCATCTTTTCAAAGCCACCAAAGGAATTGTCAGTGGCGATAAAGGACCCCGTCTGGATTCAGCTATTCCCTCGTTTTGGATGGGAGGCATACACGTTTGGAAAGAATTGCCAATTGGACCCATTTCCGCTGGAATTGAATATTACAAAAGTGAGCGCTCTCCGTTGTTTTTCGAAGTGCTTCTCGGGTACCGATTGTTCCAAAGGAGTGCACGACGATAAGGTGGGATTGTCGTAATTTCGCAGCATGGTTCACTTGAAATTTGGGGTTGTTGGAGCGGGACATATTGGAAAGCGGCATATGGAAATGATCCGCCGAAACCCAGCGTTTCAACTCACGGCCTTTGCAGATATTCGATCACGTTCTGAATGTGGTGTGGATGAAACGGTGCCGCATTACGATTCGATTGAGCGCATGCTCGATGCGCATGAAGAGCTGGACGTTGTCTGCATTTGTACCCCAAATGGATTTCACGCCGAGCAGTCGATTCTCGCTATTAAATCCGACTGTCATGTTGTGATAGAAAAGCCGATGGCGTTGAATCGCCAAGATGGAGAAGACATTTTACATACTGCCTTATCCCGGGGAAAACAAGTGTTTTGTGTAATGCAAAACCGGTATTCACCGCCCTCAATTTGGCTCAAGGATTTGATCAGCTCCGACGCATTGGGCAAGATTCACATGGTACAGGTGCAATGCTATTGGAATCGGGACGACCGCTACTATGGTAAAATTCCTTGGAAGGGCAAGCTCGACCTCGACGGTGGGACACTCTTCACGCAATTCAGTCATTTCATTGACTTGATGTATTGGGTTTTCGGAGATATTCATCGCATACAAAGCCGTTTTGTGGATTTTAACCATAACAATACCACGGAGTTTGAGGATTCTGGACTCGTGTCTTTTGAATTTGTCAAGCACAATGCGCTTGGCACCTTTAATTTTTCGACTTCGGTGGCCCATAAAAATTTCGAGTCCTCCGTAACGATCATCGCCGAAAAGGGGACAATCAAAGTGGGAGGCCAATACATGAACGAAGTCGAGTATTGCGACGTTCTGGATTATACGATGCCGGAATTGCCACCGTCAAATCCGGCAAATGATTACGGACATTACAAAGGCTCGGCGGCGAATCACGGCTACATCTTCGAAAACATTGAAGCCACGCTAATCGGAGACGGTCAAATCACCACCAATGCCCTCGAAGGGCTGAAAGTCGTTGATATCATCGAAAGAATGTATGCCGCGGGGGAGCGTCCACTGAAAAAGAGATGAGGATAGCGAATGTGGTTCTCAATGATTTCACCCGTGACAATCGGGTGCTCAAGATTTCGGCGACGCTTGCAACGGAAGGCCATGATGT
>DLQB01000043.1:0-4842 GCA_002477505.1 Flavobacteriales bacterium UBA7443
AGGGAAATACTCCAGTTGATTGGAGTTCACGGCCAATCGCTCGAGAAATACGAGTTGTTTCAATTCGGGTCCGATGGATTTTAACCGATTGCGATCCAAGATTACCTCACGCAGCTCGGTCCATTCCAGGATTTCAGCGGGGATTTCACTTCGCCTTTGCTTGCTCAAGTCCAGCCGAAAAATCGGCACTCCGTTTCGCCGGGCCTCAGCTGCTTCCTCCAAATCTTCGAACACTTGGGTTTCGGTCCAATGCGCTGATTCGTCATCCTGGGCGGTCATTGAGACGCTATTCAAGGAACAGGTTACAACGAGGGTGAAAGCATGGCACGCGAACGAGCTCCATCTGCCGCGCAGTGGCTTCCAATTTGGGATGAGAGAGTCAATGTTGCGCATGGATCAATTAGAGACAAAGGAGTCTTGAACAGTGTCAAGGTAAGAACGCGCGTTGATCTCGTCTTGTTGCAGCTGTTGCTTCAGGGCTTTCAATCCATCGAATGCAACCTCGTCGCGCATGCGCTTCATGAAACGCAGATCAATGCGTTCGCTGTAACACTGCCTTCCACCTTGAAGGAGGTGTACTTCGATCTGCTGCTCAGTGGCGTCGGATTCAATCGTGGGCCGTGTTCCGATGTTGACCATGGCGGGATTCCAAGTTTGTTCTCCTTCCAACCGGGCAAATACCGCATAAACGCCAGCGGCAGGAACCAATTTCAATGGGTTTTTGATGAGGAGATTGGCCGTCGGATAGCCCAATTTTCGTCCCAATTGTTCTCCGCGTTGGACCTGACCACTGAGCGGATAAGGCCGATTGAGCCAACGTCTTGCTTGGGCAACATGGCCGGCCTGAAGTGCTTCCCGGACTTTCGTGGAACTGACCTTGGTGTCTTCGATGGTTTGGACAGGCAGTTCTTCCACGGAGAAACCGAATACCTTGCCCAGGTTGATCAAAGAATCAAAAGAACCCTCGCGGTTTCGCCCAAATCGGTGGTCATATCCGATAATCACTTTCTGTGGTTGGATGCCTTCCGCAAAAAGGTCTCGAACGTATTCAAGCGGCGTTTTTCGTGAAAATTCCTCTGTGAAGGGGTGAATAACAAGGTGGTCCAAACCGGCATCGCGCAACAGCATTTTTTGTTCTTCAATGGTGTTGAGCAGCTTGAGTTGGTGTTGTTCGGGGTGCAAGACAGTCCGTGGATGGGGATGGAACGTTAGCAGCACCGATTCACCCTTCAATTCCCGCGCTCGTTGAGTGAGCAAGTCAATGACTGCCCGATGCCCGATGTGCACGCCATCGAACGTTCCGACGGTTAAAACCACGGGTCGGTTCGACTCAAAATCGCTTGCATGGAGGTGTACTTTCACTTTTGCAAAGATAGGTTGGTAAACTAGCTCATTCGCTTGTACTTTTGCACCGAAATTAATTAGCTCATTCACCTAATTGCTCATGTCCCAAAAAGGAACCATTTCCCAAATCATTGGCCCTGTTGTCGATGTTAGTTTTCCAGCCGGTGCTCCCCTCCCAAAAATTCTTGATGCGTTGCGCATCGAACGGGAAGGAGGAGACTTGATCCTCGAAACGCAAAAACACATTGGAGAGGACACGGTTCGTGCCATTTCAATGGATTCGACCGAGGGATTGTCTCGTGGCATGGTTGTCTCTTCCGACGGAAAAGGCATCACGATGCCAACAGGCGAACAGATCAAAGGCCGACTTTTCAATGTTGTTGGTGAAGCGATTGACGGAATTGGTGGAATCACCGATTCCGATGGAGGCCGCGAGATTCACCAGGATGCTCCGCGATTCGAAGATCTCTCGACAGCGACAGAGGTACTTTTCACAGGAATTAAGGTCATCGATTTGATTGAGCCTTATGCCAAAGGAGGAAAGATTGGATTGTTTGGAGGAGCCGGTGTCGGCAAGACGGTATTGATCATGGAATTGATCAACAACATCGCCAAAGGCTACGAAGGCATCTCTGTATTTGCAGGGGTCGGGGAACGAACACGTGAAGGAAACGACTTGCTTCGTGAGATGATTGAGTCGGGCGTAATCAAATACGGAAAGGAGTTTGAAGAAAGCATGGAAGCTGGAGGTTGGGACCTTTCTAAGGTGGACACCAAAGAGCTAGCCAGCTCGCAGGCTACCCTCGTTTTCGGCCAGATGAATGAGCCTCCCGGAGCACGCGCAAGGGTTGCGCTATCGGGATTGACGGTTGCGGAGTACTTCCGCGATGGTGATGAAGAGTCTGGAGGACGTGACATTTTGTTTTTCATTGATAACATTTTCCGATTTACCCAAGCGGGTTCTGAGGTGTCTGCCCTGCTCGGCCGTATGCCATCTGCCGTAGGTTATCAACCAACATTGGCCACTGAAATGGGGGCGATGCAGGAACGAATTACTTCCACGAAGCGTGGATCGATCACGTCTGTGCAGGCGGTTTATGTCCCTGCGGATGATTTGACTGACCCGGCACCGGCAACAACATTTGCTCACTTGGACGCAACAACTGTACTGTCGCGAAAGATTGCCTCTTTGGGAATTTACCCAGCGGTGGATCCGTTGGATTCCACGTCGCGAATTTTGACGCCAGACATCGTTGGAGAAGAGCACTACAATTGTGCACAAGATGTGAAGGAGACATTGCAGCGCTATAAGGAGCTTCAGGACATCATTGCGATCTTGGGAATGGATGAGCTATCGGAAGAAGACAAGCAAACGGTATACCGTGCTCGTCGAATCAGCCGATTCCTATCCCAGCCTTTCCACGTCGCGGAGCAGTTTACCGGAATTCAAGGTTCTTTGGTCTCAATTGAAGATACCATTAAAGGATTCAAGCGAATCTTGAGCGGTGAGTTGGATCACCTTCCGGAAGCAGCATTCAACTTGAAAGGAACCATTGAAGAAGTCATCGAGGCGGGAGAGAAAATGATGGCTGAGGCCTGATTCGAGAATCATGACAGTTCACATTCTTACCCCCGACGAGACATTGTTTAGCGGAGACGCTGTGTATGTCGGACTTCCTGGATCGGATGGCAGTCTGGGCATCATGGAGCGGCATGCTCCATTGATCACGACGTTGCAGTCGGGTGAAGTGCTTGTGCGAACCGGGAACGGAGAGGAGACGTTCGCTGTCAAAGGTGGAACCGTGGAAGTCTTGAACAACGTCGTTACGGTGCTTGCCGCTTGACGAATTACGATTGAATTCTTTGAAAAAGCCTGGCCATTCGCCGGGCTTTTTCATTCATGGTGGTAGGGCTCTCCTTTCAAAATGGTATGCGCCCGGTAGATTTGTTCAATGGCGAACGGACGAATCATTTGATGGGAGAATGTCATTGGACTTAGGCTCCAAAACTCATGGGCTTTGGCTCGAATGCTTTCGTCAAAACCGTAAGGCCCACCGATGACCCACATGGCGTGCTTGAGCCCGCGGTTTTGAAGCTTTCTGAGATGCTCAGCGCATTGCAGCGATGATCGACTTTTGCCACGTTCGTCCAATAAGATCAAGTGGTCCACCCCGGAGAGCAGTTTTTCCAACAACAAGGCTTCGGCCTTCATCACTTGAAGAGGGTCCGCTTTCGACTGCTTCAGCTTGACGTCTGGCGTTTCCACAAAGCGGAATTTACCATAATGCCGGAGCCGCTTTTCGTACACCGCGATGCCTTCCGCGATCCATTTTGATTGGGTCTTCCCCAGAGCGACCAAGGTCATTTGCATGCTGCAAAGTTAGTTGATGAGTTTGTTTGACTGTGCACGAGGAAAGACCGCACACCTTTATCTTCGCACCATGCTAACGCCAGAGATGCTTCGATTGATTGACTGGTCCCTGCAAGAGGATTTGGGAGAGTGTGATCACACATCGGCTTCATCCTTGCCTGCTGGATTGCAGCGAGAGGGTTGGATTTTGGCCAAAGAGGACGGCGTGGTTGCAGGATTGGCGGTGGCTTGGGAGGTTTTCCGACGGGTGGATCCCGAGCTTGCGTTGGAGATGCTGTGTGAAGATGGAGATCGCGTGACCCATGGCCAAGCGGTTTTTCGAGTTTCGGGGGATGCGAGGCGGCTTTTAGAAGGCGAACGTCTGGCGCTGAACTTCATCCAACGAATGAGCGGAATCGCATCTCGCACAGCAGAGGTAATGGCTTCATTCGAAGGGACTCACTGCCGTGTTTTGGATACCCGAAAAACAACGCCCGGCTTGCGCGCCTTTGAAAAATGGGCGGTGCGTCTTGGCGGCGGAACCAATCATCGAATGGGGTTGTACGATATGATCCTGATCAAGGACAACCATGTTGATTATGCGGGATCTGTGGAGGTAGCTTTGCAGCGTGTTTCCGAATATCTCCGAGAATTGGGAAAGGATTTGCCTGTGGAAATTGAGGTGCGTGATTCGGCAGAAGCGGCAGAAGCCATGCGCATGCAGGCGCTCTTGCACAAGCCATCGGGTGCGGCATTGATTGACCGCTTGCTCTTGGATAACCATACGCCGGAGGAGGTCAAGCAGCAGGTGCTGCAATGGGGTGGAACGATTGACTTGGAAGCTTCAGGCGGAATAACACCCTCGAACGCGCCGGACTATGCTCGTACGGGAGTGGATTATGTTTCGATGGGATGGTTGACGCACAGCGTAAAAGGCATGGACTTTAGCCTCAAATCAACGGATGCCCTGACATGAGTCAATTGCCTCCTCCACCGGTTCCCGATGGGCCACTATTCAAATGGCTTCAATCCAACAAGGGATTTGATCGATTGAGGCATTTTTTGCGAAGATTGCGCCCGTGGAAGGACCAGGACATGAATGTGTACGATGTCTTTCGATTCTTCATTTTGGGGCTGATCAATGGTTC
>DLQB01000043.1:4978-19534 GCA_002477505.1 Flavobacteriales bacterium UBA7443
TTGGAATATTTCTTCCCGAAACAAGCGATTGATTTGTTCGAGCAAACGGTCACGGACCTGATCGATCAACGCCAAGGCACCTTGCTGTCGGTGGGTGTGGTGTTGTTGGTTTATTACGCCTCCAACAGTGTCAATTCGATCCTGAGGGGATTTGGAGAAAGCCCACACGTGCCGGGCAAGCCAAACTGGTTGCTGTTCCGGTTGCTTTCCGTGGGCCTCATGCTGCTGTTGTCTGTTCTGCTGGGAATTGCGGTGTTTCTCATTGGTTTTGCTGGAGACTTAGTGCAATGGGCCGAAACGAAAAACCTACTGAACACCGACGATATTCCATTGCTCATGATGGCCCGATGGACGTTGTCTTTGGCATTGATGTATGCAACGGTAGCCATTCTCTACAATGCAGGCAATCGCATCAACAAGCGTTGGGAATGGTTTTCCATTGGCGCCTCTGCAGCGACGACATTGCTCATCATCGTCACTTTTGCGTTCTCGTGGTTCATTGGGCAGTTTGCTTCATACAATACCCTGTACGGATCCCTTGGCACACTGATGATTACACTTTTATGGTTGAATTCCAACAGTTCCATTTTATTATTGGGCTTTGAATTGAACGCGGCGGTCCAACGGGCTCAGCGAGATGCCGAAAACACAGAAAACACGACCTTATGAAATACTTCTCTCTATTGTTTGCTTGCGCCTTTGCTTTGACTTCTTTCGCCCAAGACGCAAGTTCTGTTCTTGGAAAATGGAAAACGATTGACGATGAAACCGGACGCATCAAAAGCATCGTGGACATCACGGAAAAGGATGGCCAATTGTTTGGTACGGTGATCGAATTGTTTCGTTTGCCGGAGGAGGATCAAAATCCCATTTGCTCAGATTGCGAGGATGATCGAAAAGACCAGCCTGCATTGGGCATGGAAATCGTTCGAAACATGGTCCAGGACGGAGCGGAATTGGAATGGGAGGATGGTACGATTTGCGATCCGAAAAATGGCAAAATTTACGATTGTGAAATGTGGCTCGACGAGGATGACTCCAATGTCTTGATGGTACGTGGATACATCTATTTCTTGTACCGTACCCAAAAATGGTTGCGCGCCGATAGCTGAATCAAGGCCACCATGGGAGCCGATGCTTGATGGCGCTCCGCAGTTCTGGGAAGAACCCCAAAACGTAGAATGTCACGAGGCAAATCCCTGAGGCAAGCGCGCCCAATGCAATGGCCTCGAAGAGGGGCGGTGCGCCTAAGGTGCCGGCTTCCCAGTTGAAGAACCAACCTACGGTGAGTGCAATCAAGGACATCGGAAGGATGGACCATGTGAAGGGGTGCACGCGGAATTTTCTCCATACGACCAAAAGGCGCCAGGTATTATTCCAGAGCACGGTTCCAAGTGTGGCGAGGGCCGCCCCGGCAATTCCCATGTCAAGGATGACCAGAAAGAGGTAATTGGAGAACAGGGTGAAAATCACCAAACCCAAGTTAATCGGTAGCATGATTCGGTAGTGCTCGCTGAATCCAAGGTGGGAATTGTTGCTCGTATTCAATCCGGACACAATTTTTGACAGGCCAATGCACAAGAATACGATTTCCAACCCTCTATATTTTTCGGGCAGAAGCAATTGAAATGGTTGAAATCCCGCCCAAATTCCGGCCATGATACTGGCCATGAGCAAAAAGTTGACCCGAGCAGAATTTTGACTCAGTTTTTGCATTTCTGCATTCGAACTGTTGTGGATTTTGGTGGCAACAATTCCCGAAACAATCCTTTGAGTGGCACGCATGGGCATGGCCACCACAGAACCAATGAAAAACCCCATCGTGTAGACGGGCACTTCCTCGAGGCCGAGGTACATGCCAATCATGACATAATCCAGCTGATTGGCTATGATCGCCGCGCCACCAGCGAACAGACTGAACAGACTGAAGTTTGCGAGGGGCCGAAATTGCTTCCAATCAATCGTATCGCCGGTGCTGGGAATTGTTCGTCGAGCAGAAAACGCCAGTAAGATCAACGAGATGGCCCATGAAGCGATATAGGCCGGAATGAAATATTCCAATGGCAGGTGGCCAAGGAGAAGGGCCCCGCCGAGCATGAGGTAACTTCCTTTTTGCCAAACTTCGTCGACCCAGGCAATCAGGCCCGTTTTCAACTTCAACGTGAGCAAGGCCCGAAACAAGGCCATTAAGCTCATGATTGCGATGATTGTGATGAATCCGCCCACGTTGTTTTTCAGAAGAATAGTATCCTGTTCAGACATTTGAGCGATCCAGGCCGGTCCCCATATGGAGATCATTGTGAGTCCTGCAACAATGCCAAATCCTGCAATTAACAGAATGGCTTTCAGGTGTTTTCCTTGTTCAGCCTGAGGATAGCGGCTTAGAAAGCGCAAAATGGCGGGAGGCGCGCCCAGCGGAAAGATCGACGAGCAAATCATCCCCCAGGATGTCATGATGCGCAATAGTCCCCACACAGCTTCGTTGCCTTCGAAAGCACGTGGCAAGACAAACATGGTATTTGCAGCACCGAGCATTAGCCCAATGCCCAATGCAATGGATGCCAAACCGGATTGTTTTGCAATGACGCTCATGGGCTATTAAAAGTATTCGGGCAAAGGATCGAGTACCGTGCAATACGCACAATACTTGGACTCGGTTTCATGTTCGAGCCCTGTATTTGTTTCATGCAACTCGTGTAGTTTTTGCGAAATCCAACGCAAGAGCTCGCTGGCATGCTGCTGTTCAATAAACGTTTGCCCATCGATGCTGAGCGGAATGAGGCCGGCGTGTGCGTTTTTCCCCGAGCGTATTCCGGCCCGGACCCGATCGATTTGGCCCGTTGCATCCGTTCGTTGACGCCCATCGGGACCGAGGGTTTCTAAGGCGATTGCCGCATACATCAGCAGTTGCAGCGCTTTTCCAGACTTGCCCTCGTCTAATTTTTCCGTCCAGTTGCCTTTCAATTTTAGTTCGCGAGCTTCGACGGTACCGGTTTTGTAATCGGTCACGACCACTGTGCCATTTTCATTGTCGATGCGATCGGCCATTCCGTGCAGGCGGATTTCAGAAAAATCCCACGGGTTGTCTCGAAACGTGTGTCCGATGCGAGCCTCCAATGAACCAATGGTCCGTTGTTCAACTTCTTCCAATTCGGCCATCTCTGCGCCAATGAGTTTCACCAAAGTGGCTTCTGCAATGGTGAGGTGGAGGTAATTTTCTCCCGTGGCGGTGAGTTCTTTATTGAAGTGTTCATCGACAGATGCTTGCAACAAAGGGGTGAGGTGTTGTTTGAAGTGAAGCAGAAGCTCACGCGTCAAGGGGCGGTCAATCATTTCGGTTAGCCCGTCCTCCAGGACTTGGTGGACGATGGTTCCAAAGGTGCCAGAATTCATTTCTTCCGTGAATTCACGGGGCTCGCTCAGCCTCAAGATGTACTGATAATAGAAATTCCGCTTGCAGGCCATGAATGAGTTCATAGCGGATGGACTGATGCCCCGTTGTGCCCATTCGTGCAATCGACCGCGTGCAAAGTCGTCCCATTCCACAGGGGCAATCTCGGGTCGAGGGTCGGGCAATGGCGCATAGACCGCTGTTTTTTTCAGGGGAAGCAAGTCCTTTCCGTTCGGCCGAAAGGCACGTTCAATTTGCAACAAATACCGACTTTTTTCAGCGGATTCATCCTCAGCCCGGTACACCATATGCAACTCATTGGCTTGGTTCATCAGCCGATAGGTGTAGTACGCGTAGATTGCTTCTTTCTGATGGCGGTTGGGAAGTTTCCAGATTGCGCGCAGATCAAATGGAATGAAACTATCCGGGACACTGGTTTTGGGGAGGTTTCCTTCGTTGCAATCCAATAAGATCACCCGTTCAAAGTCGAGCGCTCGGCTTTCGATGAGTCCCATGATTTGGAGGCCTTCTTCAGGTTCTCCGAGCAGGTCAATCCGGCTCGTGGCGAGGCTGGAAAACATCATGGACCAAACATCATTGGCGCTTTCCAATAAATCAAACTCTGCTTGAAAGCGGATCAACAGACCTACGGTACGCGTCACGCGCTCCCAGCCTACCAAGCTCCAAGGATCGGAGTGATCATTATTTTCGAGGGCACCGGCGAGACCAAGGGACCAGTGATTCAATGCGTCAAGCAGCCCCGTCGCATCGGAGGTGCGCAACTGCCCGAGGTCGTCGCAAAACCTCGCAAGCGTTCCATCCGAGTGTTCCTTCAATCGCTCCGCATTGATCCATGCCCACTTATTCTTGGTTGCGGCTTGCAGCACATTTGCCCCATCCATTTGGAGCGCATGGGCACCGAGTGCTTGTCGGGTGATGGATTCACTGAACAGCTGCTGCAAATCACTGAAATGCCATGCAGTCGTTGATTTTTGGACCATCGCGCGAATGCAGAACAAGAATGAATGCGCAGGAGTGTCATTCCAGGACAGTCCCATGGTCACATTGTAGGCAGTTTGCATCCCTGTGGGGAGCGATTGCAAAAGCAAAGGGAGCTGCGCTCCATCGGGTAGAATCACAGCCGTCTTGCTCCATTCTTCCGGATGAATGGATTCCAAGACCTCCCGGACATATTGGCATTCCATGACTGAGCTGCTGCATGCAACCCGGTGAATGGTAGGAGGACTTTGGGCCAATCGGTTGGACAACGCATTCGGTGTGTTGGGAGCTCCCCATCCACCTTGCTCGCGGATGAAAAGTCCTGCCTCAATTTCCTTGGAATGCACATAACTCTCGTCACCATCCCAGACCCAAGTCAAAAGGTTTTTCGTTTCAAATTGCCGCAGGAATTTGCGCTCAGCGGGTGTCAAGGCACTCAGCCCGGCGACAAATACATGGGCGTATGGGAGACCGGTTTGCTTTTCGGCTGCGGTTCGAGCAATGAGTCCGGCATAGCCCAGACCATGCTTCAAGAGCCGACGCTGAAATGCTTCATACAGCGGTCCCAATTGCAGGTACTGTTTCAAAAAAGAACGCTGTGCTTGGCCCAATGATTTTTCGTCCGCAAAACTCCAATCTTCGATGCCCTCAATGTCACATAGGTTCTGGAAAACATTTGGCGCATCCAACAGGTGTTGATCAATTTCATTGAAGTCGCGGAGTGCAATGCGTCCCCACGGCATGAACGATTGAAACGAACGTGGATCGGCAGATCCTCCATCGTCTTCATGGATGTGCAGTGCTCTCCAGCAAGAAAACAATTCGGCCTGAGCGGCGAGTGGGTCTAGCGTGCTCATGCTCGTGCTTTCTCGCAGCACGTCACTGAGTGTTTTGACTTGCGGGAGCCATCCGCCTTCATTCATCATGCCTGCAAGGGTCCGCTCCAATTTGCGCGCTGCTCTGGAGCTTGGAACAATGACCAAGCACTGAGTGGGTTGTTCATGAGCCAGAACCAACTGAGCGGTTCGCTTTAAAAAGTGCAGTGGAGCGGAGGTTGGGTTCAATCGGGGCTATTTGAACGGTTCAATTTAAAACCATTGCGAATGAAATCAATGAATTCCCTGCGGCCTTTGGAAGTGGTCACCGCTTTTGAGACTTCAGACCACGCGGAGTTTTTATTCTGCACCTTGTGCTTTGGGGTTGGTGCCTTGTCCACGGCACTGTTTGGCTGTGACTCTGGTGTGGCATTCGTTTGCAGTGGAATTTGATTCTCGGTCAGCACTTGATCGAGCTGGTCAGCTGCCGCAAACCGCTGCTTCGCAGACTCCATGCGGCCCAATTGTTCTTCCAAAAGTCCGAGGTTATTTTGGGTGATGGCATCGTCCGGGTCGAGTTCCAATGCTTTCTCATAATCCGCAATGGCACCGCTAACATCCTTTAAGGCTTGCCGCATCCAGCCCCGTGCGGCGAACCGATAACCATAACCGGGCTGCAAGTTGATGGCTTGGGTGAGCACTTCAATGGCGTCATGCGCTCGGTCGTTGTGAAAAAGCGCTACGGCTCGGTCGTTGAGGAAATCGGGGATGGAATTCCAATGGTCTGATTCGTTCAGCGCATTGTCATAAGCAATCAGCGCACTGACCCATTGGCCTTGTTCTGCCGAAGAACGGCCTTGTTCGACAGAGAGATGCCCTTTGGGCGAAGATGCGTTATCAGAGGAAGCCATGAAGGAATAATACTTGTTCAAAAATACAACGCCAATCGTACGCGTTTGTTTCCTCGATACATGCGAACTTGCTCGTGAAAATGATGATGGAATTTCCCCAATATCGGTTATTGGAAGGGGCGGAAACGCTTTATGTGATTGAAGGGCCACGTCACGCCGTTGAATTTCAGCCCCTCGGATTGAAGCAATGGATGCCTCATGCCCATGTGGCCACGGATTATCCGAGGTTTGTTTGGCTGCAAGAATTGCAGAATGAAACGGGACATGCCCGGGCCATCTCGCGGGAAGGGTTTTTGGAGCTCCTTCAGACCCGGGAAGTCCGAGGTGCGTCCAGCCAGCTGGGACGTTTTGTTGCAGAAGATGTGCATCGGAATCTGGATGTTACTGCGGACGTAGCACTCCAAGAACGGACAACATTCGGTGTGCCCGCGGCCACGAAACGCCACGCCTTGGTGCATTCAGATGAGGAGGTGCGCGAGGCGCTGTTGATGTCTGTTGAAAAGAACTGGGAACCCTTGATATTAGGAGGTGGCTCGAATGTGCTGATGCACTCGGATTGGCCGGGTTTGACCATTGAGATGAACATCAAGGGGATCGAAGTCCTCAGCGATGATGGCAATCACATAGAAGTTGTTGTTGGCGCAGGGGAATCGTGGCATGCGTGGGTGTTACACGCTGTGAACGAAGGATGGAATGGACTCGAAAATTTGGCCCTGATTCCCGGTTCGGTTGGAGCATCTCCCATGCAAAACATTGGCGCGTACGGCGTTGAACTGAAAGACCGATTTGCGTGGCTCGAAGCGATTCATCGGGGTACAGGAGAGCTTCGCCGATTCGACCATGCGACCTGTGAATTCGGTTATCGAGAGAGCATTTTCAAGCGAAGTGCTAGGGACCAATGGATCATTGTTCGCGTCGCATTTGCACTGGAGCGCAACGCGCCTTTGCACACGGATTACGGTGCAATTCAATCGGAATTAAAGCATCTCTCTTCTCCTGATATTACCCACAAAGATGTTGCCGAGGCCGTGATGCGTATTCGAAGATCTAAATTGCCTGATCCGGCAGTATTGGGCAACGCTGGGAGTTTTTTTAAAAACCCCATCCTCGAAGCTCCAGCATTTCGATCTGTGATGTCAAAGACTCCCGAGGTTGTTCATTACGCCCTCGAAGATGGATCGTACAAATTGGCTGCGGGTTGGTTGATTGAGCAAGCAGGCTGGAAAGGTTACCGACGAGGAGATTGTGGGGTACATGACCGACAAGCTTTGGTTTTGGTGAATTATGGAGAAGCCACCGGTCAGGAAATTTGGCAATTGGCCCTCGACATCGTTGCCGATGTACAGCACAAATTTGGGGTTGAGCTGCAACCGGAAGTCAATCAACTAGGAGCCCACTGAAACGAAGCAAGCCCGACTGCTTCAATTGATGTGATCAACTGAGACAACCGGGCTTGCCTTGTGAATTCTGATCCGCTTAACTATCAGAAAACGGGGCAAGGCAAGTAACGCGGCGACTTCGGCCGACTGCGCTGTTGCGTTCGCCAGTTGTAACTCAATACGATTTCATGGCTTCCACCCGTTGTGGCCAAGCCCAAGGTGCTCAGGGTCATGTCATAGCTGTAACCCACCTTCCAGTTCTCTTGTCCATAACCGAGGATTACGCTCACTGCGTCCACGTCGGCTCCGCCCTCAATGGTGTGTCCAAAAGGCAATCCTTGGTACCACAATCCGAAGCTCAACGGCTTCGTGTCGTAATACACGCCCAAGTCCATTTGGTTAAACGGTCCTTGCGCCATGTAATTGAACGCGACCACCAAATCACCGTGGTATTTCTTGTGCATGTGATCCACGAGAGGCATTCGGAACCCTCCATGAACCGAGGCTTTGACATCCATTGGGTCAATGAACATTGGATTTAGGCTTTCGTTCGGATTATTCAAGTGATCAAAGGAGAATCCCAACCAGGTGAATTGTCCGGTCAACAGCATTCCCGCCGCAAAATCAAAGTAGTGCTGAGCAACGCTCGGACGGTCTTCAATGGAAGAGACTTGTGGGCCTCGAATCAATTGGTCTCCGAAGGTCAAATCTTGCATTTGGATCGAACGCGAAGCCAAACCGGCCTGCAATGCAGGTCGCAAACGCCATCCGTTTCCAAGCGGCACTTCGTAGGCGTATTGTCCAGCAATTCGCGTGGTTTTTAGGCCGCCGGCACCTGCTTCTTCGTTGCTGAATAAGATGCCAAAGCCACTGTTCAAATTCCGGTTGTACCAGTCGTGTGCGACGTGCATAGCGACATACGAACCCGGCATGGAAGCCCACTGGTTCCTGTAAACGCTGGAGACACGTGCGTCGTCCGAAGAACCAGCAAAGGCAGGATTTACAATCGTTGGAATGGCATTGGATTGCGTGAATCGCAGATCTTGTGCCAAGCCTTGACTTGTCAAAAGGGTGAAGGTCAAAAGACCAATGATGTTAAACGCTTTCATGGCGCGAGGGGATATCAATTGAAATGTCATGGTTCGATTTTTTTACTGAACGATCAGGGTTACATCACCTGCTTTGGTTACGCGGTGACCATTGCTAAACTGGGCGGTGGCTTTCCAAGCATAGACGTCTTGTCGGGCCAAAATCCCTTGGTAGTATCCGTCCCAACCCACATAAACATCGGTCGATCGGAAGATCAACTCTCCCCACTTGTTGAAGATGATGAGCTCATAGTCAACAATTCCAGTGTGATGAGGGTGGAAGATGTCATTGTCGAGGGCTGCAGGGTCGTATCCACCGCCGTTTCCGCCGCCGTTGATGGGCGTGAATGCAGTCGGAAACTCCATGAATCCGCCGGTTGTTGCTTCTACGGCATGCTCCAATGTATAAGAGGTTGGGCAGTTGAAAGCGTTGTTCGCGGTCAGCGTCACATCGTAGATTCCGGGTTCTGTGTAGAAATGGATTGGATCCACTTCTGTACTCACCTGGCCATCGCCAAAGTTCCAAAGGAATTCAACGGACGCATCATCAGAAAGGTTGACAAACTCCACCGGCTGGTCGGGTACGATCACTTCGGTAGGGCTATTCACAAATGCGGCTGTTGCAGAAGGGAATACTTCGACTGCGCCATAGTGAATCACTTCTTCTTCTTGGCCTTCGAAGCCAATGACCGTGAGGGAAACATTGTACGTTCCAGGCCGCGTGAATACATGAACAGGAGATTCCTCTGAAGTCATCTGATCGTCGTCAAAGTTCCAAACGTATCCAGCACCGTGGTTGGAGTTGTTTTCGAATGCAACCATGAGAGGAGCGCAACCGCTGCCGCTTCCTACGAAACTCGCCACGGGATGCGGAGACAAGATGTTGATCTGCTCCGTGTGCGCATCCGCGCAAATGCCGTTGTCAACGAGCAGTGTGATGTTGTAGGTTCCCCACGAATCAAAGGTGTGAAAAACCGGTTGGTCACCGACCACTTCATCGCCATCACCAAAGCTCCAGTATTGAACCGCGCTCGCCGAAGCTAAGCTGTTGTTGTTGATGCCTACCGTAGTGTTGGGGTACGTTTGAATCGCAGGAGTCACGCTGAACTGAGCTGCTGGCATGGGGTAAACCTCAACACCAACGGTGACAGTATCAACGCATCCGTATGCGCTCAATGCAATCAACTCTACCTGGAAGGTCTGGTCTTCATTCGTAGTATTCACGAATACGTGCTCGGGATTGGTCTCATTTGATGAGGCAGACCCGTCACCGAAGTTCCAGATAAATGATGCAGCGCCTTCGGACTGGTTGATCAATTGACCATCAACCGGGGAACATCCTTGGCCAATCATATCAAATTGGGCGTTCAAATGCGGGGCAACATCGAAAGCAACACTGGATGAAGCTTCGCAGTTGTGCTCATTGCTCACGCTCAAAATCGTGGTATACGTGATCAACGTTTCGGTCGGATTGAAGAACGTCTTCGTGTGCAGTGAATCGCTGATCGCACTGAACTCTCCGTTGCCATAATTCCAAGAAACAGAGGTGTTGCCCACGCTGTTATTGGCGAAGGTGGCATTTACCGGGTAGCAACCTTCAAGGCTGTCCAAAGCAATCTCAGCCACAGGCCTTCCGAAAACAATGACTTCCGCAGAAGTGCTATCCGCACATCCCGCAGCATTTGTTGCGAGTAGCGAAACCGTGAAGGTCGAATCGTTTGTTGACTCGGTTGCAAAAACGTGCATTGGGTTGTTTTCAACCGATGATGTGCCATCGCCGAAAGTCCATGCCGTGCTGCCTGTTGCGTTCACAGAGTTGCTTGTGAAATTGACCTCAAGGGGCGTGCAAGCCGCCTCAGGAGCGTCAAAAGCAGCAGTTACATTGGGGTGAACGATGTGCGCCAACCCAGATGCCGCTGAGCATCCAAAGTCTGTGAAAGCTAACTGAGTCAGTTCAATCACCAGGTCTTCCGCATTTTCGTTGGCCAGGCTGATGATGATGCTGTCTGCTGGATTGGTCATCAATGTTCCATTGTCGAACACGATTGCGGTGCTGTCTGCAAATTGAGCATCATTGAAGATGATCCATTCCTCATCGGAGCAAGATGCCGCGGATGAAGTTGAAAGGCTCAATACAGGCACAGGGTGCACCGTGACCATTATTTCAGTCGAGTCTTGGCAACCAAAGGCGGATGTAACGGCCAAACCAATGGTGTGCTGTGCATCTGCTCCAGTGATTCCATCCAGCGTCGCGTTCAATGAATCTCCCACGAACGTGTTTCCATTTAAGTTCCAAACAGCGCTTACGTTGTCATTCGACTCCAAAGCAAAAGTGGCATCGAGCGGAGCACAACCTTCTGTGGCACCCATCCAAGCGCTAACAACAGCTGGGAAAACGGTGATGACTTCCTCGTGAACATCGCTGCAACCCAAAGCGTGCATCGCAGTCAGGCTGACGGTATAATCCACGGTTGATTCAGCCCCTTCAAACGAATGAAGAACGCTCGCAAATCCATTGTTGGATTCATCGTTTCCATTGCCAAAGTCCAGGATGAAGCTATCCGCTCGTTCACTCATGTTGATGAATGAAGCTTCGTGCGGAGCGCATCCTTCTGCATCAGGAGTTGAGAATGCGGCAATTGGTTGTGGCTTTACGTCTACGTCTGCACTTGCAGTTCCCGTGCAGCCGAATGCATTGGATCCTTGGTATTCAATGGAGAACGTTGCCAAGTCCATGTCAGAATTGCTCCAGCTATGCGTTGGCGTGCTCTCGTTGGACAATGTCCCGTCACCAAAGGACCAAAATCCAGTGGTTGCGTTGTTCATCTCAGGCATGGTCAAAACCAATGGCGAGCAAGCCTCAGTTTCAGCCAAGACCAAATTGAATTCAGGGGTGGGGAGCACCTCAATGTCCAATGTGCGCTCATCGGTGCATCCCAAGTTATCAATCGCCAACAGCGTGACGGTAAAAGTAGTTGCATCATTGCCCGCTGCGTTGAACTCATGATCCACTGTTGGAGCCATATTGAATTCGCCCGGGAGCAGAACGTCACCGAAATTCCAGATGTATGCATCGCCGTTTGTACTGGCGTTGTCAAATGTGGTCAATAACGGCTCACAACCACTCACTTCCGATGCTGTGAATGCCGCCACAGGTTGTGGCTTGATGAAGACTTCAGTAGACGTTGTTCCGGTGCAACCGTTTTCGGTTTGCGCGGAGAATGTCACGGTAGCTGCCATCAATTCACCAGTATTGTTTTCCCAGGTGTGTGATGGAGTTGCTTCGTTGGAAGTGTTTCCATCGCCGAAGTCCCAAGTGATGTTGAGTGCGTTGGCAATGGCGGGCAGATCGATGCTCAATGGTGAGCATACAGAGTCATTTCCGAGGTCCAGGGCAAAGTCCGCACCGGGGTGTACCGTTACTTCCTTTGTGGCTGTATCTGCGCATCCGAGGTCGTCGGTTGCTGTGAGTGTCACGGTAAACGTTTCCGAGGCATCGCCTGCGAAGAATACCATACTGGGGTTGATTTCGTTGGAAGCATCTCCGTTTCCGAAGTTCCAATCGAAGGCATCTGCGTTTGAACTGTTGTTGCCAAACTGGCTAACCAATGGCTCGCATCCGTTGTCGAAATCGGTGCTAAACTCGGCCACAGGTTGTGGCTTGATGAAGACTTCAGTAGACGTTGTTCCGGTGCAACCGTTTTCGGTTTGCGCGGAGAATGTCACGGTAGCTGCCATCAATTCACCAGTATTGTTTTCCCAGGTGTGTGATGGAGTTGCTTCGTTGGAAGTGTTTCCATCGCCGAAGTCCCAAGTGATGTTTTCAACACCATCGAAAGCGGGCATGGTCAAGGTCAAAGGAGAGCAAACGGAATCGATTCCGAAGTTGAGATCGACCACAGCAGCTGGGAAGACGGTTACCGCTTTTGTCGCAGTGTCAGTGCATCCCAATGCATGGGTGACAGTGAACGTGATGTCAAATTCTGTGTTTTCCCCGTTGGTCGTGAATTGCTCGGTTGCATTTTCGGTTGCAGCCGTTTGGCCATTGCCGAAATCCCAAGAGAATGAATCCGCGAGGTTGCTCTCGCTCATGAAGTTCACCGCAAGCGGCTCACATCCTGAATCGATGTCCGTGCTGAAATCAGCAGTTGGGGAAGGCTTTACTTGCAACAAGGCAACTGCCATTCCTCCGCAACCGAATTCCGTTTCAGCCTCCAAAGTGATGATGGATGCGACAGCTGCGTCGGTTTCGTTTTCCCAGACGTGGGTAGGGCCATTTTCAGTGGATGTGGTTCCGTCACCAAAGTTCCAATCGAAATTGTAAAGCCCTTCAAATGAAGGCAGGGTCAATTCGACGGGAGCGCATGTCGGTGCAGATGTCAAATCCAATGCAAAGTCAGCGGCAGGGTATACCGTAACAGTATGTGTCGCAACATCGGAACATCCCAGATCGTCCATCGCGGTTAAAGTGACCTGGAAATTCGTTACTTCTCCGGATGTGGAGAACGCATAGGAAGCCGTTTCACCATCATCTGTGATGCCATTGCCGAAATCCCAGATGTAACTGTCGGCGTTGGTCGTAGTATTCTCGAAGTTTGCAGCGAGTGGCTCGCAACCGTCTACTTCATCTGAAGTGAAAGAAGCCACAGGTTGCGGGCGAATGTAAACCGTTTCGGTGTGCATGTCGGTGCAACCAAATGGCGACGTTCCTGCATACGTAATGGAGACGCCCATCAATCCCGTACCGGTATTTTGGTAAAAAACATTCGGTGCTTCCGCAGTGGTAGTAGCTCCGTTGCCTAGGTTCCATTCGTGATTGACAGATCCATTGACGACGGGCAATGTGAATTCCAGCGGTGAGCAAACCGAGTCGGTTGGCAAGGCGAAACTGAAATCTGCTTGTGGGTATACTTGTGCAACTTGCGTGTTGGAATCGTGGCATCCATTGGCCGCAAGGGCGATGAGCTCAATCTCCGCATTTGCAATGAAATCGCCGTTGTTTTCCAACGCTGTGTTCCAGTTGCTTGAAGAAGAAGCCAAGGCACCATCCAACCACCATTCGTAGTTGATCGCTCCCAAAGAGGCGTTCGTGATCACAGGAGTGAAAGGCGCACATCCGGCAGCAGCAGCTAGGGTGAATTGAGCAATGGCTGACGGCAATGCTTCGATTGCGATTGATTCGGTTGCTGTGCAGCCTTCATTTGAAGTGGCCGTTACCGCAATCTCATGCATGGGATTTTCATCCAAGGCAGTAGTCAATACGTGGGCAATTTCCTCGCCCGATGCCATTGCTGTGCCCAAGTTCCAGTCGAACGTGTTAGCAAAGACACCATCTGCGGAAAGGGTCACCTCCAATGGGGAGCAGCCTGTATCAACAGAAGAGGTAATGCCCACGGTGGGGTTGGGGTGCACCGAAACCAGTTGCGAAGTTGATGCGGTGCACTCAGGTGTTGTGACGACCAACGAAACATTGTAATCGCCTGTGAACGCATAGCCATTCGATGGGCTTGATTCATAGCTTTCATTTCCGTCGCCAAATGTCCATTGCCAACCTGTGATGTTGGAAGTGGCGTGCGCCGATGATTGATCAACGAAAACCGTTGGCTCGCCCTGGCAGACGGCATCGTATGTGAAATCAGCAATTGGTTCAGGATGAACTGTGATGATCTCTTGGGCAGAAGTTTGGCATCCGTTCCAACCCGTCACTGCGACGGCAACTGGATGATTGCCCACGGCATCAAATGTGACCGATTCCAAGTTTGTTCCGCTGTAGAACATGGGTTGATCGGTGTTGTATGTCCACACGTAGATGTATGAATTGGCCGCTGAAACTTCCGCTGAAAAAGTAACGTCTCCGCAGCCTTCTGTGGCTGTGAATGAGGTTTGGATCACTGGATTCTCCAGAACTTCTACCATGATGCTGGTAGTATCGGTGCAAGTGGCATCCGATCCAGGAATAGAAATAACGCTTTG
>DLQB01000152.1:0-11068 GCA_002477505.1 Flavobacteriales bacterium UBA7443
GAACAAGAAATCGTCGATGACGCCTTCATCGAGAGCCTTCGCGCCAGCCACAATCAAACCATCAAAGATGGATTGAAAGCGGCGGCGGCAGAACCTGAAATCTCAGCAGATGCAGCGGAAGAACTTGCCGATCGATTCGCGGATGTGCCCGCATCGCAGTGGCCCAACTTGGACAGCATTGAAGAGACGGGTGATCGTGAATTGCGCCTGATCGATGCCATTCAAGAGGGATTAGGCCAATCCATGGAAGCATTCCCAGAATTGATTTTAATGGGACAGGATATCGCTGACTACGGAGGCGTGTTCAAAGTCACCGAAGGGTTTGTGGAGCGTTTTGGCAAGGATCGGGTTCGGAACACACCGCTCTGCGAATCTGCCATCGTCGGCGCCGCTCTCGGCTTGAGCATCGCAAATAAAAAGGCCATGATGGAAATGCAATTCAGCGATTTCGTCACCGTTGGATTCAACCAAATCGTCAATAATCTGGCGAAAATCCACTGGCGCTGGGGGCAAAATGCAGATGTCGTTGTTCGCATGCCAACGGGTGGAAACGTCGGAGCGGGTCCTTTTCACAGCCAATCCACTGAGGCTTGGTTCTTCCACGTTCCGGGCCTGAAAATCGTCTACCCTTCTTCACCTGCGGATGCAAAAGGTCTGCTTATTCGCGCATTTGAAGACCCGAATCCCATTCTCTTCTTCGAACATAAATACCTGTACCGGTCACTTGCTGGTTCTGTGCCTGAACAACCTTACACCCTGGAGTTGGGGAAGGCCAAGGTCACAGTTGCGGGCAATGACCTCACGATTATCACCTACGGCTTGGGCGTACAGTGGGCAGAAAAAGCGGCTGAGAACGCACCTGAGCATTCCATCGAAATCATTGATTTGAGGACGCTTTTGCCTTGGGATGAGGCCTGCGTTATGGAAAGCGTGCGCAAGACCAATCGTGCGTTGGTTTTGCATGAAGACACTATGACGGGCGGAATTGGTGCGGAAATTGCCGCAAAAATTCAATCGGAATGTTGGCACGACCTCGATGCCCCAGTAGCGCGTGTAGCCGGCTTGGACACAGCGTTCCCATTCGCGGGCAACTTGGAAACACAATTCCTCGCCAACGATCGCTTGGCAGATGCCATCGATTCCATCCTCAAGAACTAAAACCAAGTCCCGCGCAAATGCATTGATTTGGAGTTGATTGATTTTCAGCCTACTTTGGGAGGTGCTGTTCGTTTTGACTTGAAGCAGCCTACTCCGATTCATGATTCCAGTTCACCACATTCAACGGGCCATTCATGCCTTCTATGCCGAGGTAACGGAACGTGCTTTGCAATTGGCGCTTCACTACCCCAATAGCCGAATCCTTGCTGAAAAAACCGTTCGGAAAAGCAACGAAAAACTCGCCTATTTCATTGGCATCCTCAAATCAAGGGATTGGAATAACCAACCACAGGAAGATTTGCAGCAACTCTGTCGGGAAGCGGAAGAAAACAGCTTACTCTTTCTCCGAGAACTTCAACAGGAAGAAACAAAAGCGGCGGAAAAACGAAGTCCAGCCTCAAGTTGAAGGAACCCTGACCGGCGAAACCGTGCTTAGCGGCCGCGCATTTGCATCATTTGCGGGTTGCGAATGGCCGCCTCTACCTGTTTGATGTCCTTCTTCAACATGCCTTTAGCGTCCAGTCGCTTGCATTCTACAAGCAAGGCTTTTGCCAACTTCGGCTTCCTTTTCGCCGAGGCCACAACGGCCAAATTCAACTTGACCGCAGCCTTATCATGGTCCTGCTTAAGACCAATCTCAAGGGCTTGCTTCAGCAGCTGTTCCGCTTGATTCATATTTTGTTCCATGGCCAAACTCCCGGACAAAAAATACCAGTACCCGCGGCGGCGCGCCCACAGATGATTAGGGTTTACACGGCCGAGCCATTTGCGGGCATCCTCCATCTTCTGCTGACGCAAGCTCACAAAGGCCATCAACAAGCGCATGCTCTGAAGCGTCACCAACACGATCAATGTGGTCACGAGGACCATGCCCACTCCACTCCCGATGTATCCTTCTGTAAAGAGGTATACGGCATAGGCCAAACTTGCAAGCGCAAGAGGAATTTTTATGAATCGTGTATCCATGAGTCGTAGTAATTTTGCAGCAAATTTATTGCATCCGATGGATTGGAAAACATTGACGTCCTTACAAGATTGGGAAAACGCGTTGGAAGCATCGCATGGCGCTCCCATTGTAGTGTTCAAACACAGCACGCGCTGCAGCGTGAGCCGCATGGCCTTGAAATTTACTGAGCGGCAATGGGACTTGCCCGCGAACGTGGATGCCTATTTCTTGGACCTCCTCGCAAACAGAAAGGTCAGCGACGCGATTGCAGAACAGATGAACGTGACGCATCAATCGCCACAACTGTTGTGTATCCGTGAAGCCAAATGCACATACAATGCGAGCCATGAACACATCGACCCTCTGAAGGTCAAGCCCTATCTTTAGACCATGGAGTCAATCATTAAGCTGCGCATCATACTGGATGCGACAGAAGATATTTTTCGGGACATCGAAATCGATTATGATGCGCCCTTGACGCACCTCCACTTGGCCACGCTGGATGCTTTTGAATGGAACAATGCCAACGAAATGGCTTCCTTTTACAAAAGCAATGAGCAATGGGACCGAGGCGACGAATTTCCAATGATGGCAATGTCACCAGAGCTGCCCTCTATGGAATCCGCAACGGTGAAGGACTTGCTGCCCGATGCAAAGAGCAAAGGATTATATGTCTATGACTACCTGCGCATGTGGTGCTTTTACCTGGAACCCATGGCCGTCACAGCGCCTCAAGAGGCGGGGTCGTATCCAAGCCTCGTTGTCGAATTTGGAAAAGCCCCAGATCCGATGAGCAAAGAGCCCGAAGGATTGGATGATCCGGCCCTGATGGAGGCTCTTTTTGATGAACCTGGGGCAGCGGGTGGCCAGAGTCATATGGAGTCAACCGGGGATGCAGAACTAGATGCCTATCTGAATGACGATGGCACGGATGACGAATCTACCGGCGGCAATGAAAACATCGACGACTACCGCGATCAATTCTGAACCCCTTCCATGGCCTCTGACTCCTCTACCGCAACGGCACTGCAAACAGGCGATCGGCCGCTGTTGGTGACAATTGTCGGACCGACGGCCATCGGAAAAACTACACGGGCCATTGAAATCGCACAGGGCCTGGGATGCGAAATCATCAACGCAGATTCCCGACAAATCTTCCGGAATATGCCCATAGGAACGGCTCAGCCTTCTGCCGAAGAACGAAAATGCGTGCCCCATCATTTCGTCGATTTTGTGGACGTCGAGAAGCACTACAGCGCAGGTCAATTCGCAACAGATGCAGGGCTCTGGCTGGACGATTGGTTCAAAAACCACAAAACTGCGGTCATGGTGGGAGGAAGCGGGCTGTACATCAAAGCGGTTCTAGAAGGACTCGACGATATGCCCGCAGACTTGACCATTCGCAAAGCCCTCAACCAACGACTCAAAGAATCGGGAATTGAGGCGTTAGCCTTAGAACTTCGCACGCTCGACCCCGAGCACGCTGGGAAAATGGACATCAAAAATCCACAGCGGGTGGTGCGTGCCTTGGAAGTTTGCCTCGCTTCGGGCAAACCTTTTTCATCCTTTCACACCCCGCGCTTGACCCCGCGTAAATTCGACACCTTGACCATTGGCTTGGAAATGGACCGCGGCCCTTTGATCGATCGGATCAATGAACGGGTAGATGCCATGGTCAACGCCGGAATGAAAAATGAAGCTGCTGCATTGCATTCCAAATCGCATTTAAATGCCTTGCAAACAGTGGGCTACCGGGAGTGGTTTGAGTGCTTCGAGGGACGTTGCACGGAAACCGAAGCCATAGAACGCATCAAGGTGCATACCCGCCAATTTGCAAAACGCCAGATGACATGGTTCAAAAAGATGGAGAACATTCGTTGGGCAAATGCACTTGATACTGCAACAATTGAAGGCATCGTCAAGGAAGCTTGCGACCAACGCCAATGGCCACTCCACCGTCCGTTCCCTTCAGTCGATTGAAAGAAAATGAGTTCAAATCGGTCCCCCCGTGCTGCTACTAGCAAAAGTGCAACGCTCCGCCGGAGTGCAATGCGCGCTTTCGATGAGCAAACGGCGAAAGATTTGGAGTTTGATGCGATCCGGACGCTCTTATTGCACCATTGCCAGAATCCCAGCGCCATTGCCCGAGCACATGCACTGCATCCTATGGACCGGCAGAAGCAATGGCAAAAAGAATTGGAGCAGACCAAAGAAATGCTCGAAATCAAGCGCGAAGGCAATGGATTCCCAGCCGTTGGATGCGAAGAAATTGGCGCGGACAATGAACGGCTCGCCGTGCGCGATTCCGTGCTGGATGAGGCCGGCTTTCACCGGCTAAAAACCGCATCATTGACGGTCAACGATGTCATCGCCGCATTGGACGAAAGAGAATCCTCAAGTCCGCGCTTGGTTCATTTGGCTTCCTCTGTGCACCACACATTGGAAATCATCGAAAGCATTGATGCCGTATTTGATGCAAAAGGGCAAGTGCGCAGCAACGCGTCGGCCAAGCTCATTCACATTCGCGAAGAAATGGTCCGATTGCGCAGGGCCATCAACCGTCAATTTTTAAAAGACCTCAAACGTTTCAAGGAACGCGGATGGCTCGCCGACACGAACGAAGGCTTCATCAACAACCGCCGCGTGCTCGCAGTAAACAGCACGCACAAGCGAAAAGTCAGTGGCACGGCGCTCGGCCAGTCCAAAAATGGAAGCATTACTTTCATTGAGCCCGCCGCCAATGTCTCGATGAATTTTGAGATGGAGATGCTCCTGGATGATGAACGCAAGGAAATCCTTCGGATCCTTCGGGCATTGACCGCTCAAACCCGCAAGCATTTGCCATTGTTTCGCGCCTACCATGTTTTGCTGGTGGAATTGGATTGGATCCGCGCCAAAATGCAATTGGCCGTCGAAATGGAAGCGGACATGCCCGGACTTCGACAAGACTGCAGTTTTCACTTGATTCGCGCCTACCATCCGCTGTTGGCAATGCAAAACAAGCTCAATGGGGTTCATACCGAACCACAGACCATCGCGCTTTCGAAGAAGGGGCGAATGTTGGTGATTTCCGGACCGAATGCCGGCGGAAAGTCCATCGCTCTCAAAACGGTCGGGCTGCTCCAGGTAATGCTCCAAAGTGGCCTATTGGTGCCCGTTCACCCCAACAGTGAAATGGGCAGTTTCGAAACCATCCTCACAGACATTGGTGACAATCAAAGCATCGAGAATCAGCTCAGCACTTACAGCTATCGACTGAATCGCATGCGCAGCTTTCTCGAAATCGCCAATGCCAAATCGCTGCTACTCCTCGATGAATTTGGCACAGGCTCAGACCCCGAACTCGGAGGGGCATTGGCGGAGGTTTTCTTTGAAGAATTGTATGCGCGAAAAAGCTATGCGGTGATCACCACGCACTATGCCAATATTAAGAGCCGTGCCGCACAAATGGAGCAAGCGATCAATGGCAGCATGCGCTTCGACCGTGATTCGCTTCAACCCTTGTTCAAATTGGACATTGGCCCTCCTGGCAGCTCCTTCACTTTTGAAGTCGCCAGCATCAATGGAATTAGTGAGGAACTGATCCAACGGGCAAAAGGGAAATTGGACAAAAGAAAGGTGCGCTTGGATGAGTTGATTTCCGAGCTTCAAAGTGAAAAGAATACCTTGTCCAAGGTCACAGACCGCAACCTCAGGAAGGAACTCGAACTCGAGACGCTGAAACGAGATTTGGAGCGAATGGAAGAGCATTTAGAGGAACGCAACCTCAGCCAACAAGGCATAGCGGAGGAGCAAAATGCGGCTCTTCATCGGGGCCGAAGGCTGCAACAATTCATTGATCGTTACGACGCAGGAAGCAAGAACAAGGCGCTATTCCAGGACATCTTGAAGTACTTGGCCATGGAGCAAGCCAAACGCTTGGAAGCTCAGGCGGCCAAAAAGGCGAAGCAAAAGGCCTCGTTGGCCAAAGCGGCCAAACGACGACCGAAGCACTTCACCGACCGCATCAAAATGGGATCCAAAGTGCGGCTGCGAAACGGTGGAAAAGAGCGGGGGGAAGTCATTGCCATTGATGCCAAAACAGCCACCGTCTTATTTGGCGCGTTCCGCACAAAAGTGGACCTCGACAAACTGACGTGGGTCGCCCACTGAACGGTGCAGACCGGTTCCCTCCTACTCGATCAGAAACTTGCGCGTCGCGGAAGCCCCGCTGGGGGTGAATAAAGTGAGAAAGTACATGCCCGATTCCAAGCCCATCAGCGAAACTGTTGGGGTTGCCATTTTTCGTACATCTGTCCTCAAAACCTTGCGACCTGAAGCATCAAATATTTGAATTTCTGTCGCTTGAATTTCTCCGGACCAATCAATGGTCAATTGCTCACGAGCGGGATTGGGTCGCAATGTCCATTCGTTTTCCATCAACCACAATTCTTCCACCTCCACAATGCCACAAACGGTCTGCTCTGCGCAAGGACTTTCCTCTTCCGTGACATAACTGCCATCCAAAACTTGCTGCCCTGTGCCCAAAGGATCGAGAAAGAATTCGAGTTTTTCATCATCGTCAATCGGGTTGTTTCCGTCCCAATGAAAACTCATCTTACCGTAATAATCCGGCGCATTTGGCGATTCACAATACGAAGCACCTCCCGTGAGCGTTCCTACAATCCGTCCGTCTTCATCGTACAGCGGCGAACCTGATGAGCCACCCTCCGTCACGCCGTGCTCTGTTTCGGTCTCTTCCCAATATACCCGCCAGTGCGCACCCGGGAAATATGCACTGCTATTGGCCAAATTGCTCGTGTAGGTGGAGATTTTCTTTCGATCTCCCGACGGATGGTGGATGCCCACTCCCGAGGTAGAAACCGATCCCGTGACATCCCATCCCGCATAGAACGGTGTCCAAGAATCAAAAATTGGATCTTCTACTTCCATCAAAAGAAAGTCCGAACCATTGATGTTGCCGTTTGCTGAAATATCATCGGAAGAAGTCAGCAGGAAAACACCCGTTCGGATGTGGGAATTAAAACTTGATGTGCCTCCACAATCGAAGTGCTCATAATTGTATCGGACTTTTAGGAAACCCCAATCCGATTCAGACATGTCATCAGCGCAGTGAAATGAACTCAACAGCAACTGGCGACAATCCAACGCCGTATTGTTTACCATAGCACCTGAACAGAGGTAAATCCCACCCCCCATTGAGATACGCAAGCGCACCACAGCATCGCGTTGACATTGCCAGTCCTCTCCTTCTGGACACATCACGTCTACTTGACAAGGATCAGAGCCCCGATTGTTCTCACTGAGCAAATCATATTCTCCTTCCAACCAAAGCATACGGAAAAAGTACCCTACGCCGGAGATGTGCAAATCGGGCGTACCAATCGTGCTACTGGGCTGCGTGTAAACGATGACAACCTCCTCTCCCGGTACTTCTCCACTGACCCAGCGACCGTGGTCATTGTTTTCAGTGAAATCCACGGGGCCCTCTGTGAAATCTTCTGTGAAGCGACCCGCCTCGGAACGAAAAGACAATTGCCCTCCTACTGGCAAATGAAAGGAGTCGAAATACACGCAAAGCGCGGGTGCATTTTCAACTTGAATGCGCAACGTCCATACGAGGGATTCATCTTCGCTCAGCAATGTGGCTTCTTCAAAAAAGTCCCAATTCGCCGGTAAAATTTCTCCCTGCATGGTTTTCCCGGTATGTTGCTCATGCCAAAACGCACGTGTCCACAACTGCTCCACATCCGGCGCATCGAGCATTACGCTTGCAACTGACTGACCCAGCATCGGCATTTTACTGCCCATCGTCATTCCCATCACCAGTCCCAGCAGTAGCACAAAATGTATCCATTTTCTCATGGTAGCAAAGCTAAAAAGTTTTGCCCCACGTTCGTTGGGGAAAATTGGGCCTGCAGCAATTGGGTAAACCCCTTGCAAGCGGTACCTTCATCGACGATAACCAAGCGAAAGAAAACACGAATGAACATGCCACGAAAGCTTGCTGCAATGCTCCTTGCGAGCTGTTGCTTCTTGACCGCTGCAGCGCAATCCCCTGCATCATCTGAAACGAGAACCTGGGAAGAACAAGGCAACAAGCTCAATGCCCTGCTGTATCATATCGAGAGCATCTATGTGGAAGATGTGGATATGGAATCCTTGGTTGAAGTGGCGATCATCAACATGCTCGAGGAAATGGACCCGCACTCCGTTTACATTCCTGCCGAAGAATTGCAGGCTGCAGACGAGCCGCTCAATGGAAACTTTGAAGGTGTCGGCATCCAATTCAACATTTTTAGGGACACTATTATGGTTGTCTCCCCCATCTCGGGTGGCCCCTCAGAGAAACTCGGAATCATGGCGGGTGATCGGATTGTCACTGTCGATGGTGAAGTTGTGGCGGGAACGGGTGTGACCAACAAAGACGTTCAACGTTTGCTCAAAGGCCCAAAGGGAACACTGGTCACCGTTGGAATCAAGCGTGGAAATGACCCCGAGCTTCTCGTCTTTGAGATAATCCGTGATAAAATCCCGATCTATTCGGTCGATGCCTCCTTCATGGTGACCCCCGAAATCGGTTATATCAAAGTCAATCGGTTTGCCAAAACCACCATGACAGAGATGTACCGCGCTTTCGCAAAGCTCAGGGCTTCCGGAATGCAAGACCTAATATTGGACTTGCAAGGAAACGGCGGCGGAATGCTACGGACGGCGATACAAATGGCGGATGAATTCCTTTCCGGGGACAAACTCCTCGTCTACACAGAAGGTCGCTCATTTCCACGCGAAAACACAAATGCTCGCATTCCTGGGCGCTTTGAACAGGGCCGCTTGGTGGTTCTGATCGATCAAGGATCGGCCTCTGCCTCCGAAATCGTGTCAGGAGCTGTTCAAGATTGGGACCGCGGTCTTATCGTTGGCCGAAGGAGCTTTGGAAAAGGCCTGGTTCAGCGTCCCGTTCGACTCACGGATGACAGCGCTGTGCGGCTGACGGTACAAAAATATTACACCCCCGCCGGTCGCTGCATCCAGAAATCTTACGAGGACGGTGTTGATGCGTATCGAAAGGAAAAATACGAACGGTTTGAATCGGGCGAATTGATGAGCATGGATAGCTTGGAACTTCCCGATAGCCTCAAATATGCCACGCGTATTACAGGGCGCACGGTATATGGCGGAGGAGGCATCCTTCCGGATGTGTTTGTCCCCCTCGACACCACAGACAACTCCCCATACTTTTCGAGCATCTTACGGAAGGGCCTCGACAGTCGATTTGCCCTGACATTTGTAGATTCCATTCGATCCGAATTGGAGGTGCGATACCCGACTGAAGACGATTTTATCGCCAAATTCGAAGTGGATGAGGAGATGGCTTCTGATTTTCAAACCTTCGTTGCAAATGAAGGCATCGAATGGAGTGAAGAAGAATGGGGACGGTCGGGCGATGCCATCTCGCTGCGCTTGAAGGCTATGATTGGACGAAATCTTTTGGAGCAAAGCACTTTTTACCGGGTCATCTCGGGATTGAACGAAACACTCCAAAAAGCGGTTATGATTTTGGAAGACGGCACTTTTGAACGTTCAAAGCTTGCCCACGATACTTTTTGAATTGTAATTTTACAGCATAAACTAGCACATACTCATGAATTTCAAGACACTCCTGACCTGTGGTCTGGCACTACTCGCCTTCGGATGCGCAGAGAACCAAGGTGACGACCAAGCCATTTCTCGTCCAGCCACCAATGAAGCGGACTCGCGCGACATTCCAGTGAATACCAGCCCGGGCCAAACCAGCAATTTTGATCCGGCAAAGCAGCAAGCTGCGGCACCTGCTGGCCCAACTACTACCATTACTTTTGCTTCGTATGAGCATGATTTCGGAACCTTGGAAGCCGGTGAATCCGTGACGCACATGTTTGAATTCACCAACACAGGAACCGAACCATTGCTCTTGGATAAGTGCAAAGGTTCTTGCGGTTGTACGGTCCCAAAATGCCCGAAAGAGCCTATCGCTCCTGGCGAAAAGGGTCAAATTGAAGTGAAATTCAATTCCAAAGGGAAAAAGAATCAACAGAACAAGAAGGTGACTATCAACGCCAACACAGATCCGGGTCAGACGTTCTTGACCATCAGTGCCTTCGTCAATCCTCCCATTGAAGGATAAATAGCATTCATGATCGCCAACGGCCTCATGCATTCAAAGGTCCTGCACTGCAGGACCTTTTTTTTCGCGACAGTTGCACTGCTTTCGATGCTTATCTCCCCTGCCTGTGGAGGCGCGCAATCCAATGCCGGTCCGACCACGGGCGAAGCATTGCACTATGCCGTCACCTACGAATGGGGACCCATTTATTTGGAAGTTGGTGAAGTAATATTCTCGGCATTGCAAGACTCCATCGCAGGTTCCAGCGAAGAGTGGGACTTTCAAGGATGGGGAACTTCAATGCCCAACTGGGATTGGTTCTATCCGGTCAATAGCCTGTATGCAAGCACCACAGACGGCGATTTCATACCCAAGGCATTTAGCAGAATTGGCCGGGAAGGAAGGCATCGGTACAACCGCGTCTATACAGCGACAAAGTCGGGCTGCGTTGGACTGCGTTGCTTGGACGAAGAGCTAGAAGACACGTCAATCTGCCCATCCGATGACGGGGAGGCATTTAGGGATGTGCTGAGTGCAATCCATTGGTGCCGGCAGCTTCCTTGGTCCACGTATCGTCCGGGTGATGTGATCGCCATGGATCTATTACTGGATGGCGCAGTGCATTCCACTACCTTGGAATTTGAGGGTGAAGTTCAGTACCTGGCATCCAACTGGCCTGACTCCGTCGCATGTTGGGAATTTCATCCGACCCTCATCGACGGCACCGTTTTCAAGCCGGGCGATGAAATGAAGGTCTTGATGACGGCGGATGAACGGCGGTTGCCCGTTTTCATTGAAACGGAGCTGATCATCGGCGC
>DLQB01000152.1:11123-12421 GCA_002477505.1 Flavobacteriales bacterium UBA7443
TGCGCTTCGCGACTCTTGCGCACGCGTGACGCGCAATTTGGATTGATGAAGCGAAGACCGCTCCTAACGCCCTTTTAACGCTGAGTAGCCGCCAATATTGAAAACAGACTCGAAGCCCGCATCCCGCAAAAACTTCGCTGCTGCACCGCTGCGACCGCCGGATCGGCAATAGCAATACACCGGCTCTTTTTTGTCCCATGCTGCCACTGCATTCGGGACTTCTCCATTCATCCAGTCGGCTTGAATGGCTCCTTCCACAATTCCTTCCTCGCATTCCTCCGCTGAGCGGCAATCCAAAACCTTTCCTCCATCTTGCTCCCGCGCTGCGCTGAATTCGGCAGGTGTCAAATCCACTTTTGGTCCAAAAAACATGATTTCCTTTTTCTCGAAGCTACAAAAATCCCGACGGCTCACTTCATTTAAAACTTGGGGCAAGACAAATGGACCATGCCATTCCCTCAATTCTCTGCGTAATTTGCGCCCATGAATTCGCCTAGGAAACCCATTGGATTTGCTCCACCACCGATTGACGAAGATTCCATCCAAGCTGTGGAACGCGTTCTCCGCTCGGGTTGGATTACTTCAGGGCCCGAGTTGGCAAAATTCGAAGACGAACTGTGTGCTTTCCTCGGAACCGAGCACACCTTGTGTTTCTCGAGCTGGACAACCGCTTGCGAATTGGCCCTGCGCTGGTTCGGTGTGGGTCCAGGCGATGATGTCCTATTGCCCGCAATGACGTATGCTGCGACCGCAAACATCGTACTTCATTGTGGTGCTCGACCGGTGCTTGTCGACGTGGACCCAGTGGAGCGGGTGGTCACATTGGAAGGACTCAAAGCGGCATGGACCCCCAACACCAAAGTGATAATGCCCGTGGATCTCGCCGGTTGGCCCGTAGACTATGAAGCCATAGCAACCTGGCTTTCCAGCGAAGAAATTTCGGAGGCCTTCCGACCCAGCACAGAAATCCAACAAAAACTGGGGCGGCCGCTGTTTTTAGCGGATGCGGCACATTCAATGGGTGGAACGTTTGCAGGCGCTCCCGTCGGACAGCAGGCGGACATCACAGGTTTCAGTTTTCATGCCGTCAAAAACTTAACTACAGCGGAAGGAGGAGCACTAACTTTTGCTTTGCCATCCAACTTTGACTCCGAGGAAATCATTCATTGGTTTCGCACCATGGCCTTGCACGGACAGTCCAAGAGTGCTCTAGAAAAAACGACTTCAGGCCAATGGACCTATGACGTTGTTCATGCTGGCTACAAATGCAACATGACCGATATCCAGGCGGCACTGGG
>DLQB01000057.1:0-4768 GCA_002477505.1 Flavobacteriales bacterium UBA7443
TGCAAAAGTCGTTTTTTCCTTGCCAAACTCCAAATGCCCCGGCACTTTTTGGCCGGAATTAACTGTTCGTGAATAGAAACCGATTTGGGCTGACAAATCCCGATTTTACGGCATACATCACCATGGATGCCGTGTTGTTTACGCCTAACTTTTGCATGATGTTTTTGCGATGCGTATTCACCGTATGACTGCTCAGAAAAAGCTTTTCGGCAATTTGTACGTTGGTCTTGCCCTCGGAGATGTGGGTCAACACTTCGATCTCCCGTTCCGTGAGCAAAACAGGATCGCATGTATAATCGGCCAATTCGAGACCGCTGACGTCAATGTTTTCAGCTTGGATGGCCCCGAGAATCTGGCCGCAAAAGAAAGTACCTCCATTGCTCGTTTCCTCAATAGCTTCAAGCACTTCGTCCATGGAGCAATCCTTCTTGATATAGCTCGTAATGCCTGCTCTTAATGCGTTGACAATGCTTTGACCACTGTGTGAGGAAGTAATAGCCAACAGCCGAGTTTTCTTGCTTAGTCTCGAGCATACTACCACGGTATCAACCGAAAACCCCGAAGCAAGACAGTCCATTATAATGAGGTCTGGCTTGTTGGATTTTAACCACCGCTCCAAATCTTCTCCCGTTTCAATCTCAGCCACAACATTGTATCCGGGCTTCGTGTCAAGGATGCTTTTTAGCCCGTATCTAAAAACGGGGCTGCTGTCGGCGATGACTATGGAAATCGAGGCGCTCATTGTGGTGCAAAAGTACGGATTTAGTCCAATGCATTTTGAAGGAGTTTTGAATGCCTGATTCAGGATGTCTTCCGTCTCAAAGTTGAAATTTCATTCCTTCGTTCGCCAGGACGACATGCTTGAAGGTTGCTTCCGCTTCCTCTGCGAGCAATTCCTCATTTCGATACCTGCTTGAAAAATGTCCGATTACCAATTTTTTCACATTGGCATCTGCTGCAATTTGTGCTGCTTGTTTGGCTGTGCTGTGTCCCGTCTCTTTTGCTTTGCGTCGCTTGTCGTCCAAGAAGGTTGCTTCATGGTAGAGTAAATCTGCATTAAGTGAAGCTGCGAGCACCGCATCACAGGGACGAGTATCGCCGGAATAAACGTAGCATTTGGGGTTTGTTTTGTTGTGGCATGCCTGAGCAAATTTGATGCGCGTGCCATCCGCACGAAGCACATCCTTCCCCCTCTTCAATTGAATGATTTCTGATCGCTGAAGTTCAAATGCTTCGATTCGATCTTTCCGAACATTTAATTCTGGCGCCTCAAAATAGAATTGATAGCCATAAGCTTCGATCCGGTGTTTAACCGGGAAGCTCGAGATTCGTGCTCCCTTTTCTTGAATGGCAACATGCATGCCTTGTGGATTGGCTGCGATAAAATTCAATTTGAATTTCAGATGTGTTTCAGTCAATTTAAGCGCCGGGAGCAAATAAGATTCTAGATTGGATGGGCCGTAGATGTGAAGTGGACGTTCTCTGCCCAGCAGATTCATACTTCCTATAAGCCCGGGCAATCCAAGAACATGATCACCGTGCATGTGCGAGATGAAAATTCGCTCAATCTTTTGAAAGGGAATGCGTTGCTGCCGCAATCCGAGTTGAACCCCTTCACCGGCATCCAAAAGCATCCATTGCCCATTCCAATTGATGGCTTGTGCTGTTGGAAGGTGCCGAAGAGTAGGCGTTGCGGCCCCGCACCCTAATATTGTGATTTCGAACTGCACGGTCAATTGGGAATGAAAATGGAGCCAAGAATGGCTCCATTTTTCTATTTGTTGTGTCAGCGCTATATCAGTGCTGAATCAATAGTCGTTTGGTGGATCTCTTGCCGTTGGACACAACGTGAACGACATACATTCCATTGGACCAATGATATGCGTCAAAAACACCATTCGTTGGCACGTTGCTCAATTCATATGCGTTCATGATTCGACCGGATAAATCACTGATTATGAGCGTTCCCATTGATGGTAGACCCGTGATGCTAAATTGATCGGTCGCGGGGTTTGGATAGACATTCCATTGGGCGGTGTTGACTTCAGCTATGCCATCAGGAGTGTTTTCACCTATGACATCTAGAATGTATCCAGAGAATTCATATGGCTGTGCAACGGGAACACCAAAGACGGTAACGAAAGCTTCAACTTGAAGGGTCATTTGGTAAACACCTGCCGTCGTTGGGGTGCCTTCGATGGAAGCACAGTATTGCGCTCCTGAAATCAAAGTGCAAGGATCAGGTGAACTGCCTAAGTTGTTGCATACAATATCCAAGCCTATATCTGTCAGGGATACGACCTCGAGGGTCGTCGTGTCTGTAAGAACTGTGGTTAAAAGGACAACGGAGTCCAACGGAAGAGCGAACAAAGGGTCAATGGCTGACGCATCGGTAGGAACGAGAACATGGAATACGTCGGCGTAAGGCATATCGACATAAGCTGTATCAAATTGATCACCAACGGATGGATCAGGTGAGGCGCCCCACTCTGCTTCTCCGAAGTCAAAATCAGGCTCGCATTGGGCGTTGCTCGTATTCGCGAGGATGAGAACGAAAGCAACGGAAAGGATTTGGTGTAAATACTTCATGTTTTTGTTATTCTGAGTCCTGGTTATCGCCTAACTGCGCTTCTGTCATCTCCATAACCAAGAAGTCGAACCCTTCGGAAGCGGTTGGCACAATGGTTAGTACGCGATCAAGTTGGCTAATTTGAATGAGTTTTTCGACTGAGGCTTGTAAGCCCGTAAGCACGAATTTGCCATTGGAATCCCGACACAATCGATTACCGATGAGCACGGCACTGAGTCCTGAGCTGTCGCAATAGCGAGATTCAGAAAGATCGAGTACAATGTGATTGGTACCTTCTTTTGCCACTTGCACCAATTCGCTTTTTAAGTCTGGTGCATGCAATGCATCCAGCTTTTCGACATGGGATTTGACGGTCGCGATATTGTCGCGTATTTCGGTGGAGAATTTCATGAATCGATAGTATGCTGTAAATATAGGAGAATCTTCCTTTCGAATGATTATCGCCTCATCGCCAGCAGATAAAGCACGGCCATGCGGACTGCAACGCCGTTCTCAACTTGCTGCAAGATGATGGAATGCTCACTATCCGCGACATCACTGGAGAGTTCAACCCCACGATTGATTGGGCCTGGGTGCATGATTGTAATCGGCTTGTTCAACGCATCGAGCCTGTTTTTGTTCAAACCAAATTCGACGGCGTATTCACGCAATGTTGCGAAGTAAGGAACACTATTGTCTCCTTGTCGTTCCAATTGAATACGCAGCATGTTGACCACGTCGCACCACTGCAGGGTCTCGTCTAAGTTGTGACTTACTTCGACCCCCATCGATGCTATGTGTTTCGGAATGAGGGTCTTAGGGCCACAAACGCGCACATTCGCCCCCAGTAGTTTCAAGCATAAGATATTGCTGATGGCCACCCTCGAGTGTCGGATGTCGCCTACAATGGCAACGTTTACGCCAGCAAGTTCGCCAAGTTTTTGTCGCAAGCTAAAGGCATCCAGTAGCGCTTGTGTGGGATGTTCGTGCGTCCCATCTCCGGCATTGATGACAGACGTGTCGATTTTATTCGCGAGGTATTGGGGAGCCCCTGGATGTGGATGGCGCATGACAACCATGTCCACCTTCATCGCTAAAATATTGTTGACGGTATCGGTGAGTGTCTCCCCTTTCTTCACGGAAGAATTGCCTGCTGTGAAGTTGACGACATCGGCACTTAACCGCTTTTCCGCCAATTCAAATGACAAGCGAGTTCGTGTTGAATTTTCAAAAAAAAGATTCGCAACCGTGAAATCCCGTAGCGAGGGAACTTTTTTGATGGGACGATTGATGACTTCTTTGAACTCAGTTGCCGACTGAAAAATCAATTCCAAATCATTTTCCGTCAAACCACGGATGCCGGTTAGGTTGTGAACGGATAAGTGATTCATTCGGGCTTCTTATTCAAGAGCATAACACGGCAGGTCGTTCGTTTCTCACTCCATATTACTTGCACGTATTGCCAATCGATGCTGTCAATTGATTTTCCAATGAATTGCGGCTCTATAGGAAGCTCTCTCTGAAAACGACGATCAACTAAGACCAGCAGCTTGACTGTTTCCGGGCGGCCGTGAGCCAGCAACGCGTCCAAGCCCGCACGAATCGTTCTGCCCGTGAATAGTACATCGTCCACTAAAATAACGTCCCTTCCTTCGACAAGAAAAGGCATGGTGGTGGATTGCGGTGTTATCGGTTTTTCTCTTCGCCTAAAATCATCGCGGTGAAAGGTGCTGTCAAGACCACCGCAATTGATGGTGCAACCTGGCAGGAGCTGTTCGAGCTTGACTTTTAATATTCTCGCTAGGTCGTATCCACGCGGTTGCAATCCAACCAAATCGGTGTTATTGAAATCATGATGCTCAAGCAATTGATGAGCCAAGCGGTCAATGACGCGCTCGAATAGCTCCTCATCCATGAGAATTTGTGATTCCATCGGTGCAAAGATAGTTTTGAAACAAAAAAGAGGAGCACTTGGTGCCCCTCTTTTTCATTGGATTCAAGAATAGAGCATATTACTCTTCGCCAGTTTCTTCACTGGATTCATCCTTTTTGGTTGCCGCCTTCTTTGCTGGCGCCTTTTTAGCTGCTGGCTTCTTAGCAGCAGCTTTTTTGGCTGGAGCTTTTTTAGCTGGAGCTTTTTTAGCTGGAGCTTTCTTCGCCGGAGCTTTTTTTGCAGCTGGAGCTTCTTCCGATGCTGGA
>DLQB01000057.1:4844-12245 GCA_002477505.1 Flavobacteriales bacterium UBA7443
TTCTTCCGATGCTGGAGCTTCTTCAGCAGCCGGAGCCGCTTTCTTCGCTGCCGCTTTCTTTGGAGCTGGCTTCTTAGGAGCTGGCTCCTCTTCTTTCGCTGCCGCTGGCACGTCTTCCATCTGCTCTTTCAAAGCGGACAGAACATCCAAATCACCAAATGTGCTGCGCTCGACGTTTGAATTGACTTCATTCATCATGCGGTTTCCGCCACCACCTGCGCGAGGCTTGCGCTCTTTAGGGGCTGCAGCCACCGGTGCTTCTTCGAATGTACGTGTGTGGCTCACTGTGATGCGCTTCGCGTTGCGATTGAACTCTAGAACAACGAACTCTGCGCTTTCTTCCAGCGCAACGGATGTTCCATCTTCTTTGGTTAGATGCTTCACATTGCATGAACCTTCCAATCCATATGGCAAAGCGATTGCCGACTGGTTTCCTTCAATTTTAACGACGGTTCCAGAATGCTTCGATCCAACCGCGAAGATTGTTTCAAAGACCTCCCACGGATTTTCCTCGAGTTGTTTGTGCCCCAGACTCATGCGACGATTGTCTTTGTCGAGTTCAAGTACAACAACATCAATGGTGTCGCCAACGCTGCAAAATTCAGATGGATGCTTGATTTTCTTTGACCAGCTCAGGTCAGAAATGTGCACGAGACCATCGATTCCCTCCTCCAATTCAACGAATAAACCGAAGTTGGTGAAGTTTCGCACGGTTCCAGACTGCTTCGAATTCAACGGATACCGTTGATCGATCTCTGCCCATGGATCTTGCTTGAGCTGCTTCAGTCCGAGTGACATCTTTCGTTCCTCTCGGTCGATGTTGAGAATGACACATTCAATGTCATCGCCAACGTTGAGGAAGTCTTGCGCACTTCGTAAGTGCTGTGACCAGCTCATTTCAGAAACGTGGAGCAATCCTTCAACGCCCGGAGCGATTTCAACAAACGCACCATAGTCGGCGATGACTACGACTTTTCCTTTGATTCGTCCACCTTCGACGAGATCCTCTGTCATGGAATCCCATGGATGTGGCGTCAATTGCTTCGTTCCAAGCGCAATTCGCTTCTTGTCGTCGTCAAAGTCGAGGATTACGACATTGAGCTTCTGATCCAATTCAACCAGCTCCTCTGGGTGGTTGACACGGCCCCAAGACATGTCGGTGATGTGAACAAGTCCATCGATGCCTCCGAGATCGACGAATACGCCGTAAGAAGTGATGTTCTTGACTGTTCCTTCCAGTACTTGTCCTTTCTCAAGTCCGCCAATGATGATGCGTTTTTGCTCTTCGAGCTCGGCTTCAATCAAGGCCTTGTGGGATACAACTACGTTTTTAAATTCTTGGTTGATTTTGACAACTTTGAAATCCATTTGCTTTCCAACGTAAACGTCGAAGTCACGGATTGGCTTCACGTCAACTTGTGAGCCAGGGAGGAATGCTTCAATTCCAAAGACATCGACAATTAAGCCACCTTTTGTGCGGCACTTAACTTCACCTTGGATGATGATATCTTGTTCTTTGGCTTCGTTGATCTTGTCCCATGCAGAGAAGATGCGCGCTGTGCGGTGCGAAACGACGAGTTGGCCGTTTTTGTCTTCTTGTCGTTCAATGAAAATGGGAACGATATCCCCAACCTTCAAATCAGGATTGTAACGGAATTCGTTCGCGCTTACAACGCCTTCGGACTTGTAACCGATGTTCACAACCACTTCCTTTTTTGAGATGGAAATGACCGTTCCGTCCACTACTTCCTTCTCGCGAATGAGATTCAGTGAGTTTTCATAAGTGGCTTCGAGTTCCGTGCGATCATCTTTTGAATAATCATCTGTATCAGACTCAAAGGCATCCCAATCAAAGTCTCCAGGCTCTGCGAGTGCAGGGCGCTCGGTGAGGATTTCAACGGGTTTTGAAACGGCAGCTTCTTCTGCAACAACTTCTGTTGCTTCGGTAATCGTTTCTTCAGTGGTGGCTTCGGCTGTTTCAGCGGAAGCTTCCGGAGTAGTCTCCGGTTGCTGAGGAGCAGCTTCTTCTTTGTGCTCTTCAGGCTTCTGGGTTTCTTCGCTCATGGCTTTCCCAGGGGGTTTGTATTTCGCACTAGGACCAATGCGAAAGGATGTAGAATGCACTCCATGTCCTCGTGGAGCTTAAATCGGGTGCAAAAATAGGTAAATTTCAGCTGAAACCATGCTCCCGTCCTCTTTAATCGAGCACGACAAGTTTGGATGGTTTTCTATCCGCTGCATATGCATCCATCCACTGAATGAAATAAATGCCTTCAGAGAGGTTTATTTCAATGCGTTCACTTCGAGTGTTTGCCCAATTCATGACCTCCTGTCCGTTCGCATTGAAAATGCGTCCTTCGGATGCGACATGCAGGAGTTGACCGTTGCGGATGGGATTGGGGTACGGCTCGTTCCAGTTCAGACTAGGATTTGTTCCTAACCCATTCTCAGCCCCGTTGGTCGCGTTGGGTGTTGGAAGATTGAACTCGATCCATGGAAGACCGGCATCATAACTGCGGCCGAAGGATTTCCCTAGCGCAAGAGGTGGCACATCGATGGCATCAGCAATGGTGAAGCCATCAGGCGAGCGGAGCGTCAGAGGCTCACCGTTGGAGCTGACTTTGAAATTCGCATGGTTCCACCCTTGTGATCCATCTTCGTCTGCAAAGATCATCACAAAGCCAGATGGAGGCACGATGGTTGAGTCACAATTACAGGAAGGTATCCACCACTTCTGTGGTTGATCCGCACGATCTGTTAAATAGTAATTTGCAATATCTATCGGCGTATTGCCATAATTATATATTTCAATCCAGTCGTCGTATTCGCCTGCATTATCTGGATAGGTGATGAAATTATCCGATTGCACTTCGTTGATGACGAGGTTTCCAGGCTGGATAATTTGCAAGGTATTGGTTGCACGAGCCGTTGGAAAATCGAACACCGTCCAATTGAGCGAACCGTCCTGTTCCCTGCCCCAACTCTGATCCTCTGGCAAATCAGCATCCCACGCAGCAGAATCGATGATTATCCCGTCATTACCAACGAGGCTAAGTGTGCCGCTTTCTGATGGTGCGAGCGCGATATGGTTGCTTCCTTGATCGACTTGATTGTCAAACCAAAAAATCTGGAATCCGTTCGGCGGGATGGTAATCAGCCAAGGTTCAATGTTCTGAAAAGTATGAGAAACCCCGTTGATTTCAAGAACGTAGCCCGCAAGGTTCACCTGCTCATCGTTCGGGTTGAACAGTTCAACCCACGCATCAAACTCATTCAGTTCATCTGCCACCGTTGATGCGTTAGCTACTTGGATTTCATTGATGTAGAGCAAAGATGGGCTAAGCAATGTTTCAGCATTCGGTGCATCTGGAGTTGGACTATTGAAATATTGCCATTCCGCGCAACCGTCGCACGAAGCTCCAAATGAGATATTGTCCTGCTGAATACCGAATGAGACGCTATCGATAATGGTCATGCCATCCGTATCAACAAAATAAATGGTCTCTCCTTCTCCACTCAACTTGAAATTGGCATGGTCTGAACCTTGCTGTTCATCTTTGTCACACCAGATGCGAATGTGACCACCGGGAAGAATGGTCGTTAGCCCGGGGTCATCCAAAGGGAAAATCCATTTATCCAAGCTGTCCGGGTCATCGGTTAAATGATACCCTGCCAAATCTTGAATGCCGCCACTGTTGTATAATTCTATCCAGTCTTCATATTGGAAGAAATCGTCATAATCCAGTGAAGCATTCGAGGCCAATACCTCGTTGATTTGGATGTTCTGTCCTGTGGAAATCGTTGCAAGCGGGAGGATTAAAAGCAGAAATGCCCATTGCTTCAGATCTCGGTCTTCAGGTTTGATTCGTTTCATGAAATGGTAAAGACGTGGTGACTGCTAGTCGTTGATGATTTGCAGTTCTGTGTTTCTAAAACCGCGATCAATGCATAGTTCCATTGCTTTCTTCGCGGCCTCTAAGTTCGGAAAAGTTTTAGAAACGTACACGGTAGATTTTCCTGAGCGCATCGTAGTCAAAGGGATTTCGTTTCCAAGTCGGAGTAAACGCGCGACTTGTGTGGGCTCTAGGTGCTCTTCAAACTGCACGATTTTCAATCGAAATTGCCTTCCTCTGCTCTCATTCTTCGCCTTGGCTTTTGCCTCCGGCTCTTTAGACGTTTTTACAACCGTTTTGGGTTTAGCGGCAACTTTGATGACCTCCTTTGCTACAATTTTGATGAAAGCATCGGGTATTTCGCGTTGGATTTCTTTGAGTAATGACTGCGCTTCACTGGAAGATTCGAATGTTCCAAGCATGTATCGATTGATGCCATCGGGCGAATGTTGTTTGGTGGATTGATTGAACCACTTGGATTTGTCTTTGGGCGAACCTTTGAAGGCCCCAATCTGAATGGTGAAATGATTTCGTGTAACTGCTTCCGTCGATGCGGCGACCACTCGATCGGTTGCAGGCGTTGGCTTCGGATTGACCTCAGCTGCGAATTCTTCCACGGGTGTGCTCATCGCAGGCTCCGAAGCGGTCTTTGATGTTGCTACAGGAAAGGGCTGTTCAATCGGCGTAGCGGTGGTAGATGCAGGTAGAGCGGTAGATGCAATTTCTTCTTTGGCTTTGCGAGGAGTAACAGTTCCTCCAAATAGAGCGTGCAATTCTGCTTCGAGGCTTGAGCGCATTGCGATTGCGTTTGACATTGATTCTCTGTAGCCTTGGGCTTGAGTGCTTTTCGTTCGAATCACATCGAGTTCCTCTAAGTACAATTCTGCCTGTTGAATAATGGGGGCATTGTTGTCCGAAAACATCTCAAATCCGGAGTAGTCATTCGTTTCATTTTCCGATGAAGCTCCAAATTTTTGCCACCATTGCCCCGCTGTCATTTTAGCTTCTTCTTTTACGAGATCTCGTTTTTGGGCTCCTTTGCTGAATGTTTCCCATGCCAAGCCAACAGCAGCTTGACCTCGGGCCATTTGTTCCTTTGGAAGATTGGCTTGTTTCGCATCTTCGATCAAACCGCCAGAACGAATGAACCAAGCTTGAGCGCTTTCCATTTCCGGCAAAGTGTATACCCCAAGCTCCTGCACGTTGATTATGCTGTCGGTGAGTTGATTCCATAAGATCTCTTGCGCTGCAAACCACTTAAAGCTCAGCGAATCTTCCCTTTGAACAGTGCTTGATGCGGCGAGTTGAATAGCTTCTAACAGGTTTTGATTCTTCCCAGTATACTCGAGGAATTCTGTACGAAACTCAACTGATTCCAGGGGGAATGCTTCCGTAATCCAACGGTCATAAACAAGATGGGCTTCGATTCGCCGGTGCATGTCTTGGATTTGGACCAATGCCGATTCATTGGCCTTAACCTGGGCGTTCACATAATCCGAAATGGTCAGCCAATCTTGCGAAATGTTTAGGCGTCCCGCTAAGTGCCGATCAACATTGTTTTTCCAAATTTTCCATACATCTACGTTGTTCGCCGTGACACTGGCGAGTCCTTTTGATTTTTCTGAGAGCACACCAAGCGCAGGTTCTCCAAATCGTTTGATAGCGTTTTGAACTTCCCATTTGTTGCTTCCAGGTGCCTCCCAGCAATGGATGGTTTCCATGTTGCTTTGAAGTTGCATCGCACGAGAACGAATATTGCTAACCGTTTGTGGTGTCTCTTCCGGGTCAACTTCTCCAATTTCTTCCAAGGCCTTAACCACCCAACTAGGAATCGATTGTTCTCCGAGCACGTAGCTTCCGGGAGACGCGGATTCCTGAGCCAATAAGATGCGTTGGATGTTAGCGGGTTCGCTATTTCCGTTTCTCAATTCATTAGCAAGTCCAGTATTCACATCTTCGAACCAAATTCCATTGTATTGATTTGCCTTCATCGCGGCCGTACTCCAATGGAGCGCTGGCTCCTCGACATAATTTGAAGGGCGCGCAATCATTTCGACTTCACCCTTTGCTGATTTGCCTATCACAAGACCGTTCATTGCCATTTTTGGCGAAGTTGCGGACGGTATTTGGATCGATTCTTCCCAAAGCGTGACGCCATTTTCATCTTTCCAAGCCAATGTGATTGCGCTGTTATCCTGAAAAATGAGGTCCATTGGGTCCTGGTTATTGGCGTCCATTGTCAGTAATTCGCGACCGGTAGTGCTGTTGGTGATGATTAACCGTCCCTTGTTCACGGTTTTGTCAATTTTAATCTGCAACGCGACAGGTTGGGACGTTCCAAGTTCATCTTTGATCTGCCAGATTTCTTTGCCTTCGAAGTCTTGGTTTCGGTTGGTGGCAAGCCATTTTGATTTGTTCCGAGGGCTGGCGTAGTAAAGAACCTCATCGAATGAACTGTTTATTTCCATTGGCAGCTGAACCACAGCACTTAGGTTACCCTCGAGCGGTTCTAGTGCGAAAAAATCACCACTGACTTGAAAAACATCGAGGCCACCAAATGATTCAGGGCGAGAGCTACTGAAAAAAAGTTGATCAGCAGTCCCCATTGCATTGTCCATGGAAATGCAGATTGGCGAACAGTCGTCAAATTCACTGTTTATGGGGGCTGGTAATCGCTCGGGATCACCATAAATCCCCATTCCATCAACAGATACTCGGTAAATATCGAGCCCGGTGTCACCCTGCTTTCCGTAGCTCGCATAGAAGGCATGCCGTTTGCTTGGCAACCAATGCATCGTTGAGTGATAATCGTTTTTCTTGTCAAAACGAGTTCGCAGTGCTTCCGGCGTCTTCAGAATGCGTCCGTCATCGATTGGCATTTCGAAAAGACGGAAATAATCATCGGAATGGGAAACAAGCATCGATTGTACCTCGAGGTTTACCGCGTCAATGGGCATGGACTCCTTGGTCAGACATTGACTATAACAAAGCTTGGCGTCGATCAACCAATCTTCGTTGATTTTTCCAGAATCTATGGCCTCTCTGTAGTGTCCCAATGCTCCCTCGAAATTGTAGTTCAAGTGCAACAACCGTCCCTGGTAATAATGCCATTCAGAGGCGTGCTCGGTTTCTAAAATCCCCAAATCTTTCGCCCAACGCAAGTGTTCCTCCGCTTCTGCTAGCCTGCTTGAAGTGTATGTGCAAATCGAGCCATACCGGAAATGGAGAAAAGCGCGTTCACTTGCAATGCTTACGAGATGTGCGAACAAGCCATACGCCTTGCTCATTTCCCCTGCTTCGAAGGATTCCTCTGCTCGATGAACATTTTTCGCAAGGTCTTTTTCCGTCCAATCCGCCCCTTGGGCGAACAGACCAGAGATCGTTGGAAAGAGAAAAAGACCGATCAAAAGAAAAGATTGTAGTTCGGCTCGAGAAGAGGTGGAGCGAACGGGGAGAGTGCAAACAGGTAAGCGCATTTTCGGCATGTTTATTCGACGACAAGTTATAG
>DLQB01000106.1:0-9645 GCA_002477505.1 Flavobacteriales bacterium UBA7443
CGGCTGTACAAGCCGCTGACGAGGGTATGCAAGAAAGCGTTGCGCCCCCATTTCTGACCGACTTTGAGTGGAATCACGCTTTTGTGAAATTCCACTGGATTGCCAATTCCGTAAATGCAGCTGATGGAGGCGACCACAATGACATCGCGCCGGCCACTCAGCAGGGCAGAGGTGGTGCTGAGACGCAATTTCTCAATCTCCTCATTGATAGCCAGGTCCTTTTCGATGTACGTGTTCGTGGTGGCGATATAGGCCTCGGGTTGATAGTAATCGTAGTAGCTGACGAAATACTCGACCAAATTGTCCGGGAAGAACTCCTTGAATTCGCTGTACAATTGCGCGGCCAACGTTTTGTTATGGCTGAGCACGAGGGTAGGACGTTGGGTCTGAGCAATGACATTGGCAACCGTAAACGTCTTGCCTGACCCCGTGACTCCGAGCAGGGTTTGATGCTTGGTTCCATTTTCAACCCCTTCCACCAATTGTTTGATGGCTTCAGGTTGATCGCCAGCAGGCTGATAATCGCTTTGTAATCGAAAGTCCATGGTTATTTCAATCGGAAAGTTACGAGGAGCTGCGGTTGCAGATGCATGGAATTGGGGCAAATTTATGCCATGAAAAAAGCCAGACCCTTCGGCCTGGCTTTTTCGCGTGAGACTGCATTTGAATCAGTCAGCGACCACCTCAAAAGTGATGGTAACGTTGATCTCTTTGTGCAATTTCACAGTTGCTTCGTAAGAACCCAGCTCTTTGATGCTGTCATCCGCAATGGATATGTGCTTTCGTTCGATGCTGATGCCGCCCGCCTGAATGGCTTCTGCAATCTGAATCGAATTGACCGAACCGAAGATTTTTCCGCTTTCGCCTGCTTTCGCACCGATTTTGATGGAGAGCGCTTCGAGTTTGGTTTGGAGCTTTTGCGCCTCTTCGAGGGCTTTCACGGCTTTGTGCGATTGTTGCTTGATGACCTCTGCAACGACTTTCTTTGCTGAAGGTGTAGCCGCGACTGCCATTCCCTGAGGAATGAGGAAGTTGCGAGCAAACCCAGCTTTGACGTCTAGGGTGTCGTTTTTGCTGCCGAGACGATCAACGTCTTGTGTCAAAATGATTTCCATAATCGTCGGGGTTATCGGAGGTTATCCGCCACATATGGCATAAGTGCCAGGTGACGCGCTTTTTTGATGGCCTGTCCAACTTTGCGCTGGTACTTCAGTGAAGTTCCGGTCAAGCGACGAGGTAAAATTTTTCCTTGCTCATTGCAAAGCATCAAAAGGAAGTCAGCATCCTTGTAGTCGATGTACTTGATGCCCTTCTTCTGGAAGCGACAATACTTCTCCTTCTGGGTGTCAATGCTGATGGGATTCAGGTAACGTACGTTCTTATCCGCCATGGTATTGTACTTTAAGGATTAAGCCTCTTCGGTTGTTTCAGGGGCAGCTTTTGGCGCCTCTTTGGATTTGTTCCTACGCTTTTCAGCGTAATCAACGTGAAATTTGTCCATGCGAGTGGACAAAAAGCGAATGATTCGCTCATCTCTCCGGAACTCAGTTTCGAAGGGCAGGATTACAGATGCGTCGGCTTCGAATTCCAAAAGCTGGTAAAAACCAGTTGATTTCTTTTGGATCGGGTAAGCCAGCTTTCGCAATCCCCAAGACTCTTCATGAACAATCTTTGCATTGTTCTCTTTGAGGTAAGCCTTGTACTTCTCTACTGTTTCCGCTACCTGGTCTGCAGATAGCACGGGAGTCATAATGAAAACAGTTTCGTATCGGTTCATATAGAACGGGTTTTGTTAAACGGGGTGCAAAATTAGTGTTTAACAGTTTAACTTCCAAGGGTTTTGTCATCGTGGGTAACGTGTTCATAAAGGAGTTTGGGCTTGGAGTCGAATCGGTGCGATATTCGCCTTCGATTATGGAACAAACACCTTCCACTTCTTACACGGTTTCCGCGCGCAAATATCGCCCTCAAAATTGGGATGCGGTGGTGGGGCAGGATGGAATCACGCGGACGCTAAGGCAAGCCATTGAACAGGAGCAAATGGCCCAAGCGTATTTGTTCTGCGGGCCTCGTGGGGTGGGAAAGACCACTTCGGCTCGGATTTTTGCACGCGCCATCAACGGTTTTGAAGCGAGCGAAGCGGAAGACTACGCGTTCAACGTGTTCGAATTGGATGCGGCCTCGAACAATAAGGTCGAAGATATTCGTTCCATTGTGGACCAAGTGCGCATTCCTCCCCAACGAGGAAAGTACAAGGTTTACATCATCGATGAGGTGCACATGCTCTCTCAAGCGGCGTTCAATGCATTTCTAAAAACGTTGGAAGAACCGCCGCCGCATGCCGTTTTCGTGCTGGCGACGACCGAGAAGCACAAGATCCTTCCCACCATCTTGTCGCGATGCCAAATATTTGATTTTCATCGCATTACCGTGCCTGACATGGTAAATCACTTGCAGGGAATTTGTGAAAAGGAGGGGGTTGAAGCGGAGGATTCTGCGCTGCATGTTGTCGCCGTCAAAGCGGATGGTGCACTTCGTGATGCCCTCAGTATTTTCGACCAATTGGTCGCGTTTGCGGGGAAGAATTTGACCTATGATGCTGTCGCCGCGCACCTGCATGTACTGGATCAACAAACGTATTTTGATGTCGTAGACGCCACGCAGTCGGGTGAAATTGCACCGGCTTTGTTGGTGTTGGATGAAATCATCGTTCGTGGCTTCGATCCGCACCATTTTATCACGGGCTTGGGGGCACATCTGCGGAATCTCCTCGTGGCGAGGGATCCTTCGACCGTGGCATTGATGGAGGTGACAGATGATGTGAAGGCGCAGTTCTTAAAGCAGTCTGCGGCAGTTGATATTCGATTTTTGATCCGCGCTTTGGACTTGGTCAATGAGGCGGACATTCGATACAAGGCGAGCAATCACCAACGACTCTTAGTCGAATTGACGCTCATGCAGATGGCTTCCCATGAGGAAGCTCAAAAAAAAAAGCCTGAACTGAATCCAATTGCTTCGAATGCTTGGAAGGAAGGGGCCGTTGCAAAGCCCAAGGTCACCATGGCCGAAGTTCCTAAAACCGAGAAACGGAAGTTGGAGCCGGAACCGAGAAAAGCGGAACAGCCGGTTGAAGAAGAAGTGTCCGAAACGCCAGCATTGGTATTGGCACCGCAGAGCCCGCCGGCCACTGCGGAAGTGGCACGTCCAACCCGGAAGAAAAAAATCAAGTTGGCCACTCCAGAGACCTTGCAGAGCATGGAGCCTGTCGTGGTGAATACGGCAGCGGAAAAAATCCGAACTAGCCCGGTTGATGAGCCAGCGATTCAAGCCGCCTGGAAAGCGTATGCGGAAATGATCAAAGCGGCGGATCAATTGAACTTGTATTCCACATTGTGCGCAACGACCATAGGCCTCGATGAGGGACATGTGCTCATTCGGGTATTGAACAAGTTGCAAGAAGAGCAGTTGCGGGATGCATTTTTGAATATTTCCCAATTCATCGCAGACCAGGTCCAAAACGATGAGCTCGTCATCGAAATCAAGGTGGTCGCCACCGAGAAAAGCGAGATCAGTTCGGAATTCATGACCGATCGGGAGCGTTACGACGGCATGGTCAAGAAAAATCCGAGGGTAGAGGAATTGCGAAAACGTCTCGATCTCGACCTCAACGGTTAATCCGGAGCCAATCTTCTGGCGTCGGATTAGAAGCCCTGGGTGCCTGCGAAATTGCCGCTCGTGCTTTTATGTTTCTGTTTTTTTCAATGCGTCATTGAACGGATTCCATCCGTAGGTTGTTGTGAAGTCATGAATAGGTATTTTGGATTGTTGGCGTGGGTGGCGTTTTTCATTGTTGCAGGAGCTTGTGAGCTCAATGCACAGGGCATTATTCGAGGCCGTGTCAATGATGCGCAGACGAATGACCCCATTCCATTTGCAAATGTGGTCGTTCAAGGAGAAACCGTAGGAACAACGACAGATTTCGATGGCAATTACGAGCTCAGTTCCGTTGCGCCGGGACTCCGAAACATTCAAGTAAGTTTTTTAGGATACGAAACGAAAACGGTATTTGAGATCGAAGTGACTCCAGCGCGGCCGGCTGTGGTGAACATCATGCTTAAGCCTTCCACCATTGAGATTGACGAGGCGGAAGTTGTCGGGGCTCGACGCCCCAATGCGGCTGAAGCACCGCTCAGTGTGCGCTCCCTTGGAACCAATGAGATCAAACGAAATCCCGGAGGAGGACGAGACATCAGCCGAGCCATTCGCACTTTGCCCGGTGTGGCGGCGATCCCCAGTTTTAGAAATGACATCGTCATCCGAGGGGGAGCTCCCAATGAGAATCGTTTTTACATCGACGGGATTGAAATTCCGAACATCAATCACTTCGCGACCCAAGGAGCGAGCGGCGGTCCGGTGGGCATGATCAACGTGGACCTTGTTGAGAACATTGATTTTTATGCCGGAGCTTTTCCTGCTGCCCGCGGAAACGCATTGAGTTCTGTCATGGAATTTAGCTTCAAGGAAGCACGAACCGACGAATGGACGGCCAACATGGTGGTTGGCACAAGTGACCTGGGGTTGACGTTGGAGGGGCCGACCGGTGAGAACAGTTCTTTGATTTTCAGCATGCGAAGGAGCTACCTCCAATTCTTGTTTGAAGCCATCGGGTTGCCTTTTCTGCCGATTTACAACGATTATCAATTCAAATGGACGGCGCGCCCCAATGATCAAAATTCCATCACGGTCATCGGCCTCGGAGCCCTCGATAATTTTGAGTTGAACCTCGCCATCGCGGAAGACACGTCATCGGCCAATTACCTTGACCAATTGGCCATTTTGGGTGCGTTGGATGTGCAAGAACAGTGGAATTACACACAAGGCGTGCGCTGGGATCGTTACCAGGACAACGGCAAGTGGAGTTTCATTTTGAGTCGAAATATGCTCAACAACCGGGCGTACAAACATTTCGACAACGACGAAAGCAAGGACTTCCTGCGTGACTACCTGTCGCAAGAAATTGAGAATAAATTCCGAGCGGAGCGCAAATGGTTTGGCAACAACTCTTGGGAGGCCACATACGGCGTGGCGTATGAATACGTCAAGTACAACAATCGTACAGACGAGTCTCGTTTTGACCCGGCGACTGGTGGATTGCTTCCCATCGCTTATGCCACCGATTTCAAGGCACACAAATACGGGGCGTTTGCCACCGGAAGTCGCCGGCTTTTGGATGAGCGATTGTCCGTTGCAGCCGGCTTTCGCATGGACGGCTCGACACTGGGGGAAGGATTGAAAAATCCTTTGAAACAGTTTTCACCCCGAGCATCGGCGTCCTATGCGTTCGCTCCGGGGTGGACATGGAATGCCAACGTTGGGCGGTACTTTCAATTGCCGGCATATACCATCCTCGGATTCGAGCAGTTCGGTGAACGTGTGAATGCGGACGAATCTTCCCGTTATCTGCAAAACACGCACTACGTAACCGGCCTCCGTTGGGAAGGAGGCGAGCGAAATTTCGTGGCCTCATTGGAGGGCTTTTTGAAGAATTACGACGGCGCCCCGATCAGCCAAACGCTGGGTGTTCCTCTGGCCAACCTCGGCGCGGACTTCGGGGTGGTGGGCAATGAGTCGGTTCTTTTCACTGGGGTAGGACGTTCCTATGGCAGCGAATTGCTGCTCCAGCAGCGATTGTATAATGGATTTTATGGCTTAATGGCGTACACATTCGTGCGCAGTGAGTTCGCGGATTCAACAGGCAGCTTTACACCCAGCAGTTGGGACAACCAGCACATTTTGAGCTTGACGGGAGGGAAGAAGTTCGAAGGCGGATGGGAGGTGGGCGCACGGCTGCTTTTCAGTGGTGGATTGCCATACACACCAGTGGATTTGAATTCGTTGAGTATGGCCTCTTGGGACAACTATGGCAGGCCATTGTTGGATTATTCCCAGCTCAACACAGAGCGCAATGGTGCCTTCCATCAATTGGACATTCGCATTGATAAGAAATGGTTTTTCGAAAATTGGTCGCTCGACGTATTCATTGAGATTCAAAATGCAACCGGTGCAGCTGTGCCTCAGCCAACATTTGTGGACGTAGTGCGCAATCCGCTCACGGGCGCTCCGATCCCTTCGGTCAGCAACCCGGGGTTCTATGACCAAAGGGAGTTGGATCCGAGCACTGGATCGGTGTTGCCTGCCCTTGGCCTGATCATTGAGCTGTAATGACCAGTCCGGTGCTTCCGAATTATCTTTGGGTTCATGCGTGTCGATAAATTCCTTTGGTGCATTCGGGTATTCAAGACCCGTTCGATTGCCTCGGCTCAATGCCGTGAGGGAAAGGTGACGGTGGATGGAAAAGCGGTTAAGCCCGCCCAGGAATTGAAGGGCAACGAGAACATTCGAGTGCGCAAAGGTGCAATTTACTTTGAATGGCAGGTTTTGGACATGCCCAAGAGCAGAATGGCTGCGTCCCTGGTCGAGGGGTTTGCTCGCGACATAACGCCTGAAGCAGAAAAGCAAAAATTGGAAGAAATCCGAGCTGCTCAGCGTGATCTGTTGCGTCCAACGGGTCGCCCTACCAAACGGGATCGCCGGGATTGGGAAAAATGGTTCACATGAAAAAGAATTTTACCGTTTCTTTCATTGCAGCGGAGGAAACACGCTCTGTTCGTTTTCGGGTCCTTTGGCCTCATAAATCCAGCGCAGAAGAATGCGTCATTGATGTGGATCACAGCGATGGAGCCTATCACGTTGGAGCGTTTGATGAGAAGAAACAATTGGTTGGAGTCTGTTCGTTATTCAACCAGCGCAGTGAGCGTCATCCCGAGGCCTTCCCAGCTGCTGATCCCGTCTACCGTCTACGTGTGATGGGAACAATACCCGAAGTACGAGGCGCAGGTGCGGGCGCTGCTATCATTGAGTTTGCGTGCGCCTGGTGCCAAGAACAAGGGGTGAAATGGTTGTGGTGCGACGCGCGCGAAGTGGCCTTTGGTTTTTATGAAAGGATGGGTTTTGAATGCTTTTCCGAGACGTATCAAGTCCCGCAAATAGGTCCCCATCAAATGATGGCCAGGAAGCTCTAAATTTGCCATTTTTCGAATCGAAACCATGCCGGAGATTTCTCATAAGGGGCGCACAATGCCCGACAGTCCCATTCGGAAACTGGCTTCTTTTGCCAACGGCGCGAAAGACCGGGGAACACATGTCATTCATTTGAACATCGGTCAGCCGGATATCGCAACCCCACCACAAGCATTGGAAGCCATTCGTGGCATGAATCGTGAGGTGCTGGAATACAGTCCCAGTGAAGGCTTTGCGTCGTATCGTGATGGCCTGTCTCGTTATTATGCCACGGTCGGTGTTGCGGTCACCCCGGAAGAAATCATGGTCACAACCGGTGGCTCTGAAGCGTTGGTTTTTGCCTTCATGAGCTGTTTGAATCCCGGGGATCAGGTGATCATCCCAGAGCCGTTTTATGCCAATTACAACGGTTTTGCTGCCTGGGCGGGCATTGAAATCGTGCCGGTTACCGCCTCCATTGAAAATGGTTTTGCGCTGCCGTCAATGGCGGCTTTCGAAGCGGCAATTACCGATCGAACCAAGGCCATATTGATTTGCAATCCAGGAAATCCTACGGGCACCAAGTATGCCGATGAGTCGTTGCATGCGGTCGCGGATTTGGTCAAACAGCGGGATCTGTTTTTGTTTGCGGATGAGGTGTATCGGGAGTTCACGTACGATGGAAACATGTCACCGAGTGTTCTGAGCTTGGACGGCTTGGAAGAACACGCGATCGTAATCGATAGTGTGTCAAAGCGTTACAGCATGTGTGGAGCGCGCATAGGAGCCATGGTCACCAAAAACGAGGAAATTCGCCGAGCTGCGATGCGTTTTGCCATGGCGCGACTCAGTCCGCCGACGTTGGCGCAAGTGGCCGCTGAAGCGGCATTGGAAACCGATGCCTCATACTTTGACGCTGTCCGCTCTGAATACAGAAAACGACGCGACGCCCTTGTTCAAGGGTTGAATGGCATTGAAAATGTGGTTTGTCCTGTTCCCGGAGGTGCTTTTTATGCCGTCGCAAAATTGCCCATTGATGATGCAGATACCTTCTGCCAATGGATTTTGGAATCATTTGAATTCGAAGGAAGCACGGTGATGATGGCGCCCAACTCGGGTTTTTATGCCACCCCGGGATTAGGGAAGCAAGAGGTTCGTATGGCGTACGTATTGCATCTGGATGAAATTCAAAAGGCCGTACAATGCATTGAGGCCGCGTTGCAGGTATATCCAGGAAGGGTCGTTCACTAGCGTTTTCAGTTTGCAGCGATTTATTTGTATTTGCCTTTGAAGAATTCAATGGCTTTGTAACTTCATCGTCTCATTTCAGTATGCCACAACGCCATGAAAACTGCACTCACCTGTTTCGCCTTCTCGATTTTGTTTTTTGCCTTCGATGCTGTCGCTCAAGAAGCCGACACCACGTGGGTTCAAACCTATACATGGGAGGCACAGAACAACCCTGAAACAGCATACGACAGTCCAGGTCGGCGTTGGTTTGACTTTCCCGCGAGCGACAATGATTCAACGTACCAGAAAATATTGATGTATTACAACCTCAAGTGCTTTGAGGACGGTACGGCAGGAAATCTTGGATATGCCTGCGGGGAGTGGGACTACCTATCTTACAGCTACCTTTTCGACCACACAGGTGAGCTCGATAGCAATTTGCTCACGCATCCACATTGGCTCATTGATGATCTTATTTTTGAATCGGATACCATGATTTTGGAGCCGGATGGAGGCGTGCCAATGGATACGGTGCGGTGGATGTATCCGGAATTTTCTATGGAAGAAGAGGGGGCTTCAGCACAAGTGGCTGATTCCGAAGGCGCTTCGGATTGGAGCGAACTGGATTGGCTTTCGAATGGGGGGGCTGGAGGAAAAATGCAATGGCTCTGGACAGCGGAAGAACTCGCAGCGTGGGGCTGGGAAAACGTGGAGGTGGCTGGATTGGAGTTTCCGGCATTGAGCGAATTGCAAATGCGCGATGCGGCTCAATGGAGCGCACATTGGGTGGAAGCCGATACGTTGAATGGTTTCCTGTTCGGAACACCCGCAGCTTCCGCGAAAGTGTTTGACGCCGTGCATCCCGGAAGATTCATTTGGGATGCGCCGTTGGCTTGGGACGGAACAAGTCACTTGGCCATTACGTGTGTCTGGTCGGGTGAAACGGGATCGGCAGATTGGAGTGCCATTGAAGGGACCAGCGCTCCACAAAAAACGTGGCAAGCGGGGACGGCTGGAACGTATGTTTCGTTTGACGGCAACGATCGCTTAGAAGTAGCCATGGATTGGATAGATTCCATCCAAAACGAAGTGACGGTTGAATTTTGGCAACGGGGCAACGCTGCGTTTCAACCAGAAAACAACAGCATTTGCGAGGGAATCAATGCCGCTAATCAGCGGGAGATCAACATTCACCTGCCTTGGTCCAATGGACGGGTGTATTGGGATGCCGGTTATGATGGCGGCTACGACCGCATCGATCAAGCTGCCAATGCGGAAGATTATGAAGGCCGCTGGAATCACTGGGCGTTTACCAAAGACGCCGTGGCAGGGACCATGGCCATCCACCTGAATGGT
>DLQB01000106.1:9714-26224 GCA_002477505.1 Flavobacteriales bacterium UBA7443
GACTACCGAGGCGATGTGGATGAATTCCGTGTATGGTCGGAGGCATTGACGGCAGAAACGATTGCAGCGCATTATGCTGGGCCAGTGGATGCTTCACATCCTGCGTGGAATAGCCTCCAAATGGACCTGACGATGGAGTACAATTCTGAATTGAGCGCATTAGGGGATGGCGAAGAATTGATTCTGCACGGAAACGCTGCTGTGAATAAGCACGTTCCCTCAGAAGCATTCTACAACCCGGGAGCCATGCCGAATGACCAGCGACCCGCCCTAACGTGGTGGTACGGAGAAGTCGAAAATTCCGGCACAGTGACGGTGGACCATGCCGAACGCCTGCCAGCTACCAGCATTGTGGAGTGGGCAGTTGCAGGAAATGGAGTGGAAGCCATTTCAGTCGATTACGGCTGGTACGCAGATCAAATAAAAACCACCAAGACCCCGGACGGTGCGTTGCTTGCATCTTATCCCATTGAGGGCGAGGCGGTGCATTATATGAACGACACCTTGGAGTTTTATTCGCCGGCCTTTGAAGTCATTGATCGTTATGAGTTGGCTCGATTCATTACGCCTTATGGAATCGGACTCACCTTGGATGATGACGGTTGGACTTGGATTTTTGACGTATCGGATTTTGCCCACCTTTTGCGGGATAGTGTAGAATTGCAAGCAGGCAATTGGCAGGAGTTGCTGGACATGAAATTTGCATTCATCGAAGGCACACCTCCACGCGATGTGAAGCGCATGGATGCTTTTTGGAAAGGGCAGCAGGGATTGGCCACGTTTGATGACAACATCACAGACCACCTATTCGTACCGGAAGAAGGTGAGGAGATGTTCAAGTTGAGAACCCGCGCCAGTGGTCACGGGTTCGGTTCAGGCAATAATTGCGCTGAATTTTGTTACAATACGCACTCTGTAGAGGTCGACGGTATGCTCCAGTGGAGCTGGGAGGTCATGCGCGAGTGTGCAGATAATCCGCTTTATCCGCAAGGCGGAACATGGATTTATGATCGGGCGGCATGGTGCCCCGGCGCACCGGTGGACACGAAAGAGTTCGAGCTCACCCCGGTGGTGGCGGGACAAGATGAATTTGCCGTAGATTATGACATCACCTACGATCCCGATGGCAACTACCGTTTTGAAGGACAAATTGTAGCGTATGGACCGCCAAACATGGAGTATGACGTTGAGGTTTCTCAGATTTTGGCGCCATCCGATGAGAAGGTAGAGTCCCGCCTCAATCCTGTTTGTAAGTCTCCGAAGGTGGTCATTCGGAACAATGGTTCCGAGGTGCTGACCTCATGCACCATTGCGTTCGGTGTTCAGGGAGGTGAGACCCAGACTTACGCCTGGGAAGGTGCGCTGGCCTTCTTGGAAACAGAAGAAGTGGTATTGGCCTATGACGATCCTATTTTGTGGGAAGGGGACGATGAAGAATGGTTGGTGTTTGATGTGCAAGTCCAAAATCCCAATGGCCAAGTGGATGAGGAACCACGCAATGACGCCGCATCGAGTCGATTCCACCGGGTGCCTACTTGGTCGTATCCCGATTTGGATGACAACCGCGTGATCATTTGGACAAAGACGAATGCTGTGCCCTACGAAACCTCCATTGAAATTACAGATGCAGAGGGCAACATAGTTTGGGAGCGAAGCTACAGCGAACCGAATTTCACCCACCGGGATACCATTGGTCTCAATCAAGGGTGTTATCGAGTGACCATCTATGATTCTGGAGATGATGGTCAAAGTTTTTGGGCCAATTCTGATGGCAGCGGTTACACCCGATTGAAAAAAGTCAGCGGGGGCAACTTCATCAACTTTGAGCCTGATTTCGGAAAATTCATTTCACAAGCCTTCTTCTTTCAAACGAATGTGGTTTCCGTGGATGAAAATCCAATGGCAGATTTGCAGGGCATGGTCGCATTCCCCAACCCATCGGACGGAGAGGTCAGATTGAGGTTGAGCGGATTTGCGAATGGCCAGCGCCTCAATTGGTCCTGCTACAGCCTCATGGGGCAAGAAGTAATGTCGGGTGCATTCCGCCATGTCCAAGGTCAATTGAACGTTTTAAATCTCGCTGCCGTGCGACAAGGGTCATACGCTGTGACGGTGACGGATGAGCAGGGCAATCGTTGGACGGAGTGGATTCAGATTAAGTAATCTTTCGTAAAAAACCTTCTTTTGGCCTGAGGGTGAGGAGAAAAAGAGGGGGTGTGTTCATAATATTTTGGTTTTTTCTAAGTTTACCCCCTAAAAAAAGGGGGTACATTTGCAGAATCAAAGAAAAACCAGCCAAATGAGCATTTCACGAAAAAAAGCACTGGAGGATGTTTTGGAACGCACGCCACGTCCCGTTCATCGTCCGGACAACAAGATTTCTACTTACTACGGAGAGAATGTATTCAATCTCACCATGATGAAGCAATACCTCACGGATGAGGCATGCGAAAGCATTGAGGATGCGATGGAGAACCACACCTCTATCAGCCGGGACATTGCAGATCAAGTTGCTTCAGCGATGAAGGAGTGGGCGATCACCCGAGGCGCCACGCACTACACGCACTGGTTTCAGCCTTTGACAGGAGCAACAGCTGAAAAGCACGACAGCTTTATCACGCCAACTTCCGACGGCCGGGTCATCGAAAAATTTGATGGCTCTTTGCTTGTTCAGCAAGAGCCGGATGCAAGCTCATTTCCCAACGGAGGCATTCGCAATACGTTTGAGGCACGGGGATACACGCTGTGGGATCCGACATCTCCTGCCTTTGTCTGGGAAAATACGCTTTGCATCCCTACGATTTTCATCAGTTACACGGGTTTTGCGTTGGATAACAAAATGCCAATGCTCAAGGCGCTGGCCAGCATTGATGAATCTGCGACCGCAGTTTGCCAGTACTTTGATAAGAACATCACCAAGGTCGTTGCCACTTTGGGATGGGAGCAAGAATACTTCTTGGTTGACAAGGCGTTGTATGCCGCTCGCCCCGATTTGCAGATGACAGGCCGCGCATTGTTTGGCGCTGCTCCGGCAAAAGGTCAGCAACTGGACGACCACTATTTCGGATCCATACCTGCACGAGCGACTGCATTTATGAAGGAGTTCGAATTGGAGTCGCACAAGTTGGGCATTCCAGTGACCACGAGGCACAACGAGGTGGCACCCAACCAATTTGAGTGCGCGCCGGTATTTGAGGAGGCCAACTTGGCGAACGACCACAACCTGATGTTGATGGAAGTGATGGAGCAGGTTGCACGTCGTCACAATTTCCAACTCTTGTTGCACGAAAAGCCTTACCCTGGTTTGAACGGCTCAGGAAAACACAACAATTGGTCGCTGGGAACAAACACAGGAGTGAACTTGCTCAAGCCCGGGAACAATCCCAAAACCAACTTGCGGTTCTTGACCTTCTTTGTGAATACCCTCGCAGCCTTGCACAAGCACGCCGATATCGTCCGCGCTGCGATTGCATCGGTTGGAAACGACCATCGTCTCGGAGCAAATGAGGCACCGCCTGCCATCATCAGTGCGTTCATCGGATCACAATTGTCGGAGTTATTGGATGCTTTGGAGACAAGCATCAAGGCCGGGAAATTGACACCCGAAGACAAAACCGCTTTGAAGCTCGAAATCGGACGCATTCCAGAAGTCATGTTGGACAACACGGACAGGAATCGAACGTCACCTTTTGCTTTTACAGGAAACAAATTCGAATTGCGAGCCGTTGGGTCAACGGCAAACTGTGCTGTTTCAATGACGGTTCTGAACACCATCGTGTCTCACCAATTGCAATCATTCAAGCGTGAGGTGGACCAGCGCATTGCATCGGGTGACAAAAAGGATGATGCCATTCTTAAGGAATTGCAAAAATTGATCGCCCAAAGCAAATCCATTCGATTCGAAGGCAATGGGTACTCCGATGAATGGGTTGACGAGGCAAAGAAGCGGGGGTTGTCTAACCTGCGCAACACGCCAGAAGCATTGAATGTGTTGAATCGCAAAGAAGTGCAAGACTTGTTTGAAAACATGGGTGTTTTGAGCAAGCAAGAGTTAGGAGCACGTGTTGAGGTTGATTTGGAGAATTACATCTTGAAGCGTCAAATCGAATACCGCGTTCTTCTGGATATGAGCCGTAGCACAATCCTTCCGGCTGCGATCCGATTCCAAAGTGGCCTTCTGACTAATGTGGAGCAGCTGAACGCGGTTCTCGGAAAGGAAGCGTCAAAGTTCTCTGCAGCCCAGATGTCCATGATTCAATCTGCAGGATCCGTCATTCAAGAGTTGCATGGTGCATGCGCGAAAATGGAGGAGGTGCACGACCGAGCGGAGGGGGCGAAAAATGCCTTGGAAAAAGCTCGTGCCTATGCAGAGAAAGTCGTTCCATGCATGGAGGCCGTTGCAGATTACTGCGCCCAACTTGAATTGATGGTCGATGACGCTCAGTGGCCATTGCCGAAGTTCACGGAGCTCCTGTTCACACGTTAATGCCACAGCCTCTTGGGGCATGTGAATCTTACACACACGAAAGGGCTGGCCGCGATGCTGGCCCTTTTTTTGACCAAATTTCCGGCTTTATTTGCAACAGATTGCACCGAAATGCTCGCTTTGCCTTACATTCGAGCACAGATTTAAATCGATACGAAATGCACAACAACCTGCAAGCTTTTTGTACCCGAACTGGTTTGGCCAGTTTGCTCATCTTGTTTTCAATCGGAGCGCTGATCGCGCAAACGGACTATGCTGCTGAAGCCGATCAGGCATTTGAAAAGGATGCATTCAGCACTTCCGCCCAGGAATACATCAAGGCCTATGCGAAAGTCAAGGACATCGAAGAAAAAGGGCGTATCGCATTCATGGCGGGCGAGAGTTTTCGAATGATGCTGGAACCAGCAGCGGCCGAAGAATGGTATGACAAAGCGATTGGCTTGCGCTATGGCACAGAAGACCCGAGCGTTTACTTGGCCTATGGTGACGTCATGCGCTCTCAACAGTCCTTTGATGATGCCATTGAATGGTACATTGCTTACAAAGAAAATGGAGGAGATGCAGCCGTGGCAGATGCCCGGGTGGAGCAATCTGACAATGATGCGTTGGAGTTGGATGAACCCTCTAGCCGTTACATCGTCGAGAACCTGCTTCTCTTGAACTCGGATGGTTATGATTACGGTTTGGGTTATTCATCCAAAAAATCGGATGAGGTCGTATTCGCTTCCTCTAGGGAAAGCTCAGCGGGGTCAGGAGAGGATCCCATCACAGGGCAAAGCTACATGGACCTGTTCCGTTCAGCGCAGGACAAAAAAGGACGTTGGAGCACACCGGAGCCTTTGAACTCAACTGTCAATACGGAGTTCAATGAAGGAACGGTAACGTTTGACAAGAAATACAAGAACATCTATTTCACGCGGTGCATCTCTGATGAAGAAACATCGTTTGCTTGTGATTTATACCGGGCACCTTCAATGGGGGCGAAGTTTGGTCCTTCGGAAGTGGTGGATTTGATTGATCGTGATTCGAATGATAGCTCGCAAGTAGGGCATCCAAGCTTCACCGCGGACAATGATTTTTTGATGTTCGTTTCCGACATGGAAGGAGGTTACGGCGGCAAGGATATCTGGTATGTCTCTTACGATAGCAAGGAAGATGCTTTCGGAGAGCCGGTGAACATGGGTGAGAACATCAATACGTCCGGGGATGAAATGTTCCCAAACATGCGTTTTGATGGAACGCTATATTTTTCGTCGAGCAATGGAATAATGGGCGGGTTAGACATCTTAGTTGCCGAGCCTGCTGAAGGCACTATGAAATTTGAAAAGGCAGAGACCGCCCCTTACCCGCTCAATAGCAGCGCTGATGATTTTAGCATCGTTTTCAAGGATGATGAAGATGCGGGAATTTTCACTTCCAGCCGTGTTGGCGGCAAGGGCAAGGACGATTTGTATTCATTCACGTTGCCCGACATGAAGTTTTGTTTTCGAGCCAATGTCTACGATTATGATACGGGAAATCCTTTGATGGCATCGGTAGCAATTAATGGTTCCAATGGTGATTCTTGGACATTTACCGCGGATGCTGATGGTGGATTTGAGCTTTGCGGAGATGAGATTAAGAAGCGATCTACTTACGATGTGGACGTTGAGCTTCAAGGCTTCATCAGCACGGGGGATCGGTTTTCAACCGTGGGCCTCAGTGAGAGCACGACGTTTGCGCGGGAGTATTTCTTGAAGGAAGTCGTCTTGGATCAAGAATATCAAATGCCACTTGTCCTCTATGCATTCAACGAAGCAGCATTACTGGTAGATGAAAATGTGAACAGCACGGATTCCCTCGCCTACCTCTTGGATATCATGGAGCGAAATGAAACGTATGTCATTCAATTGGAGTCACATACGGACAGCCGTGGTAAGGATGATTACAATGAGGAGTTGTCGCAACGACGGGCCCAAACATGTGTTGACTATTTGATCAATGCGGGCATTGAAAGGGATCGACTGGTGGCTGTGGGACGCGGTGAATCTATGCTTCTGGTCTCAGATTCAGAGATCAGCCGGATGAAATCGGAGGAGGAGAAGGAGCGGGCGCATCAAGCGAACCGTCGAACGGTTTTCCGAATCATGCGTTTCGACTACGTTCCAGGAGAATAAGTGGAAGACTCTAGGTACGCAAGCCGAGGCGTGTCCTCGGGAAAGGAAGAAGTACACGCGGCCATCCAAGGCATCGATAAGGGCTTGTTTCCCCAAGCATTTTGCAAGGTTGTCCCTGATTATTTGACGGGAAGTGAGGAGCACTGCATTGTCATGCACGCGGACGGTGCGGGCACAAAGTCCGCATTGGCATACATGTACTGGAAGGCCACAGGAGATCTTTCCGTGTGGAAAGGAATTGCTCAGGACGCTTTGGTCATGAACATCGATGACCTCCTCTGTGTGGGGGCGTTGGGTCCTATTTTAGTATCAAGCACCATTGGCCGCAACAAACACTTGATTCCCGGGGAAGTGATCAAGGCGATTATTACGGGGACGGAGGAGTTGTTGGCTGAGCTTCGAACACACGGCATTGACATTCGCAGCACGGGCGGCGAAACCGCAGATGTAGGAGATTTGGTGCGGACCATTATTGTGGATTCAACCGTTGTGGCCCGTATGCATCGCGATGAAGTCATCGACAACGCCAATATTGCCGCAGGACAGGTGGTTGTTGGTTTGTCAAGTTGTGGCCAAGCCAGCTGGGAATCTGAGTACAACGGAGGGATGGGTTCGAATGGATTGACATCCGCTCGCCACGATGTTTTCTCAAAAGAATTGATGGCGCAATTTCCCGAAAGTTTCGATCCGGGAACTGATGAACAGTGGGTATACACCGGAAACTGGGGGTTGACAGATGCTGTAGAAGGTGTGCCGTTGGATGCGGGGAAATTGGTCTTGTCACCGACCCGCAGTTACGCCCCTTTGATGGCCAAGATTTTGCCCGCATTTGGAGTAAAAATCAAGGGCATGGTGCACTGTTCCGGAGGTGCGCAAACGAAGGTGTTGCACTTCGTGGACAACGTCCATGTTGTCAAAGACAACCTCTTTCCAACGCCGCCGTTGTTCGAAATGATTCAGAAGAGTTCCGGAACGAACTGGAAGGAGATGTACGAGGTCTTTAACATGGGCCACCGCATGGAACTTTACACGGATCCGGAGACAGCCGAATCCATCATCGAAGCTTCGATGGCCATGGGCGTTGATGCCAAAGTCATCGGCCACTGTGAGGCGTTCGAGGGCAAGCGGGTTACCGTTTCTGGTGCACACGGGAGCTTTCAATACGGAGATTAGCTCAGCACATGAAACGAGAGGATGCCCTTACGCAAAAATTGTCCTCGATTGCCGACCGATACCGGGAAGTGGAGAAGTTGGTGGGCGATCCTGAGGTGATCAAAGATGCCCGGCGCTACCGTGATTTGATGAGGGAATACAAACGACTTGAGCACATTGTCGTGCATCAGGAGCATTTGATTTCACTGGAGAAGGACCTTGATCAAGCCGAAGAGTGGCTTGCGGGAGACGACGAAGATTATAAAACACTGGCCCTGGAGGAACGTCCTGAGCTGCAGCGCAAATTGGCAGAGGCCTATGAGGCTGCCAAAATCATGTTGTTGCCGAGGGATGAAGTCGACGACCGACCCGTTATGATTGAATTCAGAGCTGGAACCGGGGGAGACGAAGCGGCACTTTTTGCGGGTGACCTTTTCCGGATGTACCAAAAGCATTGCACCGATAAAGGATGGACGTGGAGTTTGGTAAATGCCAATGAAGGAACTGCCGGAGGGTTCAAAGAGGTCGTCGCTCGGGTGGAAGGAGAAGGTGTATACGGTTGGTTGAAATTTGAGAGTGGCGTGCACCGTGTACAGCGGGTGCCCGATACAGAATCCCAAGGACGGGTGCACACGAGCGCTGCAACCGTAGCGGTTTTACCGGTTGCCGAATCGGTGGATGTTGACTTGAATGTCAGCGACATCCGCAGGGACACGTTCCGTGCGAGTGGTGCTGGCGGTCAACACGTCAATAAAACGGAATCAGCGGTGAGGCTCACGCACGGGCCTTCGGGAATTGTGGTTGAGTGCCAAGACGGTCGCTCGCAACACCAAAACTACGAGCATGCCCTGACGGTTTTGAGAACAAGGCTTTTCGAACGAGAGCGAGAGCGAATCGCCGCGGACCAAGCGCAAAAGCGCAAATCATTGGTGAGTACCGGAGATCGATCAGCGAAAATCAGGACTTACAATTTTCCGCAAGGGCGCGTAACCGATCACCGCATTCATTTCACTTCCCACGCCTTGCCCGCTATCTTGGGCGGAGAATTGACTCCTGTAATCGAGGCACTTCGCATGGCGGAACAAGCTGAACTTCTCGCCGCCCAGAATTAATTTGCAGCCATGAAGAACCGAGACGACATCTACGCCCAAATTTTAGCGAAAGAGTCATGTTTGTGCATCGGACTTGATCCCGATGTTGAGCGGATCCCGAGCCATTGTGGAGAGGGCGTGCAGGCCATGGAGCGTTTTTGCATGTCCATTGTGGAGGCCACGCATGATCTGGCTGTTGCCTTCAAGCCAAATTTGGCCTTTTTTGAACAGTATGGTGAGTCGGGATGGGCCGCCTTGCGCAGAATTATCGCATGCATTCCAGAGGAGTGCATGGTTATTGCGGATGCCAAGCGCGGGGATATTGGAAATACGGCTAGGCGATACGCGAAAGCGATGTTTGATGAACTGGGCGCACATGCGGTGACTGTTGCGCCGTACATGGGATCTGATAGCGTGATACCATTCATGGATGGGTATCCCAATCATTGGACTATTTTGCTTGCCTTGACTTCCAATTCTGGCGCTGAAGATTTCGAATTTCACGGTTCGCCGCCTCTTTTTGAACGCGTTCTCATGCGATCGCAAGAGTGGGGTTCACCCGACCAATTGATGTTTGTCGTCGGTGCCACGCGACCCGACTCCATCGCAAGGTCACGCGAGCTCGCGCCCGAAAACTTCTTTCTGGTTCCCGGCGTCGGTGCTCAAGGTGGAAACTTACAAGCAGTATTAGAGGCGGGATGGAATGACCAATGCGGGTTGCTTATTAACGCGTCAAGGAGCGTTTTGTACGCATCTGATGGAGCTGATTTTGCATCCGCCGCTCGAACGGCAGCATCCTCGCTTCAGAAGGAGATGGCCGCGACAATTCGAGCCAAGCAAGGCAACGAATGAATCTGGCTAGTCGCATAAGAATAGCGGGGGTGTCCATTGTCAGCGTGCTCTGTTTGGGCAGTCTAGGTTTTGTATGGTTGGAGAATTACACGTGGATTGAGGCCATCTATATGACGGTCATTACGGTCTCGACAGTCGGCTTTGGGGAAGTCCGTCCCTTGTCCGAGGAAGGAATGATGTTTACGGCGCTCTTGGTGGTCAGTTCGCTGGGGACGTTTACGTTTGCAGTGACAGCCGTCAGTCAATTTTTCCTCGAAGGTGACTACCGTGAAAGGGTCAGAAACAAACGAATCAAACGCATCATGAAAGCAATGGATCAACACGTTATCGTCTGTGGCTACGGCAGAGTTGGAGAGAAGGCAGTGGAAGAATTACAAGATCACGGCACCGATGTCGTGGTCATTGAGTCAGATCCTGAACTTGTAAAGGCGCTGCAGAAGAAAGGCCTTCATGTCTTGTCTGGAGACGCAACACGTGATGAAAACCTCATCAATGCCGGCTTGGATCGGGCCCGAGCCGTGATTACAACATTGCCTGACGATGCTCAAAATCTTTACGTTGTTTTGGCGGTGCGCGAGCGACGCAAGGCCATCCTCATCATCAGCCGTGCGTCCCAGTTGAATGCTGTGAGCAAATTACGCGTGGCCGGTGCGCATAATGTGATCATGCCTGACCAGGTGGGCGGAGCGCACATGGCTTCGCTCGTGGCCATTCCGGATGTTGTGGAGTTTTTAGACCACATTCGCATTCAAGGTGGTGATGAAGTCAACCTCGAAGAGGTCGAAGTACAACAACTTCCTGAAAGCCTACGGAGTTTAACATTGGAAGAAATTGATGCGCGCAACCGCATTGGTGTCAATGTCATTGGGTTGCGGCGCGCCAGCGGCGAAATGGTCATCAATCCATCGCCCAAGACGGAGCTGCATGAAACCATGAAGCTTTTTGTGCTCGGTGATGCTGAGCAGATACGTTCGTTGAATGAATACCTCGGTATACAAACTCCTGTTTGAGTTGCCGGTCTAGAAGTTCTTCATTTGTATATTCGGGGCAATACGATTAAAACCCCGCAACTTATGCAACGTCTTTTCCAATTTTTGACAGCCTTGGCGGCATCTTTTGTTTCCACAACTGCTTCTGCCGCAACGGTTGATGAGCAAATCAATGCTGTGATGGAGCCGCTGACGAATGCGATTATGAAGGTCATTTTCTTCACGGTCTCGTTTGGTGATGGGTTGCAGGTTCCTTTCGTATTGATTTGGCTGTTGTTTGGGGCTATTTTTTTTACGTTTTACTTCAAGTTCATCAACTTTCGTGCATTCGGACACGCCCTTGATGTGGTGCGGGGAAAATTTGATGACCCCAACGATGCTGGGGAAGTAAGTCACTTTCAAGCGTTGACGGCAGCATTGAGCGGAACCGTGGGAGTGGGCAACATCGCCGGAGTGGCATTCGCGGTTTCGCTGGGAGGTCCCGGAGCTACCTTCTGGATGATTGTGGCGGGATTGCTCGGGATGAGTTCCAAATTCATCGAATGCACACTGGGAACAAAGTACCGCCAGGAAAATGAAGATGGTTCGGTCTCAGGCGGTCCCATGTATTACTTGCGGGATGGATTGGCAAAGCAAGGCAAGGTGCGCCTCGGCAAGGTCTTGGCGGTGTTATTTGCCATCGCATGCATTGGAGGAAGTTTCGGTGGAGGAAACATGGTCCAGATCAACCAAGCTACCAAGCAATTGATTGAAGTCACGGGCGGAGAAGCGTCATTCCTGATGGGCCAAAGTTGGATTTTTGGAGTGATCATGGCCATTTTAGTTGGCTTGATCATCATTGGCGGAATCAAGAGCATCGCCAAAGTCACGGATAAGGTCGTTCCTTTTATGGTTGGGATATATGTGTTGGGAGCTCTGGTGGTATTGTTCGCAAACTTCTCAGCGATTCCCGGAGCCTTCGCGCTCATCATTTCAAGTGCATTTTCTCCAGAAGCGGCTTATGGCGGCTTGATTGGTGTATTGATTGTTGGTTTTCAGCGGGCCGCATTTTCGAATGAGGCCGGTATCGGTTCTGCCTCCATTGCGCACTCCGCTGCAAAAACAAACGAGCCAGTGAGCGAAGGCGTTGTTGCCTTGCTTGAACCATTCATCGATACCGTAGTCATTTGCACCATGACGGCGCTTGTCATTGTAATATCCGGCTATGGCGAAATGGGTCAAGAAGTAGCACTGGGCTTGGCCAAAGCAAAAGACCTTCAAGCGATTGAATTGACCAGCAGCGCCTTTGCACAAACCATGAGCTGGTTTCCTGTTGTGCTATCGGTTGCCGTTATATTGTTTGCGCTGTCAACGATGATCAGTTGGAGTTATTACGGATTGAAATCATGGACATTTTTGTTCGGCGAATCGCGCGCCGCTGATATCACGTACAAGGCGATTTTTTGCCTGTTTGTGATTTTGGGTTCAGCGATTTCGGCCCAAAGCGTTTTCGACTTCGGTGATGCGATGATTTTCGCCATGTGCTTCCCAAATGTATTAGGGCTCTACTTCCTCATGCGGGAAGTCAAGGAGGATGTTGCGGATTATTTTCGGCGAATCAAGTCCGGGGAAATTAAGCGATACGAATGAAGTTGAATTTTTGAGCCATTGGAGTGAGGAAGAGGAGAGGGAAGGAGCGAATATGGATTGAAATGGCGTTTATGTCTTGGTGTGTATTTGGCGCATACTGGATGCACCTTGAATGGAGGATTCATCAAGATTCCTCTGGTTTTAGCGGGCAATCGGTGGAAATCCTGCTCAATGCTTTGCACGAAATGGACGCCTCTTTGGCTCGAAATGAGAATTCTCAGCGCCTGTATGACGCCGAGTTGTATCCGGCGACGGTTCAACGCCGACGGGAGGTAAAAAAGCAAGGCAATCGAATCGCGAACGCTTCCTTGAATATTAATAAAATGGACAGTGCAGCGCTGGAAGCGCTGCCAAGGATTGGCCCAAAAGTCGCAGGCAGGATTTGTCGGTTTCGCGCGGCACTGGGCGGTTTTCATTCCGTGGAACAGCTCAGAGAAGTTTGGGGAATGCATCCCGATCAAGTTGAAGCCATCATTCCTTGGTTTCACAAAGGCGAAGGCGTGTTTCGGTTCTTGTGTTTGAACCAAGCGTCTTGGAAGGAATTCCAATCTCATCCTTACATCCGTTATGCGGGTGCAAATGCAGTAACAGCATACCGAGACTCACATCATTTGAAGCAAGTTGAGGACCTGAAATCGGCAATACCTGTCACTGACAGTCTATTTCGAAGGTGGTCTCCGTACCTTAGGGTTTGCAAAATCCGTTCAGATGCCGTCGCCTCCACACCTTCAAAAAGAGATTAGTCAATCTGCTCAGGCGGTGGCGACGCGCATTGAAGATGTGGAAGATTTCCCAATACCAGGGGTTACTTTCAAGGATATGGGACCGCTCTGGCGCGATCCGGTCCTTTCGAAAAGGGCCATTGGCGCAATGATTCTTATGGTGGAGGAAGCGCAGGGGAGACCGGATTGTGTGGTAGGAATCGAAAGCCGTGGCTTCATCTTTGGGCCTGCCATGGCATTGCATTGGGATGTTCCGTTTGTTCCTTTTCGAAAACAGGGCAAACTGCCTGGTGTTTTGAATCGGGTGTCGTATGATTTAGAATATGGAAGCGCAGAATTGGAGTGCCAGGCAAATGCGCTCAAGCCGGGCATGCGCGTGTTGATTCACGATGATGTTTTTGCCACAGGTGGCACAGCTCGTGCAGCAATGCAGTTGGTCGAGGCGTGCAATGCGGTGACCATGGCTTGTACTTTCATCATTGAGCTCAATGGATTGAATGGCCGCGAAGGTTGGCCCTTGTCTTCAGTTAACGAAACTTGCCTGTCTTTGGTTCGCTATAAATAGAATGAAATGAATTTCTCAGAAACAGAAAATCAAAAAGCCATCCGTGCTACGGTTCGCGATTTCGCGAAGAGCGAGATCTTACCCCATCGGATGGATTGGGATGAGCGTCAATATTTTCCGCGGGAGCTCTTTCATAAAATGGGAGAGTTGGGTTTGCTCGGAATGCTCGTCCCAGAGGAGTTTGGAGGAGCGGGCATGGGCTACATGGAATACAAAGTAGCCATTGAGGAGCTTGCAAAAGTTTGCGGTTCAATTGGTTTGTCCATGGCTGCGCATAACAGCTTATGCACCAATCACATCCTGATGTTCGGATCGGATGAACAAAAGAAACGCTTCCTGCCGGCACTCGCGAGGGGAGAGCACATAGGAGCCTGGGGACTTACCGAGGCGAATACAGGGAGCGATGCCATGCGGATGCAATGCACCGCTTCAAGAGACACGGAGCGCAATGGATGGATTTTAAATGGAACCAAAAACTGGATCACGCACGGCATCTCTTCTGACGTAGCTGTTGTACTCGCTAGAACAGGAGAATTGTTGGATAGCCATGGAATTACAGCATTCGTAGTCTTGAGGGAGCAGGTGGGTTTTTCGGGAGGAAAGAAAGAAAATAAGCTTGGAATGCGCTCCTCGGAAACAGCAGAGATGATTTTCCAGGATTGCTTTGTTCCCGACGATCAAGTGCTCGGGAGTCCGGGAGAAGGATTCATCCAAGCCATGAAAATACTTGATGGTGGTCGGATTTCTATTGCTTCGCTGGCATTGGGTATCGCCAAAGGCGCTTTCGAATGTGCCCGCGATTATTCCAAGGAACGTGAGCAGTTTGGTCAGCCCATCAGTCGTTTCCAGGCGATTGCATTTAAGCTCGCCGACATGTACACACAGATTGAGGCTGCAGATTTGCTCACGTCGCAAGCATGCTGGAGAAAGGAGAACGGAATGCCGGTGACCAAAGAATCAGCCATAGCCAAATACGAAGCTTCCGAAGTTTGTGTGCGTGTCGCAACAGAGGCGGTTCAGGTGCTCGGGGGATATGGCTACACAAAAGACTTTCCAGCGGAGAAGTACTACAGGGATAGCAAGCTCTGCACCATTGGGGAGGGCACAAGTGAGATTCAAAAGTTGGTGATATCCCGCGAGCTTTTGAAAGATGATTGAATTTCACGTATTGTTTTGAATTTCAAGACGAGCGCAGTAAATTTGCCACCCAATTAGAATACCATGCTTTCAATTCCCGTTAAAGAAGGAGACAACATCGAGCGCGCACTTAAGCGTTTCAAGAAGAAGTTTGACCGAACGAAGCGCATGCGCGAACTTCGGGCACGACGTGAATTTGTAAAGCCGAGTGTAGTGAATAGGGAGCAGCGGAAGAAGGCCCGTTATAAAAACGGACTAAACATCAAAAATGATTGAGTAAAACCTTTGTTTTTAAGATGAAAAAGGCGAAATTGTCCACGGACCATTCGCCTTTTTTGCATTTTGAACCACACCCAATCACCCGTTGAAGGATTCCTCGATTTCTTGGAAAAAGAGAAAAGAGGAAGCGTTCATACATTGCGATGTTATCGTTCCGATTTGAATCAATTGCACCGATTCATGGACGAGCATTACGCATGTGTGGATTTGCTTAGTGTGAAGTCGGAATGGTTGCGCGGATATGTTGTGGAGATGATGAGGCTGGGCAAGGCGCCGAGAACCATTCACCGCAAAGTGAGCGCTTACCGAACATTTGTCCGCTATGCCAAAAGACAAGGATTAATGACCGTTGATCCTGCGGATGCAATTGTGCTTCCCAAGCTATCAAAGTCCATTCCTCAAGTTGTTCCAGAGCGAGCGATGCGTGAAATGTTTGATGAATCTGTTTTTGCAGAAGATTGGAAAGGGCGCAGAGACAGAGGCATTATAGCGTTGATGTATGAAACGGGTGTTCGCCTCAGTGAATTGATTGGATTAAATGTTGAGGATATGCATACGGAAAGGGGGGAATTGCGCGTTATGGGAAAAGGATTCAAAGAACGTATCATTCCGTTGCTTCCTGAGACCATGAAATGCATCCAAAGCCACATCGAAGAGCGACCTTTTCAATCGCGGCATTTGTTCATTACCGATGCAGGGCGATCGCTCTATCCCTCGTTCGTGTACAGACGCGTTCGGCATTACTTGTCGCTCGTGAGCTCGCTTCAAAAGACCAGTCCACACATCCTTCGTCACACTTTTGCTACGCATCTGCTCAATCGAGGTGCTGAGTTGGCGGCAGTCAAGGATATGCTCGGTCATGCATCGTTGAGTTCAACGCAGGTTTATACACACCAGTCCCTCGCGCGTCTCAAAGAAGTGCATTCGGATAGTCCTTTGGATAAACGTCCAAAAGATTAACATTAAACATGCACATGCAAGTACAAATACACTCCATTCATTTTGATGCCGACGAACGACTCGTTGCGTTTGTTGAAGGCAAAGTATCCAAGTTGAATACGTTTCACGATCAAATTATCAATTGCGAGGTATTCCTTCGGATTGAAAAAAATGATGTTCGCGAAAACAAGGTTGCAGAAGTGAAGATTCACGTCCCTGGCGCTGATTTTTTTGCAAAAAGACGTTCATCGAGTTTTGAAGCATCTGTGGATGATGCTCTAGATGCCATTCGACGTCAAATTCTCAAGCAGAAAAAGGTCCGGACTGCTGTTGCTTAAGTAGCAGAAAATCAGCTTGTTGGCGATTGCGATTGAATATCGCAACGAAAAGATGCGCAAGCCCCTTGTTACCACAAGATTCTTTCTTACATTTGCCGTCCTGAAAACCGGGGCGATTCGTCTCCTCAGTTCTTTGAAAAGTGACGCCGATGTAGCTCAGTTGGCTAGAGCAGCT
>DLQB01000104.1:0-1681 GCA_002477505.1 Flavobacteriales bacterium UBA7443
AATTGCAGCAGAATTCATGCCCAAACTTTCGTAAGCCAATCCACGATTGAAAAATGCTTGATGGTAATACGGCAGCCGAACAATCGCCTCAGAGAACCAATGCACAGCACTGTCGTAGTTCGTGAGGTATTCGAGATGGATGTACCCCTGGTTGAATGAAGCCGTGGCATTTTCTGGATCAAGTGCTAGGATTTTGCGGTACAAGGTGAGCGCTTCCTCCAATCGGTTTTCGTTTTGATAATGCACCGCTAAATTGTAAACCGGCTCCACTGCAGCAGGCTTGAGCTCCATCGCTGAGCGATAGTACTCTTCGGCCATGGCATCCGAACGCTCGGCCAAGAATATGCCCAAGGTGATGAACCCCTCATAAAAGTCGGGATTGACTTCGATTGCAGTTTGGTAGGAGCTCAAAGCTTTTTCCTCCGCACCCGTCGTAGCGTAAATCTTTCCCTTCATCCAATAAGCCTCGTGAAGCTGGTCATTGAGGCGCAAGGCGTCATTGAGGTACTGAAAGGCTTGTTCAAATTGTTGCAAGTGAATGGCGAATTCAGCTCGTTTGAGTAAACAGGGTGTGCTTTCTGGGGAATGCTTGAGGCACCCATCGAGCTTGGCGAGGCAATCTTCAAACTTTTGCATCTGAAACAGCATGTCCGCCTGATTTTCCCATGCAAGCGCAAATGATGAGTCTGCTCGCAATGCCAATTCCCAGTCGTCGAAGGCGCCTTGTGGATCCAATTCAGCCATTTTCCAAGTGGCGCGTTCATGGTAAACCTGCGGGTCATTGGGCCGTTCTAAAATGGCCTCATCGAGCACTTGCAAGGGGTTTTTCTGGTCAGGCAACGTGCTGTCGCTTGCGGTGTCCGGAGTTACACAACTCACAAATAAGAGGACGAAGGCACCGATTAACGGTGCCTTCGATGCGTTCCAATGGTTCGCCATTGCCATAGAAAATGTGCGCATTGATTCAAGCCAATTCCACTTCCTCAACGATCTCAGGATTGTTTTCTTTGTGGATAGCAGCCTTGATCTTGGCTTCCAGCTCATCTTGCAATTCAGGGTTGTCCAGCAATAGGTTTCTCACGGCATCCCGGCCTTGCCCCAATTTGGTGTCACCATAGCTGAACCAAGAACCCGATTTCTTGATGATGTTCATGTCCACACCCAAATCAATGATTTCACCTGACTTGGATATTCCTTGGCCATACAAGATGTCAAATTCTGCCCGTCGGAAAGGGGGCGCAACTTTGTTTTTCACCACTTTCACTTTGGTTCGGTTGCCCAAGACGCGGTCGCCGTCTTTCAATTGCGTTGAGCGACGAATATCGAGTCGCACCGATGAGTAAAATTTCAAAGCGTTACCACCTGTGGTTGTCTCCGGATTGCCGAACATCACACCGATTTTTTCGCGCAATTGATTGATGAAGATGCAGCAGCATCCAGTCTTGCTGATGGAGCCCGTTAATTTTCGAAGGGCCTTGGACATCAAACGCGCTTGCAATCCGACGGATGAGTCCGCCATTTCCCCTTCAATCTCTGCGCGAGGGGTTAGAGCAGCAACGGAGTCAATAACGATCAAATCAATTGCGCCTGAGCGAATCAAGTTATCGGCAATTTCCAATCCTTGTTCGCCATTGTCTGGTTGCGAGATCAGAAGGTTTTCCGTGTCTACACCAAGATTTTC
>DLQB01000104.1:1717-25673 GCA_002477505.1 Flavobacteriales bacterium UBA7443
TGTGCTTGGGCAATGGCGTGAATGGCTAGGGTTGTTTTTCCCGAACTTTCCGGGCCATAGATTTCGACCACGCGACCTCTGGGGTATCCCTGAATGCCAAGGGCCAAATCGAGCGTCAATGATCCGGAGGGAATGGATTCGATGGCTTCCACCGCTTCATCGCCCAACTTCATCACGGCGCCTTTGCCGAAAGTCTTGTCCATGCGGTCCAGGGTCATCTGGAGCGCCTTGAGTTTTTGTGTATCCGCAGACATGTTTTCTTGTTTTGGACGAAGGTATCTTACCCGCATCGTAATGAACTTACGTAGTGGGGTGTTTTTTGTCAACGAAGTACCCACTTTTGCGCATGTTATCCTCTTAAACGCCGAATCCAGCGAGGATTTCAGCGGTGTGGTCCTTGGTTTTTGGTTTTAAAATTACATCGTGGATCTCACCCTTTTCATTGATGAGAAACGTAGTACGATGGGTTCCTTCGTATTCCTTGCCCATGAATTTCTTCAATCCCCAAACTCCAAATGCGTTGTGCATGGCCTTGTCTTCATCACAGGCTAAGTCGAATCGGATGCCATACTTGTCAATGAACTTCACGTGTTTGGCTGCGGGATCAGGGCTCACTCCCAAAATTTCGATGCCAGCCTCCTGCAACGCTTCAAAGTTTTCAGTCAAGTTGCATGCCTGAGCAGTGCAGCCAGGAGTCATGTCGCGCGGATAAAAATACACGGCGTACTTCTTCCCAGCATAATCCGCTGAACTTCGGTTCGATCCGTCTTGAATGGTGGTCTGAAAATCCGGTGCTTTGGCGCCGGACTTGAGAGGTGAAGCGATTTGTGTCATGGAGGTATAACAAATCTATTTCCTACAAGTTCGTGCAAGAGTTGTGCAGTTTTCTTCTCAATTTGCTGCTTCAATGAAAACCCTAGGGAAATATGCGGATGTAGTTGTGCCGTTGCCGCTTCCAAAGTTGCTGACTTACGGGTTAATGGATCAGGAGGAAGTTGTTTCTCCCGGTATGCGAGTGGTGGTGCAAGTGGGCACCCGCAAGCGTTACATAGCAATTGTCTGGCGTGTGCATGATGATGTTCCAAGCGAATACGTGCCTCGTCCATTGGAGGCGTTGGTGGATGCTTATCCGATTGTTCCCTTGCAACAGCGTAACCTCTGGGATTGGCTCGCTGCGCACTACATGTGCACCCGAGGTGAGGTGATGGCCGCGGCGCTTCCTGCAGGCTTAAAATTGAACAGTCAAACGCGGTTTTTGCCCCATCCCGATCCGCCAAGCAGGCAGAACGCAGTTTGGAAGGCATTGGATGAACGTTCCCTGTTTCTGTACGAAGCTGTTTTGGCGCGAGGCGGAATTCAACTATCAGAAGCGGCTTCTATTCTGGAGTTGAAAAATCCACAGCGATTGCTGAATGGACTCGTTGAAAAGGGATTAATCGTCTCAGAGGAAGAGTGGAAAGAGCGCTACAAGCCAAAAATGGCCCGTTATGTGATGCTTTGCTCAGATTTCCGCGAGGAAGCGGCATTGTCCCGGCTATTGGATGACCTTGACCGAAGGGCCCCCAAACAAGCGCGTGTGTTGACCGCTTTCTTAGCCTTGGCCGCAGGGGAGTGGGGAGCGGAACTTTTGGAAAAGGACGTAATTCAAGAGGCGGATGCAGATTCTGGAGCCTTGCGGCGCATGGCTGATAAAGGCATCTTGACGCTCAAGAAGAAGGCGGAATTGAGCGCTATGAGCCAGCAGCATCAGGCGCAGCCGTTGCCAAAGTTGAGCGATGAACAGTCACGTGCATACCGCGAACTTGTCGCGAGCAATGAAGGTGTGCATCGTGCGGCATTGCTGCACGGCGTCACGGGCTCAGGAAAAACAGAGGTCTACATTCATCTGATTGCCGATGCATTGGAAAATGGGAAAACCGTTCTTTTTTTGGTGCCTGAAATTGCCCTCACCACCCAATTGATTCAGCGATTAGAGCTGCACTTCAAGCGCTTTCTTCAAGTGTACCACAGCCGTTTTACAACCCGAGAGCGAACGGAGACTTGGCTGGAAGTGCTCGGAAAAAGAGGCAGTGGTTCTCCGGCACAATTGATCGTGGGTCCCAGATCCGCCATGTTTTTGCCTTTCCAAGATCTGGGTTTGATCATCGTGGATGAAGAGCATGAAGCCAGTTTCAAGCAACATGATCCTGCACCGCGTTACCAGGCGAGGGATGCGGCAATGTGGCTTGCAAAAGAAGCCGATGCATTTTTGGTGCTTGGTTCCGCGACGCCATCGGTCGAGACCCATTGGCTGGCCGAAGAGGGCCGAATGGATCGCGTGGAAATGAACGAACGGTATGGGGGAATTTTGTTGCCTGAAATATGGTGTGCAGATTTGAAGAAAGCCCATCGACAGCGGGCAATGACCGGTCACTTTTCGCGGTTGCTCAAGTTGGAAATCGAGAAAGTACTGGAGGAAGATCGGCAAGTGATTTTGTTTCAGAACCGCCGGGGTTTTGCTCCGGTTTGGCAATGCGGTACGTGCGCTTGGATCCCGCAATGCGAGCGGTGCGACGTGCCCATGACCGTCCACAAATGGAAGAATGAGTTGAATTGCCATCACTGCGGCTATCACATCGCGCCACCTCCGCAATTGTGTGGGTCTTGTGGCAAGAAAACCATGGAGCCTAAGGGATTGGGCACGGAACGTGTGGAAGAGGAATTGCAGGAGTTATTTCCCAAAGCACGCGTGGCCCGGATGGATCGGGATACCACGCGCAGCCGTCACGGGCATGAACGATTGGTCCGTGCGTTTGCCAATCGGGAATTTGATGTTTTGGTGGGGACGCAGATGGTGAGCAAAGGATTGGATTTTGCCCATGTCGGATTGGTCGGAGTGTTGAATGCCGATCGCATGCTGAATTTTCCAGATTTCCGCAGTTTTGAGCGGGCGTTTCAAATGCTGACCCAGGTCGCCGGGCGTGCCGGGCGTTCCGGTCAACGGGGCAAGGTGATTTTGCAAACTTATAATCCAGACCATTGGGTGATGACCAAGGTCATGGCCAATGACTACGAAGGATTGGTGCGTCAAGAATTGATGGAACGTAAGAATTATCGGTATCCCCCCTTTGATCGATTGATTCGTCTCACTTTGCGGCATTCCGACGAAGGAAGATTGGAGGCCGCTGCAGAGGTGCTCGCAGGCCGGTTGCGCCAGCGATTCGCTGCGCGGGCCATTGGTCCTGAAACGCCGCAAATCAGTAAAATCAATGATTTATACCACCGTGTGATTTTGCTCAAGTTTGAGCGTGCGTTGTCTCCGAAAAATTATAAGGTGCTCTTGGCGCAGGATTTGGACGCTTTTCAGTCCGATGATCGGTTCAAGCGAATTCGCCTTACCATTGACGTGGACCCGGCCTGACCGAGTACGCCTGACCCGTCGGAGAAACAATGCGCCAAATGTCAGTGGGTTGCAGCTGCCATCCGAGTCGATCAGGCGAGATTTGGACGCGAGCGCTGGGCAATTCCAACATCTTACAGGCCAGCAATTGCCCGGTAGGGGAGAACGAGGATAGGCTCCACTGGCCGGCGAGATGCGATTCGAGGCTCAGGTGTTGGCCGTTCCATTGGACGAATTCTTTTGCTTCCGTGCGTGGGATGCTGCTTGTGGCTCCGAAAAAGTGAAAAGAAGGAGTGCCGTTTCCGCTATTGGCCACGCCCAAGGTGTCTGTTTCAATGCTGTAGCTGATGTCCGCTGGATTTGCGAGCCCCGATCCAGCTCCTTGCACGACTGATTCAGAAACGCCAAAATCATTTGAATACCGGGTGATGCGCGCTGGCGACCAGGAACTGACATAAAAGCGACCCTCGCCGTCCATGTCCACACCGTCCAGATTGCCCAATCCGGTATTGGCAACAACGGTCGATTGAACTGCAGTGGTCAAGTCGACCGCGAGGATCGACGCACTGCCCCCCCAATTGACGACAATGGCCCGGTTATTGGCTTCGTCGATAACGACCCCATTGGGAGTGGTGCCTGTGTTGGCAATGAGCACACTGCTGGTCATGTTGGCAGGATCAGAAATGTCCACACGGTGCAATCTTCCGTTGGAAAAATCGCTGACCACCAATTCTTGGGTCCGGCTGCCCATTCCGTTTAAAAATCCAGCCCCGGGAATCGAATGCGTGCCGATTAACTCCGCACTTTCGAGATCGTATGCACGAATAACGTTTTGGCCCAAAGCAAATAAGTGCCCATCGATGACCTCCATGCCGTGCGAAGCGGTGGCGTCGCCGAAATAAGCATAGCTCATGCCTCCATCCGAAGTCTCCAAAAGGCTCGTGTTGTTCGAGATGAACCATCGATTTTCACTTGCATCGTATTCAGCCGCCTCAATGTTGCTTGGAGTTTGAGCCAAGCTCATTATGCTTGACATGCAGAGGACGATTCCGAGGGAAGCGGATGGTGTAATTTGATTGGGACTATTCATGAGGTGGTTTTGATCGTTGAGAGGCTTGAGCAGCGACATAAAGCCGTGCAATGATGATCCAAAAAAAGGAAAAGATAAGGGCTGCGGTGATTCCATAAAAAATGAATGAAGGTGGCTCCGTGGCTTCAGGTATAGGCGGAGCATCCCAAACACTCCCCGCTTCCCCCTGCAAGATTGCCTGGATCCTACGCCAAGCGTTGCGCGTCAGATAATAACTCCCGAGCCCTACGGTGGGCATGAGGATGAGCCAAGCCTTTAACCAAGGTTCGTAAAAGGCTCGTTTGCTTCCAAGTACGCCCGACGTTTCGGATGGTTCTGTCATCGCTTGCCAAAAATTGAACTGCCAATGCGGACCATTGTGGAACCTTCGTCCACGCCTATTTTCCAGTCGCCACTCATTCCCATGGATAAGGTGTCCCAACCCTTGTTGAGTGTGGTGGCAGAGTCGAAGGCCTTTTTCAGGGATTGAAATTCCCTACGAACCTGCTGGTGGTCGTCTGTAAATGTCGCCATTCCCATCAACCCTCTGATTCGGACATGAGCAAGATCCGCCCAGGATTGGGATTGTAAAAACGATTCAAATTCCGAAAAGCTCCAGCCGAATTTGGTGGCTTCCGTTGCGATGTGAATTTGAAGCAACACATCCGATACTTTGCCAATGCTGGCGCTACGCTTATTGATTTCCGATAGTAAGCGCTCGCTATCCACCGCATGGATGAGGTGGGCATGTGGAACCACTTGTTTGACTTTATTGGTTTGGAGGTGGCCAATATGATGCCATTTAAGATTGAGCGCTTCGAGTGCGGTGGCTTTCTCGGCCATCTCTTGAACGCGGTTTTCGCCAAATTCAATTTGACCAATCGAGGCAGCGGCTTCAATGGCTTCTTGAGGTTTGGTCTTGCTGACGGCCACCAGTGTCACGTGGGCGGGAACTTCATCCCGCACAGCGGCCAGCCGCTCTTGAATGGAGGTTTGTTCAGATTTCATGAATGAAAAGTCCACTGCGCAATTTGGGCTCTACCCATGAGCTCTTGGGCGGTAAGAAACCTCCGCGATCGGCGGTTGCCTTGATCTGATCGGTGCCTACGGGGTGCATCTCAAAAATGGCCGATTCAGTCCGAGAATCACTTTGTTCAATGAGTCTTTGGCTATCCATGGTGCCAGGGATGTACCTCAATTTGGGATCGTTTCGCGCATCTTCAATGCCGAATAAACCTGTGAACATTCGGTTTTGAATGATTTCTGCATCCACACAATTCACGCTGCTTTCACGGAGGTCTAAAACCCAGCTTTGGCCAGCCGCATGCAGATGTACGATTCCAACCGCACTGGGTTTGGACAAATCGGTGCGGGATATTCGCTCGGACGCGATGTGTGGTTTGAGGCACTGAAGGGCTTCTTCCCATTGTTCGGCGCTCCATGCTACATCTTTTAATTCGCGATGGTACCCGCGGATGAGAAGCTGTGATTCCGGGATGATGTAAGCCATGAGTGCGGAGCTATGGTTTGTCGCTCCATCCAGGGAGCCAAGGGCCAAGCTTGAAGCCACTCTGTGATGGCCGTCCGCTAGGTAAAGGGGGGATAGCTCTTGCACAACGGTCGCCAAATCGGTGGATTCTTCTTCCGATAAAATCCATACGCTATGCCGAATTTGATCGGTGGTAGTGAAATCGAGATCCGCCCGCTTCTCGGTGTGCTGGGTCAGAATATTCTGAATGGCATCGGCCTCACGAATACTACTGTCATCATATGCGCACAAAACGGGTTCTGCGTTGCATTGCACGGTGTGGAGGTATTTGGCAAAAAGTTGTTCGCGGCGCTTCAGGGTTTGCTCGTGGAGCTTCAAGTGTCCTGATCGAATCCCTTCGAGCGAAAGGCTTCCGATGATTCCAGTGCATGCATGTTCTTCCGTGGATTGGCGGTAGATGGCAATGCAGTTTTTGCCTTTGAATTGGAGCCAATCGGATGACTTAAAGTCCAAGTAACGTTTTCGAACATGTTCGAAAAATGGAACGGTGCCCCGTTTGACTTTGGACGAGCCAATTCCCGTGGGATGAATGACGTGCAGATAAGAATACGGATTGCGTTCCAATTTGTCACGCAGCTCGGCCTTGCTGTAGGTCAGATACGATCGCGAGGCGACCAAATGCGCTTTGTCAGCCGGTGGCGCAATCAAAGTGAAAGGTCGGATCCAGTTCAACGTTCTTATTTCGAACCAATTTCGGCCACAATGGAGGCAATTTCCAAACCAATTCGTTCTTGTGCTTCTCCGGTCGCGGCTCCAATGTGCGGTGAAAGTGAAATGCCTGCGTGGCGCATCAGATCAAGGCGAGGTTTGGGTTCACCTACGAATACATCCACTCCGGCTCCCGAAACTTGACCTGAATCGAGTGCTTCGAGCAACGCATCTTCGTCCACCACTCCGCCTCGTGCAGCATTTAAGAGGATGACTCCTTTTTTCATTTTGCCCATTTCCATGGAGCCGATCACCGCTTTTCCATCGGCTTGCGCCGGAATGTGAAGACTGATGGCGTCCGCCAAAGGCAAGGCTTCGTGCAATGTCATAACGGGCACTTCCACGGAAACGGGTTGGTTGCCGATGGCTAAATCGATGCGTTTCACTCCGCTTTGCTGGTCGACTCCGATGACATTCATTCCACATCCCAAAGCATATTGCGCTAGGGATTGGCCAATGCGCCCAAATCCAACGATGGCAAGCGTCATTCCGCGCAATTCGCGGCCTTTTCCGTATGATTTCTTGAGCGCTTTGAATTGCTCCACACCTTCAACGGGCATGCGTCGGTTGCTATCATGCAAGGAGCGACTCAGCGCGAAGAGGTGTCCCATGACCAATTCCGCTACGCTTTGTGAGCTGGCAGCAGGGGTGTTGCGGACTTCTTTTCCGTGATCCCGTGCATAGGCGACATCGATGTTGTCCATTCCAACCCCTCCCCGGATGATGAATCCGAGATTGGGGCAAGCGTCGATCAGTGGCTCGCGCACTTTGGTTGCGCTGCGCACCAGCAATCCATCGATGGCATTGTCATTGATGAATGCCGCTAGACTTTGCGGTTCAATAAATTCGGTCCACAAGTTGTGTCCTGCGGCTTCTAGCGCCTTTTGTCCAGCGGGGTGAATGCCGTCGTTTGCGAGTATGTTCATGTCAAGTATTAAGCCCAGTGATGGCAGGTTGAAAAGAGAATGTTAGGCTGTGCGTTCGAGTTCTTTCATCACGTCCACGAGGACTTGAACGGATTCTTCTGGCAAGGCGTTGTACATGGATGCGCGGTAGCCACCGACACTTCTGTGCCCTTTGATTCCGCTGATGCCCGCCTCTTTCCAGAGGATATCGAAAGCAGCAGCATTGGTGTCTTCCTTGAGTCGGAAAGTTGCGTTCATGGTCGACCGGCTAGTGCCCTCTGCGTGCCCTTCAAAAAGCTCGTTGCGATCAATTTCGCCATAAATCAATGCCGCTTTTCGCGCGTTTCGTTCCTCCATGGCTTTCACGCCTCCCATGGATTTGATCCAGCGCAGGGTGAGCATCGTGACGTACACGGGAAAGACGGAAGGGGTGTTGAACATGCTGTCTTTGCTCGCGTGCACCTGCAGGTCGAGGTAGGACGGAATACTGCGTCCCGTCTTTCCTACTGCCTCGGTATCAAAAGCGTACATGACGGTTCCCGCAGGCCCCATGTTTTTTTGCGCTCCTGCATAAATGAGGTGGTACGGATTCGCATCGAATTCACGCGAAAATATATCCGAACTCATGTCAGCGATCAATGGTACCTCTGCCTGCGGTGTGCCGCTGAATTGGGTCCCGAATATGGTGTTATTCGAGGTGTAGTGCAGGTAGGATGAACCAGCAGGAACCGACGCTATATGTGGTATTTCATTGTAGTTGGAAGCTTTTGATGATCCGATAACATCGATGCCTCCAAGGTGCTTGGCTTCCTTCACAGCTTTATTGGCCCATGTGCCTGAATCGATGTAAGCGGCTCGGCCACCTTCCGGCAAGAAGTTATACGCAGCGGTTAAAAACCCAAGGCTTGCTCCGCCTTGTAAGAAAAGCACATCAAATCGATCGGGCAGATGCAAGAGCTCTTTTACCAATGATCTCGCTTCTTCCATGACCGCTACAAAATCAGGGCTGCGGTGCGAGATTTCAACCAGGGAGAGTCCAAGGTTGTTGAAGTTGGCAACAGCTTCCGCCGCCTCTTTCAAAACGGTTTCGGGCAAGATGCAAGGACCGGCTGAGAAATTGTGGATTTTCATGGTGTAAAGTTGCAATGAACAACCCTGAAGTCCGAACAAATGTTTTGAAATTTTCGAAGAATTATCCCGGCAGAATCAGAGGTTATTCAGGACGGCTAGCGCCTTTCGCTCAATGAACTGCAATTGAAAGATGTCTTCCACTTCACCAACCGTCCATTGGTGCCTTGAATGGATGACCTTTTCGAACAGTGCGAGTCTCCGGTCTTCGCTGGGAATCCAGAGCAGAAGTAGCCTGGTTTGGGACTTGTTCAGGCATTCTTCAGCACTGATTTGCATGGCCAGTTGTACTTTCTCAGATTCGAAAATTGACTCCTGAATTGTTCGTTCAATTTGGGCCATTCGAATAGGAGGGGTGGGCGGAAAGCACGGAGGGAGATTCGAAGAATTTTGGGCTTCGGCGTAAAGCGATTCCGAGGTTGCTGTGAGCTCACCCCTGTAAGTGCTGATCGTTGATTCTGCATCTGCTACCTCCAGCATGCATGGAACTTCCTTGACGAGTGTGGTTTTTGTCGCCGAGTCGTTTGAAGCCATCCACTCAAATTGAATCAGCGCCGTCGGAGCGGAGCAAGGCCCTTGCCAGGACCAGATCGAATCTTGCCACAAACTGTCGATCGCGGGCACGGTTCGAACAGACTGGACATGTGCGAAAGGAATACGAATGGCATTCGAGTCGCTTGCGAGGGAATCCTTGCCGAGGATTACAGATGGAGACTGAGCACACGCGGCTTGGACGAAACCGACCGCAAGAAGCAAGAGGCCTGCGCCTTTGACGGCGCGTATGAGAAGGCAAAAGGAATTCAAAGGATGCGGTTTTGCAATCGGAGCGGCAGATACGCTGTCCAACGCTTTCGTAATTCAAGGTCACCTCCATCAACGACTTCCGGATGCAGAATGGCTGCTGCGAAAAGTGCAATGATTGTGCTGATGATAGCGACCATTGCGTGCGCGAGATGGATGGTCAAGGGCGATGCCGAAGGCACATAGATGGCCATTGTGTAGTGCAGCACTTGTGACAATATCCCTAGTAGCGCGGCTGCGATGAGCAAAGCCTTAATGCCGGGCACTATGGACCGTATGGCCTCCAAGAGGTTCCATTCTGCAGAGCGCAGCGCCCAGGCACTCAGGAAAAGAAATTGAACTACCGTCCAAATTGTCACGGACCATGCGACCCCTTCAATGCCCCATCCAACGGAAAGAACAAACCAAGAGGAAAGCCCCAGTCCCATGAGGTAAATCGATTTGATTAGAATCGCCACATTGAGGGCATCCACCGCTCGAATGAGCGCGTCTGCCAATTTGATCATTGATCGAAATGCAACGCCAATGAACAACACCCGAACAATGGGCTCGGCTTCTGCATAGGGCTCACCGAGAAGCAAGGCAGCTACATCTCCCGCAAACCAGGCCAAAGCGAGGCTGCCGGGAAAGGTCAACCAGGCAATCAGGCCAAGCGCTCGTCGAAGCACACTTTGCAACGCATCTTTTTCATTTTGAATGGCCGACATGCCGCTGAATAGGACACTGTCGCCAAGTTTTCCAAGTATGCTCACAGGCAATGACATGAGGTAAGCAGATCGGTCATAAAGTCCTGTGGTCGTCCAGCCGTTTGTAGCAGCCGTAGGGTTGTCTAAGGCGCCGGTGGATCCTGTTTGTGCATGATGTCCAACCAAAACGGTATCTACTTTGCTGGAAGCGTAGTTCAATAAGTTGTACAAAGTGGCTCGTCCCCCGTAGGATAGCATTGGCGCCAACGGCCGCCAGCTTTGTGGCTTCCAGGCTCCGTGGGCTTCTGCGGGCTTGAACAGCCAATACATGATCCCGAGCGCGGCATTTTGACTGAGCAGGGCCCCTACATAGGACCAGACGCCATAGCCCGCATAGGCCATGCCGAGTCCAATCACCAAATTGCCAATCACCATGCTGACCAAAGAAGCGATGAATAGATTCTTGAAAGCCATGTTTCGGATGAGAAGGCTTCTCGGAATCAAGGCCAAACTCGAAAGGATAAAGCTCAACGCAATCCATCGCAATACGCTGGCCAATTCGGCACTATCAAACCACTGTCCCACTGTTGGAGCCATCGCGTAAGTCAGGGCGAAAAAGACGCATCCCAAAACCACGGAGAATGAGAACGCCGCTCGAATTTGCTCGGGTTTGAGATCACCACGTTGGATCAAAGAGGGGCCAATTCCGATTTGAGCGAAAATTTCAACAAAACCGACCACCACGAGCGCGATGCTCATCAAGCCAAAGTCAGCTTTTGAAATGAGCCGCGCCAGAAGCACGATGAAAATCAGCTGCAAAACCACCTGCGTCACCACATTGACGGATTGCCAACGGATGGAAGACGCGAATGCCGGTTGTGCCGATTGCGTCATCAGCGGGCGATGCTCACCGATCGTTTCTCACGGATGACGGTCACTTTGACTTGGCCGGGATAGGTCATCTCATTCATAATACGTTGGGAGAGATCAATGGACAGTTGGTCCGCTTGTTCATCCGAAACTTGATCGCTTTCCACCATTACACGTAACTCTCGTCCGGCTTGAATGGCGAACGATTTTGTGACTCCGGGGAATTCCAAGGCGAGGTTTTCAAGGTCGCGCAAGCGTTGTACGTAGGCTTCGACCATTTCCCGTCGCGCGCCCGGACGAGCTCCCGATATGGCATCACATACTTGGATAATGGGAGAGAGCAATGTGGTCATCTCAATCTCATCGTGGTGTGCGCCAATCGCATTGCAAATGTCCGGTTTTTCGCCGTGACGCTCCGCTAATTTCATGCCCAACAGCGCGTGTGGCAATTCGCTTTCTTCGTCGCTCACTTTTCCGATATCGTGCAGCAAACCTGCTCGCTTGGCGGCTTTGGTGTCGAGGCCAAGTTCAGCGGCCATGGTCGCACACAAATTGGCCACTTCTCGGCTGTGCTGAAGCAGGTTCTGTCCGTAGGATGAACGGTACTTCATGCGTCCGATCATGCGGGTCAGATCTCCCTTCATGTTGTGGATGCCCAAGTCAATGCATGTGCGCTTTCCGATTTCGAGAATTTCTTCTTCGATTTTCTTTTTCACCTTCGCTACCACCTCTTCAATGCGGGCTGGGTGAATACGACCGTCCGTCACCAGTTGGTGGAGGGATAGTCGTGCTACCTCCCGGCGAACCGGATCAAAACAGCTCAAGATGATGGCTTCTGGTGTGTCGTCGACAATAAATTCAACTCCGGTTGCAGCCTCTAGCGCTCGGATGTTTCGTCCCTCTCTTCCGATGATTCGACCTTTGACGTCGTCATTCGTGATGTTGAAGACTGAAACGCTGTTCTCTACGCTGTGCTCAGTAGCCACACGTTGAATCGTTTGAATGACAATCTTCTTGGCATCGTGATTGGCTTTCTGCTTTGCTTCGTCCAAGATGTCCTGCACTTGTGTGGAGGCCATGGCTTTGGCTTCCTGGAGAATCTGTTCTTGCAATGCTGACTTGGCATCATCGGCAGACATATTGGCGATTTGCTCCAAAAGCTCGACTGATTTCTGTCGATTTTTCTCGAGTTCTTTGCCTTTGTTTTCGAGGGCGCCAAGGCGCTGCTCGACCTTTTCTTTTTCCTTCTTAATGTAATTTTCAGAAGATTTGATGCGGTCTTGTTCCTTCTTCAAATGATTGGATTCATTGCGGATTTTGTCCTCTCGCGATTGAACCTTAGCACTGCGCTCCTTGAGCTCAGCGTTGTGCTTTTCTTTCAGTTGAATGAATTTCTCCTTGGCCTGAAGGATTTTCTTCTCTTTGATGTTTTCGCCTTGGGCCTCAGCTTTGCTGAGGATATGGCTCGCCTGCTTGTTGAGCATGCGATTGAAGATAAAATAACCTAATCCTGCGCCGAGCGCAAGGCCGGCTAGGGATCCGATGATCAATGAAGTGGGTTCCATGGGTGCTGATTAAAATCAGACCTCGAGAAGTGTTTGAATTCGTTTGGACAAATGGTCCAAATGTTGAACGGTTCCCGTCGAGGGCTCTTGTGGCTTCTCAACGTGTTGTTCGTGTTTGTGCACCGCATCTTCTGATGCAAAATGGAGGGCCGTCATAGCGAGCAGATCGATGATATCGTTTACTTCGAACTGTCCTTTGAAAGTTGCGAACTGCTCGTTCACTTCTTCCGCTGCTTTTTTCAAGCGTTCAACCTGTTCAGCGGGGGCTTGCAAAGGATAATCTCGTCCTGCGATATGTACGTTGACCGTTTCCATTTATTCTTCAAGAAGGGCAATGCATGAATTTATTTCTTCCAATAGCTTTTGAATCGTGTTTGAATCGAAAGCTCGAAGGTCTTTTGATTGGGGGGGTTGGGGTGAATATGTTGATTTTGAACCCTGCACAGCCGTTGAATGGCTCCATTTCATCTCAGCATCGTTTTCGATTTGCGTTGCTGAAGAGGCTTCCTCGGGAACAGCATGCATCGCATCTGCGAGGAGGGAAGTGGATGTCAAATCGGCTGCTTCTGTTCGTTGAATGCTTTGCAGCGCCATTGAGCGTTTTGCTGCATTCAATTCCGATTGCGCCTCAAGCAAGGCCGATTTGGTGTCCAATAACTCTTTTCGCTGGAGGTTGTGCATCTCCACGAGCGCTTGCACTTGGGCCAGGAAATGGTCCAACTTCGCTGGATTCCAGGTGGCTTGATGTGCTGTGCTCGAAGATTCTAACATCGTGGAGGGTTCTGTACAAACTTAATCAAATTGAAGACGAATTCATAGCTCGAGACGTTATCATCCTGGCTTAGTTTTGCCAACCTTCATGTGGAATACATCTCATTTTCGGTTATTTGTCCGGTGTGCAGCACTTTGCAGCCTGTTGCTGCAAGATGCGCAGTCCTTGGCGGTGTGCCAGATTGAGAATGGCAGGGTTCGGCAAGATTCCACATCATCCAGAGGGTGGGCAGGTAATCGAGATGGGGTGGCTTCTCCTTTGAATATTCCACTCATTTTGGCGGGGAACTTTGGCGAATTGCGAGCCGATCATTTTCACACAGGTTTGGATTTTAAAACAGAGGGTAGAGAGGGGTTTCCCGTCTTAGCTGCCACCGACGGCGTCATCTCGCGCATCAAAATTTCCCCATACGGTTACGGACGCGCGCTTTACATGAGCGGTCCGCAGGGGCTGACAACAGTTTATGCCCATTTGCGGGAATTTGCTCCTGCGATTGAGCAGTGGGCGGTGGATCTTCAGTACAAACAGCAACAGTTTGAACTGGACACGCGTCCGAGTCAATCGTTTGTTTTTGAAACAGGTGATACCATCGGTTGGTCAGGCAATTCAGGGGGGAGTGGCGGGCCGCATTTGCATTTTGAAATCCGCGAAACTTCAACGCAAAAGCCATTGAATCCACTTCTTTGGCAATTTGAAATTGCCGACGAGACCGATCCTGAGTTGCGGGGCATTTGGCTGCTCCCCATGGGCAATGGTTCCATCAATGGACGCCAGCGGCCGGTGAAATTGGAGCGCGAAGGCGTGGTTGTCGCAGCGGGCGGATTCCGGGTGGCAATCGATGCATTGGACCGATTGGACGCCGCGCCGAATAGCTGTGGAATTTACAAGGCCGAAATGCGCGTGGATGAAGAGTTGGTTCATGCTTGGGAACTGGATACGTTGGACTTCTCTGTCAACCGTGACATGAATGCGCATGCCTATTTTCCGGCTTGGTCTTCCACTGGAGAACAGGTCCATCGCATGCATCGGCTGCCAGGGAATCGGCTACCGATTTACACGCGTCAAACCACTTCGGGCGCAGTCTCTTGTGATGGATTGGCAAAATGCCAGAAGTCGCTTTCCATCAAGGTTTGGGACGTGCACGGCAATGCTGTTCAAAAGGAGTGGATTGTGGTTTGGAAATCAGCGGCGTCGGATTCAATTGCTCTGGCTTCAGTGAAAGACCCTGCAGAGCTGAACGATCGAAGCCTTTCCCACGTGGTTCGCTCGAATGAAGGTTCGATCGAAGTGCGTTGTCCGCCTCGCGCATTTTATCATGACTTTTCGCTTGAAGTTTTGGATACCGATGTTTCCAGCTTTCAAATTGGGACGTCGGATACACCTCTTTCGAAGCCATTGGAAGTGCGGGTCGATCGCTTGGATTGTTCCCCAAAAACGGCCGTGTGCTCGGTCGCTGACGACGGATCCATAGGAGGGTGGTACACTGGCGAATGCCGCAACGGTGCGTTTGTGTTTACGACCCGCGAATTGGGCAAATATGAGTGGGCGATGGATTCTGTTCCGCCCCGTATTTCGGCACACCGACGGCACCGCACAAACGATGATTTCGTGCTGGTCGCAAAAAACACGGAGGAATTACGATTCAATCTTTCCGACGATGGCTTGGGCATTTCCAACTTCAAGGCCACATTGGATGGGAAATGGATTTTGATGCGCTGGGATCCCAAGCGTGAGCGCATATGGTACTCCCTTTCGGATGGTAGGCATAAAACCGGAGAACGGCAGCAACTTGAGATCAATGCCACGGACGATGCTGGCAATGAAGTCAGGTGGTTTGGGTGGGTGCAATTTTGAAGGCGGAGGGTGCTTTGGACTAGCCTTGAAAGCCGCGTAAACCTTGTTTGAATCTACTGTAGTCAAGGAACATTATTAGCCTGATTGACAAGCTATTATAGAATCCTGATTCAATCATTCGTTCAAAGTTTTCGCCATAGGTATTAGGCAAGGGTTGTCCCACGTCGTCTTGCAACAATTGATTCTTCCAGACCACGTTGATTTCAGACCCCGGAGCGAAGATCCAGCGGTAAACCATGTCAATGCTCCAAGCATTATAATTCACATCATGCGCACCATTTAGAAGCCCTTCTGGCGTTGCAAGCAGGTCCAATCGTTCCAGCACGCCGGAAGCGGGTAAGGTGTAGAAATGGTTGTATCGAACTTGGCTCCAGCTGTGACGAATGCGTGTGCTGAAACTCATTCGATTGCTGAAAATGTAGGTGAAATTCAGCACCTGCGTTCGTTCGACATTGTCTCGGCTGCCCCATACGCTTTGGAGGGATTCACCTCCCAAAGAATCGACCATGAGCCAACCTCGTTCATTGTTGCGTTCAATGATTTTCCAAACGTACGTGAGCATGGCGTTGTCGCTGATCCGAATACGAGGAGCAAGCCGCAACGTACGTTCCTTCCAGTCTCGGTAGGTGTCTCCGCCCCCATACCATCCTCCAACATCCATAGCAAGCATTTTGCGGTAGTCACTGCTGTACCAGCTGTCGATTGAATACCATCCCGGTTCTTTCCAAATCAAGCCATCGATCCGCGACGAAAAAATGTCGTTGCCTGTGGTGGGTTGTGAGTTGAGGCTCAGGTTCCAGGTGTTGAAGTTTCGCGTGGTGGCTCGACCTCCAATCTCAGCGTTCCATTTGTTGAACGTCCGAGGGGTTTCGATTTGATTGTGGTTCAATGAAACGAAGGCTCGCAAACGGTTGAGCCGACCCCTAGGCTCGAAGATGCGGTAATTGAAGGTGGCAAAGGATGACACCTCGTTGGGTGCAGCGAGAAATCCAAGATCGTTGGGGTCATAGGTTTCGGACTCGAGGTAGTGCCCGGCATTGAACGTGAAATTCCCTGAAATTTTTTGCACCCCTACACCGTAGGAATAGCCCTCGTCGTCATCGTCGGGTCCTGCATTGAATTTTTGATTCAGGGCACCACTACCGGTGACGCTCCATGAATTTTGGCGGTTTCGTAATTCGAATTTTGCGGCTTGCACCCAGGCATCGTAGCCGTCACCTTCGCGCAAAACCATGGTGCTCGAAGTGGTCACGTACCCGTTGTTTGGCAGGTTTTGATCGACGACGGCCACCGTGTAAGAAACCAAACTCGTATCCGCTTCATTTGTTGCGACAGATTGAAGCAGCCCCAGTCCTGTGCCTCTGCTGGTCCGGCCGGATATTTTTGTCGCATTTAACAAGCGCCCTTCTTCGCCCATGCGACGCGAATAAAACGTGCCTGTTTTGTTGAACAATTCGGTGCCCTCTTTGAAAAACTGCCGATTTTCTGCGAAGCGAAGTTCGAACGGTGAGAGATTCAGCACCAGCGCATCGGTGACCACTTGTCCGAAATCCGGAATGAGGGTCATATCGAGGGTGAAAGCGTTGCCCAGGCCTACTTTCATGTCCATTCCTCCGTTGTACGTTGATGAGGTTTCGCCCTCCGCTGCAATACCGTAGGTGCTCAAATACGGAAACAGACTGAGCCGCAAAGGCGGATCGATTTTGGAAATTCCGCGAAGCACTCCGCCTTGGTTGAGCAGCTTCTGAGTGGGATCCATCGGGTTCCAGACGCTTTCTTCGCGCTGCCTGCGGAGGGTTCGGTACATGTTCATTCCCCAGGCCTGCTCCGTTTGTTTTGGGAAACGAAAGGCCATCCAAGGAATTCGGAATTCAGCGGTCCAACCCGCCGAGTCAATTCGGCATGCTACATCCCAAACAGCATCCCACGATTGGTCATTGTTGTTTGGGGACAGTTGCTCATCGACTTGGATGCCGTCCGGAGTGGTAGAAAACCGCACCGCATTCAAGCCATCGTCAAATGTGCTGAACCAAATGCCAAATTCGTCTGCATTGGCCCTCTGATCCCGTTCGCTCAATTGGTGCAAAACGGAATCGGGAGCACCGTCCCACATGCGAGCGCCGATGTACAAAGCGGCGTCGTCATACGCAAAGCGCACTTCCGTGTCGAACTGCGGCGAGGTGCCGGGTTGAGGAGAAAGCTCTTCGAAATCCCGGGAGACGGGTATCCGCTGCCAAGCAATGTCTTGCAGTGAGCCATCGATGGTCAAAGAACCCATGAGTCGCTCCGCTTGGGCCACTTTTCGTGCTGCAAGCGCGTCCTGTGCCATGGTGCTCTTGGTGAATGCCAAGGAGCTTAACGCACAAAAAAACATGCCCAACAAATGCATGTCCAATCGAGGTAATAAAGGGTGCGATTTCATCAAAACAAACCAGCGTGTTAACGATAAATCCGTTCTCGGTTCAACATGTTCTGCCAAGCCCTCGCATTTTTCAAATGTTGGCTGTAGTTGCGAGCAAACGCATGGGTGCCTGAGCCGTCAGGTTTCGCACACATGTACAGGTAATTGTGCGACTCGGCATTGAGCACTGCGTCGATATAGTACGAATCTGGAATTCGAATGGGCCCCGGGGGGAGCCCTGGATTCCGATAGGTATTGTAAGGTGAATTCGTTTTTTTGTCTTTGTCGAGCAATCGTTGGATTGTCCAGTCTCCCAGAGCAAATTTCAAGGTGGGGTCTGCTTGGAGAAGCATTCCGCGATTCAAACGGTTGAGGTAGAGTCCCGCGACTTTTTTCGCCTCTCCTTTGTTGGCTGTTTCCTCTTGCACAATGGAAGCAAGCGTTACGACTTGCTTTTGGCTCAAGCCCAATTCCCAAGCTCGGTCAACCCGCTTGCGGTTCCACCAATCGGCGCTTTCTGACAACAAGCGTTCTGTGAGTTCTTTGGCGTCCGTTTCCCAATACATGTTGTACGTATTCGGAATAATTTTCCATTGGACGGAATCAGGTTTAAGCCTCTGCACAATGCTCGCGCTGTCAGCATGCAATTGCACGGCAATTACCGAAGCCAACTCAGCCAGACTGCGCTTGGCTGGCACAATGACAGCAACCTCTTCGCGCTGTCCCGTCGCAATCCGACGAGCGATTTGATGCGCTGAGGTGATGCCCTCTTCACAATATCGACCGGCATAGGAGCTCCAACGGCGCCATTGGATGATCCCAGAAATTTCAGAATGACGCTTCATCCATTCGCCTGTTCGGGCTTCATCCGGGGTGATTTCGATACACCAAGAACTCGACTGTCCCACAGGCCGATTCCACATTTTGTAGTAAAACCAGGAATAGGACGCAGCGAAGCCTGCAGCCGCAATGCTCCCTGCCACAATTCCTGAGCGCGCCCATGTTTTAAGTGCCATTATGTTGCGATTTTCTGCATCCAATGGGCATCCTGCCACTGTTTCTGATTCCAGACCCAATCGCTCATGATTCCCTTTTGTTCGAAACCGGCTTCAAGGAACAGTTGAACACTCTCGCCATTTGATGCAGGGACCTCTGCCCAGAGCTGGTGCAATCCGAGGTGACCGAAGGCATATTCGGACAATAAATTCAGTGCCGCTATTCCGTGGCCATTTCGCCGTTTGTGCGCTTCAATGGCAATTCCTACTCCTGCTCGCCGGTTCCTGGGGTCCAGTTGATACAAGTCAATGGCTCCAACGCAGATGTTCGCGTCGCCTTTTGCTTCGATCATCATGCGCAATTGCAAGTCGGCGTAGAGGTCGTGCTTGCCCGCAGCGTAATGCTCAAGGGTCGCTTGGCTGAATGGCGTCAAGTTAGCCCCGAGCCACCACTCATCTGACTTGTTTTCAAGGCGGTACAGCTGCACTGCGTCTGCAGGTTCGACGGCGCGCAGGCGATGGGTAATGTTTTCCAACATGCGGCAAAGATACCGATGTTGCAGGTCGTGCCGATTTCGTTGGTATTTTGCGGCAAATTTCGATTCACAAATGAAATTCCATCAGATTCTTTTATCCGTTTTAGGCAGCTCGGTGCTCGTGTTGAGCGGCTGCACCATCAATCAGGATATTTTGTTTCGTTCCGGTGAGTTTTACGAGTTCGCGGACCTGGATGATCTGGACAAAAGCCAGGATGGCGGTTACCGCATCGCCCCCAATGACATGTTGACTTTTCAGTTGTTCAGCAACAATGGAAACCGATTGAATCAAGCCACGGCTGGGACCAATACGGGTGATTCAGGCGGAGGCGGTCAAAACCAACAGCAAATGATGAACATGGGCCAACAAGGCGGAATGACCTACCTCGTCAAGCCCGATGGGTTGGTGGAGCTTCCGGAGTTGGGCAACATACGACTTGAGGGGCTGACCATTGAGGAGGCCGAGGGGTTGCTGGAAGACGCGTACACCAGTTTCTACAATGATCCATATGTCATCATTCGAGTGACCAACAACCGTGTTTTTGTCTTTCCAGGTGAAGCCGGAAGTGCGACGGTTGTGCCATTAGTGAATATGAACACCACGTTGCTTGAGGTGCTCGCCATGGTTGGAGGCATTGGGGCGCGCGGAAATGCTTCAAATGTGAAATTGATCCGCAAGACTGAAACCGGACGGGACGTTTACAAGATGGATTTGTCAGTCATTGAAGGCCTTGATGACGCGAACATGGTTGTGCAGGCGTACGATATTATCTACGTTGAACCCATGCCACAATTGGTTCGGGAAACCACCGAAAGTCTAACGCCCATCACAAGCCTGATCTCCACCTTGACCGTGTTGTGGGCGTTTGTATTGAACACCCCATGAACATCGAACAACTCCCTCTACAAGGACTGCTGAAATTGACGCCGCGGCAATTTGCGGATGATCGAGGTGTTTTCTGGGAAACATGGCGTGAAGGCATGGTCCAGGATTCACAAGGGAATTCCCTCAATTTTGTCCAAGAAAACCTGTCCATTTCGAAGTTGGGAACGCTTCGGGGCCTTCATTTCCAGCGGGCTCCTCATGCACAGGGAAAGCTCGTTCGGGTGGCTTCCGGCCGTATTTTCGATGTGGCAGTTGATGTGCGTAAAGAGTCGGCAACACGGGGCCAATGGTTCGGCTGCGAATTGTCCGATGCAAACGGCTCTCAACTTTGGATTCCTGGAGGTTTTGCCCATGGTTTTCTGGCCTTGGAAGATCATTGTGTCGTCGAATACCGGTGCACGGCTTCTTACAGTCCCGAATCCGAGGGCGGCATTCGCTGGGACGATCCCGCGGTGGGAATCGATTGGAATGGAGCTGGAATGCCAAAAGGCGGTCCGATCTTGTCCGAGAAGGATGCGGTGGCTCCTTTGTTGGGAGACATCGACTGGCCATTTTGAGCCTTGGTTTAGACTTTCATCCATCAACAGGACGGCGAAAAGCTGTTCAAAACAATTCAATTATTTCCGTGCCAACCTGGACATGTTTAGTGGTTGTCGGAGATAGTTTTACGCCATGGAAGCGCTTGAAAAAAAACCGACCGAAACGACCGAACCAAGCCACTTGCGGAAGCGACTGAGGCAAACGACTCCTTTGCTGACCGTTTTTTTTCTACTCGCGGGGCTCGTTTTCTCAAACAACTCGAGCCACTCGGAGGGCGTTGATTTGAATTTTCAACCCACGAAAAAAGGCATTTGGGCCGAGAACAATGCACCTGAAATTCCGGTACAACTGAATCTGGCGGGTGAAGAGGTGCCATTGCAGGCTTATGGCGTTCGGGATCAATTGGACCGGGAGCTCATCGTCAATACCTACCGTCACAGTTCGACCTTGCTTTATTTCAAGCGCGCCGCACGTTGGTTTCCCATCATTGAGCCAATCCTTGCTGAAGCGGGTTTACCGGATGATTTCAAATACCTGGCAATCATAGAAAGCGGTCTCAGCCAGGTGGTTTCCCCGGCAGGAGCATCAGGGTTTTGGCAGTTTATGAAATCAACGGCTCCGGCTTATGGGTTGAAGGTCAATGGTCAAATAGATGAACGTTACCACGTCGAGAAGGCCACCCGTGCTGCGTGCGAATACCTGCTCGAGGCGAAAGAAGAGTTCGGTTCTTGGGCATTGGCTGCGGCATCCTACAACATGGGGCGCGCAGGTTTGAAAAAGGCCTTGGGGGCGCAGGGGGTCGGGCGATACTGGGAATTGCACCTGAATGATGAGACCGCTCGATACGTCTTTCGAATGTTGGCGATCAAGGCCATTTTCGAAGATCCGGAAGCCTTTGGCTTTTTCATTCAGCCCGAGGCGCTGTATGCGCCCCATGAGACACAGTTGATTTCCGTCAAGCAGTCCATTCCAGATTTGGCGACATTTGCGTTGGAGCAAGGCACGCACCTGAAGGCGCTGAAAACCTTGAATCCATGGTTGCGCTCGAATCGCTTGACCATTGCAGCCGGAGATTCAGTTGACATGAAATTGCCGATTCAATGAGGCGAGGTCTATTAAACCCAAAGTATAGCAAAACATGAAAGCAGAATTAGGGGTAGCAGTGTTGGCCGCATTGGAGGCGGGCAGTGCCATCATGGAAATTTATGAATCGGGTGATTTTGATGTGACGGTGAAGGGCGACAACAGCCCGCTTACGCGCGCAGATGTTGCATCCCATGAAGTGATCATGAAGCACCTCAATACCACGGGATTTCCGGTCTTATCGGAAGAAGGCAAGGCCATTCCAGTGCGGGAACGCCAGGCATGGAATACACTTTGGATTGTGGATCCGATTGATGGAACCAAGGAATTCATCAAGCGTAACGGAGAGTTTACGGTCAACATCGCGTTGGTGCAGAACGGTCGCCCGGTCTTGGGGGTCATTTTTGTGCCCGTGTCCGGCGACTTGTATTTTGGTTCGGTTGAAGCCGGCGCGAGGAAGACGCAGAACGGTTCAATGGATTGGACGGCTTCCGAATGGATGTCCAAAGGCGATCCGATTCCATTCGATCAAGGCGAACGTCCGCATACCGTGGTTGCAAGCCGATCCCACATGAGCCAAGAGACGGAAGATTACATTCAAGCTTTGCGCGACGAGTTTGGCGAAGTGGATTTGATTTCAAAAGGCAGCTCCCTCAAGCTCTGCATGGTGGCAGAAGGGAAAGCGGATTGTTACCCGCGTTTTGCTCCAACAATGGAGTGGGACACCGCGGCGGGACAAGCGATATGCACCAGTGCCGGATGCGAGGTGCTCAATTGGGAGACTTCAGAAGAATTGGAATACAACCGAGACAATTTGCTCAACCCTTGGTTTTTGGTTCGTCGCCTGTGACACCAAAGCATTGCACTCGGTAAGCGACCGCTCTTGGACGAATTTGTCCATCATCGTTTGAAACGAGTTCACGGGCTCCAGTCGAATCCGATTCGAAGACCTCTTCGAGGGATTTGACCATGCCGGCGGGGACAGAGGCGCCGTTCAACTTCTCCATCAGCACCTGTTTCTGCCAGTTTCCCGCAGCTACTTGAAGCAACTCCATCAGCGCTTCTCGGTTTTGAACGCGGCGTTGATTGACTGCGAAACGCGGATCTTGGGCCCATTCCGCTGAACCCAACACGGAACATAGCGCCTCAAATTGGCGGTCGTTGCCTACCGCGAGAACCACAAATCCATTTTCGCAATGGAGCACGTCCCCATAGGGTGCAATATTGGGGTGTAGTCCTCCATTTCGATGGGGAGATGTGCCTGCATTCAGGTAGTTGGTAGCTTGGTTAACCAAAGCAGAAATCCCGCTAGCTTCGAGCGAAACTTCAGCGAAAAATCCACTTTTCCCCGCTGTTCGCGCCAACAATCCTTCCAATACGGCTGCACGGATTTGATGGGATGCCAGTACATCCATTAACGCGACTGGCATGCGCAAAGGAGGGCTTGTGGGGCTCCCATTCATGTGCATGAATCCGGTTTCTGCTTGAACCACAACATCATAAGCCAGGCGATCCGATTGCCCTTGAAAACCAATGAGCCGGACGTGCACGAGATGCGGGTGCCGCGAGGCCAACGCCTCTGCTTCTAGGCCAAAACCAGGCAAATCTGCCGTTTTGAAATTTTCAATTACCACATCATGATCGGCAAATGCCTCTTCCAGCCAGGCCCGGCCTTCGTCTGTTTTTAAGTCCTTCCAAACCACGGATTTATTGCCGTTCGCGGAGGCGTAATAAGCCGAGGAATTCCCTTCGGATGATTCGTTCTTCGTTTTCCACGAGCGAGTTACATCCCCGTTCGGAGGATGCTCGACCTTCGTCACGTGTGCGCCGCGTTCTGCCAATGCAGCGCCAGCTAACGGACCCGCGAGTACACTGGCCAACTCAAGCACGCGAATGGAACTCAGAGTGGTTTCCGATGGTGTCATGCGGTCAATTTAATCACTATGGATTTGGTTTGAGGACAGAGCGGTAGGTCTCAATCGCTCTTACACGCGCCATGGCATGGTCGACAATCGGTTCAGGGTATAGCGACGTGCCGTATTCAGGCACCCATTTTCGAACGTAAATCAAGTCCTTATCGAATTTTTGGAGTTGCGATGTGGGGTTGAAAACCCGAAAGTAGGGTGCAGCGTCGCAGCCAGAGCCTGCGGCCCATTGCCAACCTCCTGCATTGGAGGCCAAATCAAAATCAAGGAGGTGACGCGCAAAAAACCGCTCGCCCCAGCGCCA
>DLQB01000039.1 GCA_002477505.1 Flavobacteriales bacterium UBA7443
GCATAATAACTGATGCGGGCATTTCGGAATTTTGCCTCATGCCCGAAAAAATCATCCTTGAAATCCAGTTCAACCTGCGAGAACAAAAGGGACGCATCCCAGATGTTATCCTGAAAGACCAAGATGTCTCCCAATTCGAGTTTGCAGAGTGCGGCCATTCGATTGTAGATCCCAGGGATTTCCAATACAGATTCAAGCAGTTCAATGGCTTGGGTGGGCGACTGCAAATAAAATGCTTGGGCATGTGCGAGGTCCTTGGCAATGCCAGCAGTTTTCTCGGTCAATCCCAAGTCGTTCAGGGTTTGTTCGTACTCAATGGTCAATTCCGCGATGGCCTTTGTATCTGATGGGATGGCCTCAAGCAAGGGTTCCATGCGCATCCGGAGGGACTGTGCACGCGCTGTAAAGAAATAAGGATTGTCTCTTCCTTTGCCTGCGACGTATGCATAGCAGCGAGCGGCTGTGTCATAGTCTTTATTTCGCGAAGCAGTTTGTGCCAATTCGACGATGCGATTGCCATCTTCGCTGCCGCGCAGGTCGAGGGATTTGGCGTGGACGAATGCATTGCCAAAGTCACGGACTTGGTTGAAATACCAGACCAATAACTCGGGATAGGCAACGTCGTCTGGATAATTACGAGCAGCTGTGATGAGTTTGCCTTTGAGCAACACACCCAGTTCGGGGTTGTCCAGAACCCGAAGATTCCGGATGAAACTATTCTGGATGTTGCGGAAATAGGTCGGCTTGGTGTGCAACAATCGCAATGCGGCATCGATCATGCCATCGTAATTGCCGCGCCGCCCTTCCAGGTCAACCAATTGATAGTCCAAATTGTCCACGCCCATCGTCTGGGCCTTGGTGTAGACTTCAAGGGCGAGGTCCAACTCGTTTAGCTTCAAGAAGGCATTTGCCAGACCAATGGCGCTATTGCGACTGGGCTGAAGGCGCTCCATTGCTTCATCGAATGCCGATCGTGCTTGTGCTTCACGACCGAAATGGAGGTAAAGTTGCCCCAATTCCACGTAGGCATTTGCCCGGGTGTTTTTGCCGCGCATTCGGCTTTTGACCAGTTTTTCAGCGGCCTCAAAATCATCCAATGCGATCAGCACATCATAGTACATATCGAAGACCATTTTGGTCTTGTTTTTTTTCCAGATCTGATCTAGGTAGAGCTTAGACTGCTCATAGGAGCCCTCGTTGTAATAAAACTCTGCAAGTTCTAGGTCGGATTGGCCCCAAACAGTAGTTGTGGCCATCAATACTGATGCAACGAGGATCCAAGTTTTTTTCATGTGGGAATCTATGACAAACGCCGATCATTCAACGGAACCACGTTCGAGGATGAGCCGGGCTAGCTTACCGCGCAATTGGGTTTGAAGGCTGTCGCTTTGCGGTCGAATTTCTTCCACGGTTTTTATTCCTCTTGAGGCGTACGATTTAGTCTCTTCGATGGTGGCTTTCAAGGTTCGTCCCATTTGTAGTTCACGGCTAACATTCTCGGCAATATATGCGGAGTCCATTGGGGTACCTTCGCTATCGTGTGTTGCTTCGTTTCCGAGTGCCTGCGCCAGACCACGCAGTTGCAGCAAAGTACGCTGTTGGCTGTTGAGGATGGACTGCCTGCGCTTTGAATTGTCCTTTAAGAGCCGCCGTGCGCGAGATACCTGCGATATGATTTCGCCTTCTTCACGGGTCACCGTGATTTCCTCGTCTTCTAAGAGCAATTCAAACTCTCGAAGGTTTTCTTGTGCCCATAAGAAAGCACCGGACGCCTCAGCAGCAGGTACATTTGCCAGTGCACTGGCTTCGAACTCTATCGAGTCGGCTAACTGAAGGAGTTGCTTTTCTTGGCTGTGAAACCGCCCTTTTGAATTACACGCAATCAATGCGATTGCAAAGAACCAGAAGAGCAGTTGTGGAGAAATAGCTTTCCGCATCCGTCAAGTTTGAGGGGTTATGTGTTGATTCGGTCAAACCCACAGAAGGGTGCAAGAGCTGCTGGAATGTGCACGCCGTTCTCATCTTGATGATTTTCCAGGAGGGCTGCGACAATTCTCGGCAATGCCAGCGCTGAGCCATTTAGTGTATGGACCAAGTGGGTTTTTCCTTCTGCACCTTTGTAGCGGCATTTCAGGCGACTTGCTTGGTACGTTTCGAAATTTGAAACAGAGCTTACCTCGAGCCACCGTTCTTGAGCGGCACTCCAGACTTCAAAGTCATAGGTCATTGCGGATGTGAATCCCATATCGCCTCCGCACAAACGCAGGATGCGGTAGGGCAATTCGAGCCCTTCCAAAAGCCCTTTGACATGTTCGACCATCTGATTCAAGAGGCCATAGGATTCATCAGGATGAGCGAGTTGCACAATTTCAACTTTGTCGAATTGGTGCAAGCGATTCAGACCTCGCACATCTTTCCCATAACTGCCTGCTTCACGCCGAAAGCAGGGAGTGTAACCGCACAGTTTGATGGGCAACTCACCTTCTTTTACGAGGGCATCTCGGTAGATGTTGGTCAAGGGCACTTCAGCCGTAGGAATCATGTACAATTCGTCGTCTTGCATGTGGTACATCTGGCCTTCTTTATCGGGCAGTTGCCCCGTGCCAAAGCCACTGTCCGCATTGATCATCAGCGGTGGAATGTATTCTGTGTAGCCCGCTTCGTCTGCTTTCTGCAAGAAAAACTGGATGAGTCCACGCTGCAGTTTTGCTCCTTTCCCTTTGTAGAAAGGAAAGCCCGCTCCAGTCACCTTTGCACCCAGTTCAAAGTCAATGAGATCCATCTGTTCCGCTAATTCCCAATGAGGCTTGGCGTGTTTCTCGAGCGTTTCAGCACTTCCCGAGCGGAAAATCTCCACATTGTCTTCCGCGTTGCGTCCAGCGGCAACATCGTTGTGGGGGGCATTGGGAATGGCGCAAAGCACATCGTGCATTTGCTGTTCGATTCCCTGCATTTTCTCTTTCAGAATGGCCGTTTCTTCCTTGAAAGAAGCTGTTTTCGCTTTGATGGCTTCCGCCTCCTCACGCTTTCCTTCGCGCATGAGCGACCCGATTTCTCTGCTCAAGGCATTGCTCTGAGCCAACAGATCGTCCAACTGGGTTTGTGTGCTTCGTCGTTCAGCATCCCATTCAAGGATTTGGTTGAGGTCCTTACGCGCATCGATGTGACGCTTGTCCAGGGCAGCTGCAATTTGCTCTTTTTCTTCCCGCAATGATTGTACTGTGAGCATGGCTAAAGGGCGATGATTGTTTTTTCCTTGTCAGGCTGGATTGCCAAGGTGTAAAAATAAAGAACTCCCGAACCCAATGAAGGGTCGGGAGTCACAAATATGGTTTAACAGCGGTCTTACTTACGAAAACAGCTGTCGATGCGTTCAATCAAGCTTCGCCCATTGGGACGACGGATACAAAAGAACGGTTATTGGCTTTTTTACGGAATTCCACGACTCCGTCCGTCAATGCGAACAATGTGTGGTCTTTGCCCATGCCTACATTTTCACCGGGGTGATGCTGCGTGCCACGTTGACGCACGATGATATTTCCCGCGATGCAACCCTGGCCACCAAAAATTTTGACGCCGAGCCGTTTCGATTCAGACTCGCGTCCGTTTTTCGAACTTCCTACACCTTTTTTATGTGCCATTATTCTTCGGTTTTCTTTGTTTTGGCCGCAGCTGGCTTCTTCGCAGCTGGCTTCTTCGCAGCGGGTGCCTTAGCAGCCGGCTTCTCAGTCGTCGCTTTTTTTGCGCCGCCGGCCTTGATGCCAGTGATTTTGATTTCCGTCAATGAAGCGCGGAAACCGTTCAACTTTTGGTAACCTTTCCGACGCTTCTTTTTGAAGATCAGAACTTTGTCGCCTTTGAGGTGGCGTTCAACCTGAGCTGACACTTCCGCGCCGCTTATCGCTGGGGCGCCAACAGTTACATCTCCCTTATTGTCGATGAGGAGGACCCGGTCGAACTTGACCTTTTTGCCTTCTTCAGCGTCCAATCGGTTGACGAAAACCTGCTGGTCTTTCTCTACCTTGAACTGGTGCCCTGCGATCTCTACGATTGCATACATGATTCCTGTGTGTAATTATCCCCTAAAATGGGGGTGGCAAAGGTAGCGGAAACTTTTCAACTTTTCAACAATTCAGGCAATTGTCTTGATCGGGCTTTTGCATCATCCCTTCGCCTTGCGATTGGTCAGCCATACACCTATCAAGATACAGCCGCCAGCCGCCAGGTGCTGGGCGTTTAATTGTTCGCCGTCCCACCACCCCCACAGTGCGGCGAATAGGGGTATGATATAGGTAACGGAAGCGGCCGTGACAGCACTGGTCCACGCAATGAGTTGATTGAACAATACCAGGGCACCTGCAGTTCCAAAGGCCGCTAAGACGCTGACTGCAGCGAGCCCGCGAAGACCATCCGGATGCGAGGCAATCAAGTGTGGAATATCTCCAGTGATGAAAACGAAGCTCGCAGGCAAGGCAACAAGTCCAAGGGAACATGCAGCGATAACGGGGCTCTTGAGCCCGCGAAGCTTTTCGCGCGTGATGTTAACGCTGATGCCATAACAGACGGTAGCAATTACGAGAAGTAAACTGGGAATGAAAATGGAAGGATTGGGTTCACTCGCTAGTGTGCTGGCCGATTGCTGGGCTTGAATCAGCCAGATGGTTCCGGCGAATCCGATGGCAATTCCGCCCAATTGATTTCGTTGCACTGCAATTCCGAATGCAGCCATTCCTATGAGTAACGTCCAAATGGGACTGAGCGCATTGAGCATTCCGGCCATTGCGCTGGGGAGTGCGGTTTGGGCTGTGGCGAAGAGAATCGCAGGGATGAAGCTCCCGACCGTACCGATCAAACTCACCCAAAGCCATTGCGCTTTATTCAGGGATTTCCAATGCCGCAGGGAGATGGGCAGCAAGGTGAATCCGGCAATGGCAATCCGAAGAGCGGCAAGCTCAACGGGAGGGAAGAGCGGACTTCCATCAG
>DLQB01000032.1 GCA_002477505.1 Flavobacteriales bacterium UBA7443
TATTCCACGGCCATGCGATTGGGCGTGAAAATCGCCGAAGGGTTGGCATCGGTTCCAAGCGCCCGCAAGGACGCTTTGAACGGTTCTACTTCATACCCATAATATCCAAACTCCGCTGCGCACTGGTAATAATGCGAGGCGTAATTTACCATCCCGTCATCCGAAAAGAAGCCCAAACCGCTGATTTCGAGGAAATGATCAAGAATTACTTCAAGCGACGCGTTTGCCTTTGGCAATTCATCACAATCCGCTCCCCACTGCCAAAATGAAAATGGATACTCCAAAACGGCATATTCAAATGCTTCTTCGAGGGTTAGATAGTCGAACCGATATTCGGCTCCTTTGGCGTGCCATTTCAATCGCAACAAACTCGCGTCATACTCGTCTAAAATACGTCGTTGAATGTCCTGGATCCGTCGCCGGCACTTCCCACTGCCCACTTCATCCAGAAATGCATAAATCCGCTCATCCTCCAAGGAAAGATTGATCGGAGCGACATAAGGAACGCTCGCCACCACATCCTCTGGAAAAAAATAGCGGTAGTAAAGGGTCGTTTGTCCGCCTTTGCTAATGCCCGAAGCGACCCAAGGTGATGGGTATAGCGTTCCCAGCATCGTTCGAATCCGATGCAAATCACGCGTTGCTTGTCGAATATTCAAGTAGCGGTAGTCCATGGAATCCGGCACGCTTTCTCCATAATATCGATGCTCGACGATGACTTGATTCGCTCCAATTGCCTTGGCCAATTCTGTTTCATAATTGCGCCCTCGGTCGTATCCCTCGGTCACGAGCACAACCGGCAGTTCCGCATCGCGATGGGACAAGTAAACCCGCTGATAGAACCAACCTTTTTCGGGATGGTCGTGGTCCAACGGTTGACGAATTTTCAAATTCCACGCTCCTGTGAAGCTCGCAGGCTGAAAGTCAGACCGTTCAAATCGAACGTCGGTCAAATCAAATAGGTATGCCTCCACCGCTGTAGCATCCATCGCCTGCGCATGCAACTGACGAACCGAAGATGACAGACCCAGCAACATGACAAGCAGGAAAGCGGAAGGAAGGACCGAAAGATTGATATTCATGCCCCTAAAGTAGCACCCATCCTATTGAACAAAAAAAGAGCCCCGTATCCGAGGCTCTTTTCAATGCTTTCTTTTCGGTGGGCTTACATGCCCATCTCTCCGCGCATGTCCCGGAATTCGAGATCACGCTCAGCTTTTGCTCGCATGCTTGGATCTTTCGCCAGAGCTTCCGCAAGGTACTTCTTCGCTCCTGCAGCGTCCTTGAGGCGCGCACAGGCAATCGCCATTACGTAGCTCGCAGCGGCACTATCATCGTTGGCGTTTTCCAACGTCTTCTTCGCTGCTGAGGCATCGCCATTCAGCATTTTCGCCAAGGCTACATTTACCGTGCTCTCACGTCCCATATTGGAAATTGCAGAAGGGTAATCGCCCTTTTGGATGAGGATAATTCCTTTGTTGTATCCAACCTCTGGACCTGCTCCAGAAGCTTCATTGAGCAAGGCCATCGCATCGTCGATGTTTCCGTCCTTCCGCGTGATGGCTGCCACGTTATTGAGAACGGCCTTGTTTCGCTTGAGCTCCAGTGCTGCGCTGAACAATTCCCATGCTTGATTCATTCGTCCCATTTGGGCCAAACACCAGCCGGCATTGTTGTGACCTCGGAAATCACCCGCATGCACACGCGCGGTGGCCTGGTATACGGTCAGCTTCTCATTCATATCATCGAACAAGGTGGCTGCATAAAGCAATTCTTCCACCGTCAATGCGTCAGCATTGTTCATGCTCAAGTCCATCAATTCCTCATCGGTGTACCCTTCTACATCGTAGGCGACAGACATTTGGGACCGGCGCAATTGTGGCAGAATGTCCTTCTCAATTTCCTTGTATGTCTTCGCGATGTTACGAATCTCTTCTTCGCGTTTGTTCTTGTCGCTGTACATCTCCAAAACGCGCAAGATCAAATTTTTGTCTTCAATTGAGGAAGCGCTCATCAGGGATTTGAACCCTTTCCAATCCTCCCCTTTGGGAACCAAAGTGAAGAATGCTTCGTCCGCTGTCATTTTTTTGCGCTTCATTTCGCGGGTCAGAGCTTTCGCTGCTGATGACGCACGGTCAGAGGCTAAATCTTCGTTCAACGTGATCTCCCCTTCTGGTGAGGCATATGCTTCAATGGCCGTGCCGGTTAGGGATACACTATCCGCGTCGTTGGCGAGGGCGATGAGTTCCTTCAATGCCTTCCAATCGTCGTCGCGCAATTCACCGGAACGCACGGTAGAAGAGCTCTTGGCATAATTGACCGTTGCTTCTTCTGTGTAGCTCAACACACGCTTAAAATTGTCCTTTGCGAGGATGAAGCGGTCATCTGACTGCACCATGAGGGGGGTGGTGATTACACCCGCACCGATCACGATTGGATCAAAATCCACCGTCTTGCTTCCCTTGGTCCCAGAAATGCGAACCGTTAATTCTCCTGCATCCTCCATGGCCGGATCAAACGGAACAGAAGCTTCATAGGTAAAGGCTTTTCCATTTTCGAATGGAATCACCTTGTAATTGCCCGCGGCTTCTTCCCCTTGGAATCCCTGCGTATCGAAGGAAGCGCTCCCGCCATCCCATGTGAGGACCGGCGTTGCCTCGATACTTACTTTCTTTGCAAAGTACTTCGGCGGAAATTTTCCTTCTATTTTCAATTCCACCTGATCGCCTCGCAAAATGAGTGGCTCCGGTGATGATTCTAGGCCCAAGGCCTCCTTTTCCTTGTCCATGCTGCCTAATCCGGCGCATCCCGCAAAGAAAATCAGGGAAGTAATAATAGCCACTGCGGGCAACTTCCAGGTGTTTACGTTACTCTTCATACTGTATGTTGTGAATCTTCAAATTCTTGACAAAACTACACAATCCGGGGACACCCTCAGCTATTGACAACGCCCATTGATGAGAACTTCCTAATTCGGCGTTCCACACGCTTGTCCGCGTGCATGGGAATCAACTTTGAAAGGTGCTTTTTTATTTCTTTTTTGACCTGCTTGTACATCGCCTCCGGATCGGCATGTGCACCCCCTAAAGGTTCAGGAATGATGCCATCTACGAGTCCCAATGACTGCATGTTTTCACTGGTCAAATTTAAGGCTTCGGCTGCTTCCATCTTGTGTTCCCAATTCCGCCAGAGGATGGAAGAACACGATTCGGGACTGATTACGCTGTACCAGGTGTTTTCCAGCATCAGCACGCGGTCTCCGATTCCTATGCCCAATGCTCCTCCTGAGGCACCCTCTCCGATGATGATGCAAATCACCGGCACCTTCAATTGACACATCTCAATCAAGTTTCGTGCAATCGCTTCTCCCTGACCTCGCTCTTCGGCCTCCAAGCCGGGATAGGCACCAGGTGTATCAATCAAAGTCACAATGGGACGATTGAATTTCTCTGCGAGCTTCATGAGGCGCAAAGCTTTGCGATAGCCCTCCGGATTCGCCATTCCAAAGTTGCGGTATTGCCGCATCTTGGTGTTCACCCCCTTTTGTTGGCCAATGAACATCACACTTTGATCATCGATGAAACCGAATCCTCCGACCATGGCTTTATCATCCTTGACCGTGCGGTCTCCGTGCAATTCCATAAAGCGTCCGTCCGTTATCGCATCGATGTAATTCAAGGTGTATGGCCGGTCGGGGTGGCGGCTGACCTGCACACGCTGCCATGGGGTTAGATCCGAATAGATATTGGCTGTCACTTCTCGGATCTTGGATTCGAGGTCCTCGACCAGATTGGCCATATCGACGTCGCTTGTTTCCTGCAACTCTCGTGCTTGGGTCAGTTGCTCGCGCAACTGTAGAATCGGTTCTTCGAAATCGAGGTAATTCATGCGTTATCTCTTTTCAGTGGCAAATATGCAACAACTTTTCACGGCAAACCGCCATCCTTCAGGACTTTGCCAACAATTCACTCACCATGGATCGGATTGCCTTTCCCCGGTGGCTTCGTTCATTTTTAGCGGCAGCTGACATTTCGGCGAATGTAACGGTCTCCCCTTCCGGAGAAAAAACAGGATCGTAACCAAATCCTTCGGCCCCACTTTGTTTCCGAACGATGCTTCCTTCACAGACCCCTTCTATGTATTCCACCAGTCCCCCTCGAATGAGACAGATCACGGTGCGAAAGCGCGCGGTACGATCCTCCCCATCCGTATCCGCTAACGCCCCAAGCAATTTGGACATATTCGCCTGTGCATCCGCATTTTCTCCCGCATAACGAGCCGTTCGCACCCCAGGCGCCCCCGCCAGCGCATCGACCTCCAAACCTGTATCATCCGCAAAGCAGTCCAACCCATACTCGCGATGCACATGCTGCGCCTTGAGGAAAGCATTGCCCTTGAGGTCCGTTGCCGTCTCAGGAATCTCCTCGTGGCACCCGATGTCGGAGAGCGTCTGGATGCGGTATGCGCCGCTCAACATATTCTGGACTTCGCGAGCCTTGTTGGCATTGTGCGTTGCAAAAACAAGCACCGGCAATTCGGTGGAATCGGATTCATTCATGGCAGCGAAATTAAACACGGATCAAGGCCTGAGCCATTTTCCAGACCCGGTTTGTTTGAGCTCCTTCCATTCGATGCGTTTTGGGGAATGATGAGGAGGCAAATGGCGTTTGGCCCATGCAGTCCATTCCGCTTCCAATTGAGAAGCATTTGCGGGTGGTGCCGTCGCGTGCACGCGCAGGACCAGTTGCGTGCCCCAAGTGGCATGGTACTCGCCATAGACTTTGAAGGGCCCCGTTATCAGTGAAGCAAGTGCCCTTTCAATTTGTGCGGGATGAATCTTGATTCCGCCTGAGTTGATCACATCATCCCGTCGGCCCAACCATTCGAACGCATTGGCCCCGATCACTTTCACGGCATCATTTGTTTTCAAATGCTTCCCATTGGGAAAGACAATTTCCAACACCGAGTCCTCCGTTTGCACCACTTCAAAGCCTTCTAAGCATTGAAAGGCAGCTTCTTGAATGGGTGCCAATTGACGCACGGCAAAGTGACTAATCGTCTCGGTCATTCCGAACGATTCAAAAACCTTTGGACCCACTGGCATCTGTTGAATAAGGGAATCATCAACTGCACTTCCACCGAGCAAAACCGTTCCTAGTTGCTCCCAAGCCTTGGGTCGATGCTCAACAAGCGCGGCGGCCTGCGCTGGAGTCATGGCTATAAAGTCGCACGGGACAACCCCTTCGGGAAGCGCGCCGGGGCGTTCTATTTTGATGTCCCATCCTCCCACCAGTGCGCGGATGAGCATCATCTTTCCACCAATAAAGCGCGCGGGCAAGACCAAAACCGCTTGGGTTCCTGGAAGCAGCTTAAAAAAACGGATGGTCCGTTCGGCGCTTTCAACCATGTCTTTTTTGGCGTGTACGATGGGCTTGGGTGCGCCTGTAGAACCCGAAGTCAATGAAGTCATTTCAGCTCCTTCTGACCACCAATCTGTGAGCACTTGTACGACCTCTCGCTCCCATGCTTGCGTGCACGATTCCTTGAGCGATGTCAGCTTGTCTTTTTGCAATGGCCACCACTGACCAGCGATATGTATTCGCGGCCTCATGAAACCGAACGGACTTCAGGTGCTTCCCAATTTTGGACGCCGCGAGTGCTTAAATAGCCCTCGCTCACTTCCAAAGGAGCTGGTATGTTATTGGTGAACAAGCCACCGGTTCCCAGCCCTTGCGGCAACAATGGCGCATGCGATTGAATGCCGTTGGCCGTCCATTGTGCAATTGCGTTCAATCCCATATTGGTCTCCAATGCTGAAGTAACCCACCAGCCCATGTCCCGCTGTTCCGCTTGTTGAATCCAATGCTGCGATGCCGCGAAACCGCCCAAAAGGCTTGGTTTTAGCACCAAAAAATCAGGGTCGATCGCATCGAGTAAAGCTCCCTGCGCTTCCACAGGAACGCCAATCAAAGACTCATCCAAAGCGATAGGAACTGGACTCACCTTGCAGAGTTCTGCCAATCCACGTTTGTCGCTTGGATGAAGCGGTTGTTCAATGCTGTGCAAGCCAATCTCAGCCAGCGACTCCAATTTCTTGAGCGGAGTCCAACCTGATTCCGGCTGCGAGAAGGCGCCATTGGCATCGACTCGAAAGGTCACTTCGGGTGCGATCGCGCGCAAGGCGCGCATCCATTCCAATTCTTGTTCGAACGGCATGCTACCCACTTTGGCCTTCAGGGTTTTAAAACCAGACTTGAGCAAGGTTGCTGCTTGATCCAATAATCCCTTAGGATCATCCATCCACATCAAGCCATTGATTTCAATTCGGGATTGCCCTTGTGCAAAAGAACCATCGAATGGGACAAAGGACTGTCGGGTTTTCAAATCGGCTAAGGCCATTTCAATGGCAAAGCGCAGGGCGGGCAAGGCGAGCGGAACCTCTTCGAACACCACCTCACGCCGTTGCTGAATGTCAAGCAGGTGGGCTTCGATTTCAGCAGGCTCGTCCATGCTTAATCCTGGAATGATGCTGCATTCCCCCCAACCGCATGCACCGGTGACGTCTCGCAATCGAATGAGCCAAGACGGCTTGGTCAACAAGGTGCCTCGGGAGGTCTTGGCAGGCTTCTTGAATTTCATTTCAAAACGAACCCATTGCACATCGATGCCTGCCTTTCTCATGACACAGCGAGTCCCGTTTGTGCCATGAGCAGGAATAAAGCGGCTACGGCCGATGAAAGCGCAACGCGCTTCAATTCAGGATCCAAATCCTCTGGGCTTGAAACGTTGAACACCCGAAAGACGTGTGCCAGATGCACCGCATTCAACACAGCAATCCACCCCATGCCCCGCCATTCTCCGGGATGCAAAACCAACGCGTACAACCACCAGGAGCACCATCCCACAGCAAACAAGATGAGGTGGTATCGCCTGGCCCACGTCAAACCGTTGCGCACCACAAGGGTGTTTTTTCCCGCAATGGCGTCCGAGGCATGATCCCGCATATTGTTCAAATTCAAGACTGCGACGGACATCGTTCCTGACCAAGTTGCCGGCAACAGCCACTCGTAGTTCCATTGATGGGAAAGCAATGCAGCGGTGCCCAACACCCCAATCCAACCAAAAAACAAAAAAACCATGGCGTCTCCATGCCCTTTGTAACCGTATGGACTCTTGCCTGCTGTGTAGCGAAATGCGGCAGCGATGGCCGCAACGCCGAGCACCAAGAAAAGCAACGCTGGCAGTAGAAGTCCCGCTTCGAAAAAGGCCAGGGACAAGGCAACAAGACCACTCAGAAAGGCCAAAACCGCGATTCCAAGGACCGCCTTTTTCATGGCCACAGGCGTAATTCTGCCTGAAGCAACGGCCCGATCCTGGCGACTCGAATCATCCGCTCCGTTTTCAAAGTCCCCCCAGTCGTTCGCCCAATTGGACAGAATCTGCAATAAAATGACCGTGACTAAAATGGAAGAAAAAACCACCCAGAATTGGGTTCTGAGCAATTCGGATTGCTGGACGTACCCATGGCTGACCGCCGCCCCGACTAAGACGCATGACGCTGCCAAGGGCAGCGTGCGCAAACGAGAAGCTTGTATCCAATCCCGAACCGCCATGACCCGTGATCAAGGAAATTTTGGGAACTTCTGAAAATCAGGATCGCGCTTCTCAAGGAATGCATTTTTGCCCTCCTGCGCCTCTTCCATCAAATAGTACATCAACGTCGCATCTCCGGCAAATTCCATGAGTCCGCGTTGACCATCGAGTTCTGCATTCAATCCCCGTTTAATCATTCGCAACGCGAATGGTGAACGCTTCAACATGGTTGCACACCACTTCATTGTGGTGTTTTCGAGCTCTGCCAGCGGCACGACGGTATTGACCATTCCCATCTGTTCGGCCTCCGCTGCGGAATACTGCTCACAAAGGAACCAAATTTCGCGTGCCTTTTTTTGGCCGACGTGGCGAGCGAGGTAGCTCGAACCAAACCCCGCATCAAAGCTGCCAACCTTGGGACCCGTTTGACCGAAAATGGCATTCTCCGAAGCGATGGTCAAGTCACACACGACATGCAGAACATGGCCACCACCGATGGCATATCCGTTGACCATGGCCACAACGGGCTTGGGCAATGCGCGAATTTCCTTGTGCAAATCAAGCACGTTGAGCCGAGGCACGCCGTCACCTCCAATATAACCGCCAACGCCTTTGACATTTTGATCGCCGCCGCTGCAAAAGGCTTTTTCTCCCTCACCGGTCAGAACGACGACTCCTATGTCCGTTCGCTCGCGGCAGATGTTCATTGCATCCAGCATTTCGATGTTGGTCTCCGGTCGGAATGCATTGTAAACCTGAGGGCGGTTGATGGTGATTTTGGCCACCTGATCACAGTATTCAAATCGAATGTCCTCGTATTCCTTAATGGATTCCCAAATTCTCTGCGCCATGTTCTTTTGAATTCTAAGTTGAACTACGTTTTCATTTTGAAGCCCCCCCCGCTCGGAGCGCTTGGAGAAAGCCTGCCGAATCTTTGCCGCTTGTTTTCAATTCTAACAAGGATGGGCCCGCGATGTTGCACCACAAAGGAAATGATTCTTCAAATTCACTCCAATTTTTAGCGGAGCCATAGGCGAGCCCAAGCTGAAGGGCGCTTCCCTTCATGTTTTCCGCAAAAGGTGCTTCGAAATATTGCTCCAGTACCTCCTCTTTTTCCGGCCCGTCGATCCAACGGAAAATATTCCCTCCACCGTTATTGATGACAATCACCTTGAGGTTCGCGGGCTTTGGCTCCACAGCGAGTCCATTCGCATCATACAACCAAGCCGCGTCTCCCGTCAGCAAAACAACCGGTCGATTGGGATTGGCCAAGGCATCCCCTACTGCCGTGCTCAAGCAACCGTCAATGCCGGCAGCTCCTCGGTTGGCGTGCAAGGCGCGATCTCCCCAATCGAACCATTGGGCATAGCGCGCCGATGTAGAATTGGCAAAATGCACCGAAGTTTTATCATCAAGTGCCACAGAAAGCCGGTGGTAAATGTGCCAATCGGTCCATTGGTTCGGCCACTCCGCCGCCATTTTGGCAACGCTTGCCGCCCGCCGATCAGCCGCTACATTCCATTGGCCTGCATGCGCATTGAATCCGGGCATCGCCTGCACAAGTTGCGCCAGCCCTCTGGCAGCCGAAATATTCCACGATCCGACTTTTGCATTGAACATGTCCCAATCGTGCACTTCATTTCCGATGTGCCAATGCGGTGCTTTCCAATCAACCAATTGCGCCCGCCACTTCTTGTCCATTGGAGGAAGACCACAGGTAATGATTGCATCGGGCTGAAAGTCATCCCCGTCTTTCTCATTCCAAGCATTGAGCATCGCCGACGCAGACGTTTCTGCATTCATCGAAGGAATTGGACCGAAGGCATTGGCAAAAACAGCGGCCCGCTCCATCAAAGCGGACAACGATTCATCCGAGCGCAAAAATGCGGGAACAGCTCCCAGTAAGACCAATACTTTCGGATCATGGCAACTCAGTTGATCAACCAGCTCTTCAGGCATGGCCTGGTCCGCTTCAACCGCCGCGTTGACTTCAACTAATGCCTTTGCCGAATTTTCAGTCATGCCATAAAGCGGTTCATCAAATGGCACATTGACATGAACCGGGCCGCGCTGGGCTTGAAGCCAAGCTTCAGTGGCCGCTCCGCGCAATTCCGCCGGTGACATGACCTGCTCGTCCAATTCAAGTGAACAGACGACATGGGATTCAAACGCATGCGATTGGACCACCATTTGACCCGGCCCCATGTGCCGCTTGGAAATTGGACGATCCGCCGTGACGCTGATCAAGGGCACCCCCATATAAAACGCCTCCGCCATTGCCGAGCCGTGGTTGAG
>DLQB01000147.1:0-10822 GCA_002477505.1 Flavobacteriales bacterium UBA7443
AGCACAGCGATTGGCGCATCACTTTTCAAATCCTCCTGCAAACAGTCAACAGCCGAGTTCAACACCTGGCGCATCAAATGGCTAATAAAGTGTTCTTGGGCTGGACATATGGAATTCGTTAACCACAGCACTCCTATTTGGGAGAGGAATGGAAGAAATACCTCCAGTACTGTTTTTTCCAATCCATACTCATTCGAATGCTCTCGGACGATTTCGTTGAACAAGGCTTCATCGTAATTGAGCATGCTCAATTTCAACCGAGAAAACACAGCGCTCAATCCCCCTTCCTCAATCTGCACTTCATTCACCTTATCGATCAACGCCTCGTCTCCCAAGTCGGCGATTTTCGAAATCTTCATTCCGTGGTACATGAGGTAAGAAACGTTCAAGAGTTTCTTCAAGTCATCACCACTGTAATATCGAATATTCGTCGCTGTCCTCTTCGGCACCAATAAATTGTACCGCTGCTCCCATGCGCGGATGGTGTGTGACTTAACGCCTGTGAAATGCTCCAAATCCTTGATCGAGAACTGTTGTGCTACGCCTCTTTCTTTCATCGTGCAGGAAGGGTTAGGGCATTCTCAGAGGCAGGTAATGCAATGAGGGCGTATTTTTGGAGCATGACGACTTGGAACTTCTTCACCGACGACCCCAACAAATGCATGCATCCCTTCGGTGTCGCACACCGAGGAGGCCGCATGCTCACGGGAGCATTGCCTTTAGCGCAGTTTTGGAGCGCGGTTACTTCTGATACCATCGTACAGTTGGAACAGACCGCTTGTGATAATGTTCAACATGCATCTGAACACGGACGCTTGAATGATCGTTGGATCCCTTCATCGAATGCATTAGAGGCGATTGCGCAGCTCTCCAGAGGCGAAAATCTGTACCATCAAGGCACGCTCCTGTTTGAATGGGTCGGAAGCGATTCCTCCGGCACTTCAACGCGAAAAACAATGGCTAACGCCGACCTCCTGCAATCACCACAGGAACTATTTTCAAGATGTGGCGAGTGGATTCTTACCCAAGCACAACATGTGAAGGGTTTTTGGGGCGCCAATGACGCAACGAACATCGAACTCCCCAACCACGTCCAAGTAATCGGCCCACTTGAAAACCTGATTTTGGCCCAAGGGGTCAAGGTCAATGCGTGCACCATCAATACAGAGGCAGGCCCCGTCTTACTCGGACCAGAAAGTGAAATCCAAGAAGGCAGCAACATCCGTGGCCCACTATTCTTGGGTGCAAGCAGCGTAATCAAAATGGGGTCTAGCGTCTACGGCCCCACCACGATTGGCGATCAATGTCGCATTGGAGGGGAAGTCTCGAATTCAACGTTTTTGGGATTCAGCAACAAAGGCCATGACGGATTTCTTGGCAATTCCGTCATAGGGCATTGGTGCAACTTAGGGGCCGCCACAAACACAAGCAATCTCAAAAGCAACTATAGCCCGGTTCGACTTTGGAGCGAAAAAGAACAAACGTATGTGGATTCAGGATTCCAATTTTGCGGATTGATCATGGGCGATCACAGCAAATCAGGCATTAACACCATGTTCAACACCGGTACCATTGTTGGTCCCGGCTGTAATATTTTTGGTAGCGGATTTCAACCCAAGCACATTCCTTCGTTTTCTTGGGGCGGAGGCCAAGCATGGCAACTGCATGATTTTGACAAGTTCATTCAGACCGCACACGCAGTGATGGAGCGCAGGGGCATCGTCCTCACGGATGCTGACATCAACTACTGGCGTGAACAGCACCAGATTGCCACAGAACGCCGACAATAAGAAACGCAAATCAGTCGTTCAGGCTGACATAAACAACTGCCACAATGTCCGAAATGACGGTGGCACGGGATTTGACATGAAGAGGATGAATAAGGAAGAAGATGTTTGAAGATCAAATTGAAGAAGAGCAGTGGTCGCTGAGCGACGCCCAAGATCACGAATTTATTCCGTTGATATCTGCGGAGGATGAAGAAGCGATGCAAAAGGAAGAAGTGCCGGAAGACCTCCCGCTCCTCTCCTTGCGCAACACCGTGTTATTCCCGGGTGTGGTCATCCCAATTACCGTGGGACGTGATCGATCCATTCGGTTGGTGAAAGAAGCCCACAAGAATGACCAACGCATTGGAGTCGTCAGTCAAAAAAACGATGACATCGAAGTGCCCAACGGCACGGATCTGAATGAAGTGGGCACCGTAGCGAAAGTCATCAAAATGCTGCGCATGCCTGATGGGTCCAACACGGTCATACTGCAGGGGCAAAAGCGATTCAAATGGACCGAGGTAGTCCAAGAAGAACCGTACATGAAAGCCCGTGTTGTGGAGTACGACGCCGAAAATCTTCCGCCGAAAGATGATGAGCACAAGGCGCTCATGGAAAGCTTGAAAGAGCTGGCCATCGAGATCATCCAATTGAGCCCCAACATTCCTTCTGAGGCGGGTTTTGCCATCAAGAGCATCGAAAGTTTGACCTTTTTGGTCAATTTTATTGGTTCGAACATGAACGCTCCGGTAGAAGAAAAGCAAACGCTTTTGGAAGTCGCGGGAATCAAAGCGCGCGCCCGAAAAGTATTAGAACTTCTCAATAAGGAGAAACAGATGCTTTCTTTGAAGCGAGACATACAGACCAAGGTCAAGGGCGAACTGGATCAACAACAGCGCGAGTACTATCTGAATCAGCAGTTGAAGCAGATTCAAGAAGAACTTGGCAATAACCCTCAGGCACAAGAAGTTGCAGAACGAAAGCTCAAGGCTGAATCCATGGAATGGCCGGCCCATGCCAAGGAAGCTTTCGATCGGGAGATCACCAAGTTGGAACGCATGAATTCGCAATCGGCGGAGTATAGCGTCCAAGCCAACTACGTGGATCTCATGCTGGATTTGCCATGGTCGAAAAAATCAAAAGACAACTTTGACCTGCACCATGCGCAAGCCGTTTTGGATGAAGATCATTACGGGTTGGACAAGGTGAAGGAACGCATTATTGAGCATCTCGCTGTGCTCAAAATAAAGGGCGACTTGAAGGCACCGATCATCTGCCTTTATGGCCCTCCCGGGGTGGGCAAAACCTCGCTTGGAAAGAGTGTCGCTAAGGCATTGAACCGCGAGTATGTGCGAATGAGCCTTGGTGGACTTCGGGACGAAGCGGAAATCCGCGGACACCGAAAAACATACATTGGGGCCATGCCTGGCCGTATTTTACAGAGCCTGAAGAAAGCGGGGCAATCGAATCCTTTATTCGTCCTTGATGAGATCGACAAGCTTGGACGGGACCACCACGGGGACCCTTCAAGTGCAATGTTAGAGGTGTTGGATCCCGAACAAAACAGCGCATTTCACGACAATTACTTGGACCTTGATTACGACCTCAGCAACGTCATGTTCATTGCAACATGCAATAGCTTGGGTTCTATCCAACCTGCCCTTCGCGATCGGATGGAAATTATTGAGGTCACGGGCTACACGGTCGAGGAAAAGGTCCAGATTGGCAAACGACACCTGGTTCCTAAACACCTCAATGATTCGGGCCTTTCCCAAAAAGAAATCAAGATTCCGGTCAAAACATTGGAAGCCATTGTCGAGCAATACACCAATGAAAGTGGTGTTCGTGGATTGGAGAAAAGAATCGCCAAGGTCATCCGTAACCGAGCCAAAGAGGTCGCATTGGCCGAATCATTCGAGCCCGTTGTCGCTCCTAAACACCTCAAAGATATTTTGGGGCCCTCCCGAGAAAAAGATCGGTACCAAGGGAATGAGACACCTGGAGTGGTTACAGGATTGGCTTGGACGCCCAATGGGGGCGATATTTTATTCATTGAAACGTCGCTCACCAAGGGTACCGGTAAACTCACGCTTACCGGAAACCTCGGCGACGTCATGAAAGAAAGTGCCATGATTGCGCTTGAATACATCAAGTCACACGCACAGTCTTTGGGGTTGAATGCGGAAGAAATGAGCAAGACCAATGTGCATCTTCACGTTCCTCAGGGAGCGATTCCAAAAGATGGACCAAGTGCTGGAATTACAATGGTCTCGGCCATGGTATCCGCATTCACCGGAAAAAAAATCCGCAAAGCATTGGCTATGACGGGCGAGATCACGTTGCGCGGCCAAGTATTGCCCGTGGGAGGAATCAAGGAAAAAATCCTAGCCGCAAAGCGAGCCGGAATCAAGGAAATTATCATGTGCCACCGCAACAAACAAGACGTGGACGAAATTGATGAGCGTTACTTAAAAGGACTTCGATTCACGTATGTCAAAGAAATTGGAGAAGTGGTGAGCCGGGCGGTCACAAACGAAAAAGCCAACTAGCGCGTTACAACCTGCAATGAAGCATCTCCGAATCCAATCCGCTGCTGCGCTCACTTTATTTTGTTTGTGCCTGTTGCACGTGCAAGCACAAAATGTTCAGGAATCGCTTGTTTTTGAAATCCCCACGGATGCGCGCTGCGCTGCACTCGGGGGAACACTGATGGCTGATCTTCAAGGAGATTTGCACGCCGCGGCCTACAATCCCAATCTGCTCGATTCCAGTGACGCTGGCATGATGGCATTGGATTATGTGAATTATTACAGCGGGATTGGTCTGATTTCAGTGAATTATGCCTTGCAAAAAAAGCGAAAGGGAATGACGCAGCTGGGAATGCGTGCGCTCAATTATGGTCAATTCGATGCGTATGACGCCGCAGGAAATTCCGAGGGAACCTTCCCCGGCAGCGACCTGATTGCATTCGCAGGCTGGTCCCACCCCATTGATTCGAATTGGACCGTCGGGGGACAAGTCTTCGCGGGTTCAAGAAGCCTCAATCGCGAAGTGGCAATTTGGGCCGGAATTGAGGGGTTTGTCCAGGCTAGGTGGCCTGGTAAAAACCTCGCGCTTGGCGCAGGAATTTCGGGTTTTGGGCGTCAATGGGGATGGAAAGGAACCCAACCTTCAGGTGCTTTGCCTTGGAACTTGCAGTGGACCTTGGCGAAAGGATTCGACAACGCTCCGTTCGTTTTTTACGTCAAAGGAAACCATATGGAGACTTGGGATTTAGCGCCTCCTGGAACCTATGATGATGGGATTGACCCGCTCACGGGTGAAGTCATACCCAATCCAAAATTCCAATTTGGCGATCAGCTGCTCCGCCATATTGCACTCGGTACGCAAATCAGCTTGGGCGAAAATGGCTCGCTTATGTTCGGCTATGATTACCGAAGACGTGTCGAGATGGCCGCATCCAGTCGATTTGGCACCAATGGCTTCTCCATAGGAGGGGAAATCAAAGTCCGTCAATTTAGATTCCGGCTGACCCGAAATACGTATCATTTCGCTGGCTCATCCACCCACATAGGCCTCACATTTAATCCGCGAAGATTTCGAGCAAATTTGACGAATTGAACACTTAATTTGCACCATCATGGAGAAAGGCAGAATCAATATCGCAATCGATGGACATTCGTCATCGGGCAAGAGCACCATGGCCAAGTCTTTGGCCAAGGAATTGAACTTTGTTTACGTCGATACCGGAGCAATGTATCGAGCTGCAGCACTTTTCTGCATCAAAGAACGACTCATTAATGGAAATGAAATTGATGAGCGAAGAATCCCGGCAGCCATCGAGCGGATGTACATCGCGTTCAAATACAACAGCAAAACGGAGAAATCGGAAATTCATCTTGGAGGTGTGAATGTGGAAAAGGAGATTCGCTCCATGGAAGTCGCACGCCGCGTGAGTTTGGTCGCCGCAGTGCCCGAAATTCGACACAAACTGGTCAACATCCAGCAGCGCATGGCCTCGGTTGGGGGCGTTGTAATGGACGGAAGGGACATAGGAACAGTTGTCATGCCCAAAGCAGAGCTCAAGTTTTTCATCACGGCCGATTTAGAAATTCGGGCCAGAAGACGTTTTGAAGAGTTGAAAAACAAAGGCGTGGAATCCAGCCTCGGCGATGTATTGAACAACATTCGAGAACGCGACCGAATCGACACCACCCGGGCGGTGGCTCCTCTGCGAAAGGCGAAAGACTCAATCGTGATGGACAATAGCAACCTCTCCATCGACGAGCAATTTGATTTCCTTCTGAATCATGCTCGAAAAGTCATGTCCGAGGCATGATGCACAGGAAAGTTTGGCTTCTCGTTCTCTGCGTTACTCTTTACTCTGCGAATCGATCAATCGCCTCCCCTGGCGCGCAGCTTGAATTTTCCCAAGAAAATAATCCGAATGCAGAGGACACGTTACGTCCTCCGTTCTTGCAAGCTGACCACCTGCGCTGGGCGGATTCCGTCCTTCACTCCCTGAATCAACGCGAACAAATCGCACAGCTGCTCATGCCTCCCGTTTATGCGCACGAAGATCACAAGGATTGGGAAGTGGCTGAGCAATGGGCACAGAAAGGCCTCATCGGAGGCGTCATCTGCATGCAAGGACATCCTCAAGGACAAATCCAACGCCTCAAGCGGCTTCAGCAAAACAGCAAAGTTCCATTGCTCATTTCGAGCGATGCCGAATGGGGTCTTGGCATGCGGCTAGACTCCACGCGTTCTTGGCCGAGAGCATTGACCATTGGAGCGGCAAATGACACGGCCTTGACCCGGAAATTTGGTCAAGAAGTTGGAAATGCGCTTCGGGGCACCGGTGTCCAAGTCAACTTTGCTCCTGTTGTCGATGTCAACAGCAATCCTTTGAATCCAGTCATTGGCAGCCGCTCCTTTGGAAGCAATGTGCAGCGTGTCGCGGAAATGGGAATAGCCTACGCACGAGGGATGCAAGACGTAGGTGTGCTCGCTACGGCCAAGCACTTTCCCGGACATGGTGACACCGATTCAGACTCTCACAAAACCCTGCCATCCATCCTTCATGACCGCAGCCGCCTTGACTCGATTGAACTGGAACCCTTTCGTCAAATCGTCAATAAGGGCATTACTGCTATGATGGCCGCGCATCTATCAATTCCTTCCTTGGACGGCACACCCGGCAGGCCTTCCACCCTCTCTCCGCTCATCATCGACAGCATTCTGCGTCAAGAATTAAAATTTGAAGGTCTCATCTTCACCGATGCCATGACCATGAAAGGCTTTTCAGAATTCGCCCTCACTGAAACCCCTCATGTCGACGCCCTGATTGCCGGAAACGACATCTTGCTTTTTCCCGGCGACCCTTTGAAAGCCATCAATGAAATCGAGGCCGCCATTGCATCCAATCGCATCGACTCCCTTTTGATTGCAGAAAAATGCCGTCGACTGCTTGCTGCGAAATCATGGGGAATGGCCATGGCGCCGATTGCCGGACCCTATGACTCAGACCGTGCAGAATCTATTCACCGGGAGTTACTGGCTAAATCCCTGACGGTGGTGACCAACAGAGATCGGCTACTGCCCTGGGGAGACGCCGTGAATGACGTTGAATCGTTGTTCATCGGATGGCCAGATCAACCTCATCAGCAATTCAACGGAGTTGCCCAGCGCATCATGGGCGGTACGAGTGCGTTTTCCGGACAGTCCATGACCGATCGCATGTTCATAGAACAGGCCAAATCCATCATTCCTGGTTCCCTGGCAAAGGAACCTGACTGGCTGGTTATTCATCTGGGAGGCACCTCGCATTCAGTAAGCAAGGAACATGGCATTCCGAATGAAATCATCAACCAATTGGAATGGACACTGGCTCTAGCGAATGAACGCAACATCCCCACAACACTGGTGGTGTATGGCAGCCCCTACCTGCTCGAACGGCTGGAGAAATGCGCCGCCCTGGCCCATGGGCTTGTGATTGCCTATCAGGATGATGACCGCACCATCGATGCCGTTGCCAATGCCCTCACAGGCGCGGGAATGGCGGGTGGATCTTTGCCCGTCTCCGTTGGGGCTTTTCCCGAGGGGCATGGGTTGCCTTGGCTGGGCAGGCAACGCTTGGGGTTTTCTAAAGTTCCCTTTGATGCAAAAATGAAAATTGACAGCATCGCACTTGACGCGATTGCTGGCGGAGCCATGCCAGGTTGCCGAGTTGTTGTCGCCCACAGAGGCATGATTGTGCATGATGGGATCTATGGCACTTTGGACGGTACGGCGCCGGTGAAGCCCAGCACTGTTTATGATTTGGCCAGCATTACGAAAATCGCGGCGTCTACGCTCTCCCTCATGCACCTCGAAGAAAAGGGATTACTGGACCGAAATGACCGCCTCGATACGCTGCTACCGGAATTAAAGGGCACGGAAATGGGATCGCGCTTGTTGCAAGATGTTTTGGCACACCGTGCCGGTCTCACATCCTGGATCCCCTTCTATTTGGAGGCGCTGGAGGACTCCACGGCATTTTCTAACCTTCCCACTGCAGCGCATGCACAGAAAATCACAGATACCTGCTTCATGCGACCAAGCTGGAAAGACAGCATCTGGCACAAAATCAAAACAGCCCCGGTTGACCCAGTAGGAAAACACCGCTACAGTGATTTGGGATTCTACGCGATTCAGCGCATCATCGAGAGCAAGACAGGCAAATCCCTGGACCAATTCACACAGGAATTGTTTTACGGCAAAGCCGGCTGGAATAGCCTCGGCTTCGAACCACTTGAGAAGATGAATCCTAACAACATTGCGCCCACAGAAAACGACACTATTTTTCGTAAGGGCATCGTTCGGGGCACCGTTCATGATCCCGGTGCAGCCATGTTGGAGGGGGTTTGCGGTCACGCGGGGCTATTTGGCAATGCATATGACCTCTCTCGGTTGATGCACATGTTGCGGATGGGAGGAAGCTATGGGAAAACAGAATGGTTCCAAGCTGAAACCATTTTAGACTGGACCAGCCGTGTCGATGCCGATCCCGAATACCGAAAAGCCAGTGGATTCGATCGTCCTGCCAACGAACCCGATTCTGGCCCCACCTGCAACGAGGCGAGCTCTTCAAGCTTTGGACATTCTGGATTCACAGGAACTCTGGCTTGGGCAGATCCCGATGCGGACATCATCTTTGTATTCCTCTCCAACCGAACATTCCCAGATGCCGGAAATCGAAAGCTGATTGATTGGGACATCAGAACAAAAATGCAACACGAGGTTTATCTATCATTGGGGGTGGCATCACGCTTTGATGAGGCTTCCCACCAATAAGAACCCACTGCTCCATGAAAATCGGATTCGTATGCTACCCTACTTTCGGCGGTTCTGGTGTTGTCGCCACAGAACTGGGCAAAGCCCTTGCTGAAAAAGGTCACGAGCTCCATTTCATCACATACAGCACTCCGGCCCGAATGGGCAGCCTCAAAAGCAACTTGTTTTACCACGAGGTGAGAGTTTCCGATTATCCGCTGTTTGATTACCAACCTTACGAGCTCGTATTGACGAGCAAGATGGTTGAGGTCACCCTGGCACACGACCTCGATTTGCTCCACGTCCACTATGCCATTCCACATGCGAGTGCCGCCGTCCTTGCACGGGACATCTTGCAAGCACAAGGAATCCGCATCCCCGTTGTGACCACGCTTCACGGAACGGATATCACGCTGTTGGGCCGCGAACCCGCGTTTGAGCCTGTGATTTCTCACGCGATCAACCGATCCGATGCCGTCACGGCAGTGTCCGAAAGCCTCCGCAAAGACACGCTCGAATTGTTTGGAGTTGAACGCGCCATCCAAGTCGTGAACAATTTCATTTGCACGCAGCATTTCGAGAGAGCCGCGGACGAGGCCTTCCGGAAGAGTATCGCGCCCAATGGAGAGCCGATTATCACACACATTTCAAATTTCAGGCCCGTCAAACGTGTCCAAGATGTGCTCGAAACCTTCATTCGAATTCGCAAGGCTATTCCGGCAAAGTTACTTTTGGTGGGTGATGGCCCCGAACGTTCGCGCATTGAGAAAATGGCAATGGATCAGGGCGTAGGCGATGATATCATTTGCATTGGAAAAATCAAAAACCCCGTTGAACCCCTGCTCATCAGTGATCTTTTCTTGTTGCCATCCGAAACGGAAAGCTTTGGGTTGGCCGCCTTAGAAGCACTGGCGGCTGGTGTGCCCGTTGTAGCGAGTGATTCTGGGGGAATTCCCGAAGTGGTTGACCATGGGAAGTCCGGATTCTTAGCCCCTGTTGGCGATGTGCAGCAGATGGCAAAATATGCGCTTCAATTGCTTAAAAATCCGGAGCAAATGGCCAAGGCCAAGAAAATGGCGAAGGCACGTGCCTCCGATTTTCGAATCCAAAAAATACTTCCCGAGTATGAGGGAATCTATCAGCGATTGATGTTTGCTGTGCAGGATGAAACCGAATCATGAAGAACGGAAGCGAACTTAAAATTGGCCAACGCATTACGTACGCATGGCATGAAGATGCGCTGACGGTAATCATCCATCAACGCATCACGTCATCCCAACAGATGATGCTCGACGCGTGGTTTGCGGCCTGGCTTTTGGTGGGCGGTTCTTTTGGTTATGCTTATACCCAAAGCCAAGGGGAAGAGCAAAATTTCCTTTTGATCTGTCTGGCCTTTTGGACCTTCTTTGCGATTCGCGTGCTCAAAGTCTTGGCTTGGCGGAGGGTTGGAAGGGAAATGATCCGGGTCAACGCCGAAGGAATGAGCATCAAAAATGCTTTCGGAAATTATGGCAAGGCCAAGTTTTTCATCAAGTCCAATATCAAACGCATGGAGGTTCTGCGCCGAGACCCCTCCAAGTTCATGCACAACTTGGACCAAAGTTTTTGGATCATGGGTGGTGACTCCCTTCAATTCAACTACCTGCGCTCCCGTTTCGTATTGGGCAAACAACTCAATGAACGGGACGCCAAAGCACTCGCTCAATTATTTGACAAGGCGTTGCGAAAGTTCAAATAGT
>DLQB01000147.1:10893-13700 GCA_002477505.1 Flavobacteriales bacterium UBA7443
CATGAGAAGAGGCATGAGGGGGAGTTTAAAAGTTGCGCAGGGCATTGGGGTTTTATTGGTCCTCGCATCCATTAATGGATGCAAAAAAGAAGCGCGCACCCATCAATGGTGGACCGTTGAAGCATCCTTCATCGATGGAACGTACCCTCATTCATTTTGGATGCAAACCCGGGAGATTGACCCCGTATCGCATTCCTGGTGGCAATCGCCTTCCTATCATTCTCTTTCGGATACGTTGTGGTCGCCAAACGGTGAGCCCTGTTCATTTTATGGACCTATAGACTTATCGCAAACCGAATTCTTAGGCGAATGGTCCAACCCTACTGGAAGCTCCTATGCCTTTCAAATCAATCAGCATTTCCAGACATCTGACAATTCAATTCAATTGGTTTTGAACTCACCATTCTGGATCCAGCTCATTGGTGGGAGAAACGAGAATGACTCTCCTCAAGATGGAATATCCTTGGTGCGATGTGATTGGTGTGAAGAGGCGTCTAACAAACCCATGTGGTTCACTCCCGGACGGCAACCAAAACCAGCGCTAATACTCAAGGGATATGTTTATCCCGGTCAAACTATGCCTGCTCGCCGCTCCTTTGACCTGATTGTTCCTGGCATGGGCGTCGAGCGCACTGTATCCATCGATATCGACCACATAGGAGACACGGCTTCAATCGCCTGCTCCCTCTAATTCTATATTTCATGAAATCATATTCTCCCGCAATCGCGGGCACATTCCTGCTGCTTCTATTTTCGAGCATAGGTGCGAGTCAAACCATCTCTCCAAGGTCGAGCAGGCAATCCCAGTTTCTATGGTCGAAAGAAAACTGCGAAATGAAGGGACCAAGCGTTTCAGCTTGTGATTCTATCTTCCGAGAAGTAACCCGGAAGAACAAACACATCGGATTAGCCTTATCGTTCCGCTCGAAGCCGCTGCTACGTGCGGTCCCAAAACTCGGACTCGACTCCCACGAAACCGCTTCGAATCTTCTGAGCTCGCACAGTTTCATAAAGGAAGGATACAATTCTTTTGTGGTTTCGAGCGAATTGGTGCCCGATGAATGGATCCATAACAACTGGTGGTTGCTCCACGACGGCGAGGAAATTGAATTAACACTTGACTCTCCAATCACTCGATTCATTGCTTCTGAATCGGAAGCCGCCATTGTAGGACTGAAGTCCACAAATCCAAACCAGTCATTGGAATGCAGCATTCTCTTCCCCGTCTTTTCGTCAGAATCATGCGTAGAACCTGATCTCCCTCCTTGGGCAAGCGGCAACGATTCAGACCCCTGGTGGGTGGGCTGCTTTCAAAATGGCCAACCGATTACCGGCCAAGCGCTCTTGAAGCTTGGGAACGACAATGAATTTGATCGACCTCTTGTATTCTTACAAGGCTTTGACCCTGCTATTGGGAATCACATTCCGACCCATGGTTTTGGCGATTTCAATTGGGATATACTTTGGGAATGTGGCCCATACGAAACCATTGGAATCCCTGATTTGACAGGGTTCCTGGAAGTGCTTTTGCAAGAAGGATTTGATCTCGTATTTGTAGACCAAGTTGATGGAACACAATCAATCGAAAATCAGTCCGCTCTCACGCAAGAAGTCATTCGCTTGTGCCGGGATTACAAATCGGGAGGTGAACCCATTGTAATGGTCGGAGCTAGCTTAGGTGGCATCGTGGGCAGGCATGCACTTCGATCTATGGAAGTCACTGATGAATCGCATTGCACCCGTTTGTTTGTTTCCTTGGACACCCCATACCGAGGAGCCTGGCTACCAACCGCATTGCAAGAAGCCATTAATTTCTTCGCAGAGATGTCCGTTGAGGCAAACGCCATGATGAGTGCATTGCAGTCTGCCGCTGCTGGTGAAATGCTGATTCACTCCCCATTTCATTCTGGATCATCGCGAGAAGCCCTTCAAGATCTGCAAAACGAATGGGGATTGCCTGCCACCCCCATCTGCATTGCCACGTCAAACGGCAATCCCTATGAACCAACTTCCAGTCCAAATGACATCATATATCACGCGTCAGAATCACTTTTGGGCTGGGAGTATTTGGATGTCTCTCTATTTACCCACCCCGGCAACTCGTCTCATGAAGATTCGAATCCAGAAGAATTGGTCATTTTCGAGGCAGAAATCTTCAATTCTGACTGGGAATGGGGTGAGCCGCTGAATTTTGAGGAAATGACATGGTGCGATGCCAATTTGCCAGCTTGGAATGAACTTTCAGGCAGTTACTCCAATCATCTGCTCCTGTTTAACTCCGCACTTGAACTCGGCGGAATTGAGTCTGATTATTGTGCCAATCAGAGTCTTTTCGTTCCGACATTATCGGCGATTGACCGTCCACTGGACTCAGAATTCTCGAGCTTTCCAAGTGCTTTTGATGCCCTTTCATTCGAGCCTTCTTCTGCGAGTTCCGCATTTCATTGTGCTCTCACATCGCATCTGGATTTCTTATCGGATTGGATCATTCATGGACAACCGTTGACCAATGGAAATGCGAACTCATTTCAACTTGAACAGCTAGGGTGGGCTGCCGCGGAAAAGCGAATCATCGGAAATTACAATCTAGCAGCTATGGGAACTTTGGAAGTAGGCACAAACGAAGCAAACGGAATCGGTTCATGGCCAGTATTTGAAGCATCCAGCGGCACCTGCAATGGAATCATTACCATTGGGCAAGGTGGCAAAATGCTTATTGGGGATAGCTTGAGCGGAGGCGAGGCTTCATTCATTTTGATCGAAGGAAGTCGGCTCATCCTCAATGAAGGAAGCTCCCTCCACATCGG
>DLQB01000056.1:0-439 GCA_002477505.1 Flavobacteriales bacterium UBA7443
GTGAAGGTCACTGTCCAACTTTCTCTCGTCTCGCTCGAAACAGGCAAAACAGAAATGACGGAGATCATCAAACGCGAGCAGAATGATGTGATCGAATACGCCCGTTATGGAGGAGACAACAACAACATCTACCCCGCTAGAAGCAATGGAAGTGTTTGGCGATTGGGGCGTCGGGATTTGCTAGGGCAATTGCAAGCCAATAATAACCTGCGATCCGAAGCATCCATGGTCGATGCCGCAATTTCTGATATAGCCAATGCTTCACGTTCACGTGTGGAAGCTGAAGCGAAACGCATGGTTCAATAATGCGGAATTCAGCATCTTTCTCCCTTGGATTTCGGCACGCAATGCAAGGCGCCGGATTCACAATGATTGCCCTACTCATCGCCGGCTGCGCTGGCACGAACCAATGGGGTGAAGCGCCGGCTTGGGTCAATGA
>DLQB01000056.1:554-4146 GCA_002477505.1 Flavobacteriales bacterium UBA7443
CAGAAGCGGGCATTGGCAGAGCTTGCGGGTCAAATCCGAGTGAAAATCGAAGCCTCGTCGATTCTTCACACCACCCAATTCCAGGGCATCGCCGGTCAAAATTTTGAAGAGCGCATCCAAAGTGCCGCCACCGAAGACCTCGAGGGCTATGAGCTGGTTGGACGTTATGAAAACGAAACAGAAATCTGGGCATATTATCGCCTAAATAAAGCGACCTATCAACGTATTTTGAGTGAACGCAAGGCAGCGGATCTCGAAATCGCTGGCGGGCATTTTGAATCGGCGCTCGTGGCTCAAAAGCAAGGCAATGCGGCCCTTGCCATGGACGGCTACATCCGTTGCTTGGAAGATTTGGAAACACACTGGGGCGAAGTCAATCTTTGGCAAGGTGCCGGAGGTGAAATTGCCCTGGACCGTGCGGCTTTGGACGGAATTTCCCGCTTAATGGGGGACATGCACCTCGAAGCCCAAGTCGACGGGGTTAAGCTCTCCTTCGCCGAACGCTACCGAGGCACGTTGGTCTGCACCGCAACACTCGGGAACCAGCCGCTGAGCAAAGTCCCCATCATTTGGCGCTACAACCGAGGCACGCTGCCCAAAAGCGACAGCGGCAAGACCAATCCATCCGGAGAAATCACCATCGGGTTGAGTCAATTTGAACCCGGGACGCGTAACTCGGAATTGAAGATTGAATTGGACCTGGAACACCTCGCGCCGCGCATCGCTGAGTCCTCTGCGAAGGACTTTTTGAAGCACCTGCCAGTACCCTCTTTGTCCATTCCCATCCAACTCACCCCTCCAACCATCTATTTCAATACGAATGAAAAGCAGAATGGGGAATTGCGGGATCAACAATTGCTCCTGAATTCCATTGCAGAAGGACTGAGCAATCAAGGCGTGACGTGGGTGCAACGCAAACAGGAAGCGGACCTCATCCTCACATTGGAATCCGATACCCGGGACAGCGGGTCGGGCTCGGGATTCTACACCGCATTTCTCAATGCGACAGTAGTCCTGAAGACACCCGACGGCACTCCGATTCTTCAGCAAAACTTGAATGACATCAAAGGCGTTCACAACAGCTGGGAAACTGCCCATGCCGAAGCCTATCGAAAAGCAACGTTGGAAATCAAGGGGAGGTTCCTCCGCCAATTGGTCAATGCGCTTTACCAATGAGCCTGTTCAAATCGGTACTTCGAGCCAAACGACAAACATTTTGGCATGTTTATTGAATTCACCAACTTGCAATCTCAAATCTGAAATCCCATACCCATGAAGAATATCCTACATACCATCGCCCTTATCGGTGCAACTACCGCCCTGGTACTTTCAGGTTGCAAAGGTGGAAAAGACACCTCGTCCACGCCAGAAACCCGCGGAGAGGTGCGGATTGTGGAGTACTGCTCCGGACCTGAATTCTTGACGAACGGAGAATACTTCCGAGCGTCTGCCACGGGCACAAGTCCCCAGCGCGAGATCGCTAAAAAAATCGCACGACAAAATGCCGAGGCTACCCTCGCAAGAGCGGTTGAGGCGACGGTTGAAATTGTTGCCGAAAATCAAGCCACACAGTTAGGGTTTGGAACCACTGAAGAAGCCACGAGCAAATTCAACGAATTGTCCCGCACCATCGTCAACAAGAAGTTGACAGGCGCCATCACAATCTGTCAAGAGCTGACGCTGACAGAGGACAAGAAATACATTGCCTATTTAGCCATCGAACTGAGCGGCGGTGAATTGGCCAATGCATATGTGCAAGGATTAAAGCAGGAGGAGCGCATCCGGGCAGAATACAACTACGATCAATTCAAGGAAACCTTTGAGGAGGTCATGTCAAACTACCGCGAGCAATAATTGCGGGAGACAATCGCTGCGATTCACATCGATTGAAGCTCCGCTTTGGCCAATGCCAGGGCGGGGCTTTTTCTTTTAAGCTTCTTCCGAATCCAACCAGACGGGTACGCTTGAAAGTTCGGCGGGGTGCTTCAGGCGATGGGCCTTGACCCGGTTTATCCAATTTCGAAACATCGCTGGCCCCTCAGGAGTGAGGACAGATTCAGGATGAAATTGAACCGCATCAATGGGCAATTGCGGATGGGCAATGGCCATGGGCAAACCGTTCTCATTCCGGGCCGTCAATTCCAAATTGGGAGGAAAATTGCCCTCCTCCATCATCCAACTGTGGTAATGACCAACCGTTAAGGGAGCCGTGAGTCCTTCAAAAAGTCGTTCTGAAGCGATGGACGTCAATTCGGAAGTCTGTCCATGCAAGACACGCTCCATGTTCACGAGTGTCCCCCCAAAATGCTGAACGATGGCCTGCAGCCCCAAGCACACTCCGAGCATGGGCACCTGGTGCGCCGCTGCGATGGGAATAATGCGCATGAGCTGACCCGCTTCTTCGGGCAGGCCCGGACCCGGAGACAGCACAATGCCATCGAACTGCACAATTCCAGCGGGGTTGATCGCATCATTGCGCATCACCTTCACTTCCACTCCACCTTGGCTGACCAACATGTGTTCAATGTTCCAGGTGAAGGAATCGTAATTATCTACCAGCAGAATGCGCATTGATGTACTTCGATGTGCAAAGGTGGGAAATCCCTTCTTAGCTTCGCAACATGTCTGACACCATTTCTTCATCCGACGCTGCGGCACCCGTTGCATCGTACAGCCAAGCGGTTGCGGCCGGTGATTTGGTTTTTGTCAGCGGTCAAATTCCGCTCGACCCTCAATCAGGCGAGCTGATTGCCCATTCGATTGAGGCTGCGACTGAGCAAAGCCTTCGCAATGTGCAACGCATCCTGGAAGCGGCGGGACTTGAGTTACGACATGTTGTAAAGGCCAGCGTTTTCCTCATCAACACAGGAGATTACGCTGGAATGGATGCGACCTACAAAGGCATCATGCCCGAGCCTTTTCCCGCGCGTGAAGCCGTTTTTGTGGCCGGCCTACCCAAAGAAGCCCGCGTTGAAATCTCCGTCATTGCTCATACCCAACGTTGAATCAAGCACCTGAAAACCATGTTTATCAAGAAATTGCTCTACTACCTGAATCCTGTGAACTTGTTTCATCGAGACCCTGAAGCAGATACCAACCTCCGCATGATGCATGGCGTCAATAAGATCAGCCTGGTCATGTTTGTTCTCTGCCTTGGCGTGATGCTGGTGCGCTGGTTAGCGCGATAAAAGCCCCTCGTCGCCACCGCCAATACCGTTCTTTAGAAGAGCAAATCGGTGTTGTTGTTGCGGTATTCCACCTTCAAATCTTTGAGCATTGACGCTTTGATGTTCAAGCGCAAGTAAATGCTCTTTCTCACGCCTATGGGAACCCAGTTGACCGACAACTCCCAGCAGTGCAAATCCCAGTAAACATCCAACTGGGTGGGTGTCCACTCCTTGCGGACCAAGTCATAGCCGGTATTTACATCCACTCGGCAAAAATCCAGCACTTCAATGCCGCCGCGTAACCGCGCACTCTGGGTCATGATCAGTGTGTCACGCTGGAGATCGGGGCGCCAGTTTTTGCGAAGGTCGAGGTTGTAATCGGCGCGAAAGTTCCAGGGATAAGCCCCATCGGTACCGCCATTAAA
>DLQB01000108.1:0-311 GCA_002477505.1 Flavobacteriales bacterium UBA7443
GGCAGCACGAGCAAATCGTAGCGTTCCCAAGCGTATTTTCCGTACAGGTTCTCTGCCGCCACCAAGAGTTGTTCCATTTCACCGAACTCGTATTCGGAGGCATCGATGAGTTCCGGCACTGCGTAGACGCCTGTGTGGGGACCGACCGATCGAAACTCAACGTTGCCCACGGCAAGCGCCATGAGGTAGGAGGGGATGGGTTGATCCATTCGAAAGTCGTAATGGCCATCAGCGGACTGCTGAGTTGGGTTGGTCGCGCTCATGAGTGCCATGGTTCCAACGGGCACATCGACATGCGCTTCATAGGTGAA
>DLQB01000108.1:322-3202 GCA_002477505.1 Flavobacteriales bacterium UBA7443
ATCCCCGGTGAATCTTGGCAAGGAATCCAAGTCCGCGCTAAAATTGCCTGGCTCTGAGTGAAAAGGAAGGGCTGTTCTCCTTCCACCCAAAGCAAGGCACCTGCTGAGGGGGCGCTGGCGTATTGAATGCTAATGCGCTTGGAATCTCCTGTAACGGGGATGCTCAAAGGCTGTCCAATAAATGGCTGTTCCGGCCCCATGGACCAGTCGACGGTTTCGCCATCGACGGTAACGCCTTCAATGGTCAAATCAACACAGTCCAATAAAATGCGTTCGGCGTTGGCACTTGCATCAATATCGTAAGTAGCAGTGGCGCGGATGATTCGGTCGTCAAAGTTGACCGAGGCATTCCAGTTCAAATGGGTTACTACTGCCTCATTGGGTTGGCTATAGCTGTGGAAATCGGTGGCTCTTTTCATGTCAAGGATGGCTTGGCTTTTGCGGCTATTCTCTTCGGATGATTGGCATCCAATCACTGCGAAAACAATCGCAAAGGCGAGAAAGGTTGGAGAGTATTTCATGCGGAATGGGTCATTCTGGTGCGGTGTGGTTTTGCCGCGTTCGGTTGGTAAAGAAGGCAGTGAGACGGGACAAAAGAACGAGGACAAGGCTGCCCAAAGCGGTTTTGATGAGCAAACCCGGTCCCAATCGGAGTAGCGTATCCAGGACGGACTCTTCAATCGGCACAATGGCTCGTTGCCAAAGCAATCCCATGGCAAGGATAAGCAGCTGACCGGCAAATAAAATCAAGGTTGGAATGAGCATGGTGCTCCGCATGCGCATTTCCATGGCCCAGCCGCTGAGCATGGCCGCTAGCGGAAATGCGAGTAGAAAGCCACCGGTGCTTCCGGTGAAACGCTCCCAACCAAATGTTCCATAGGCAAATACAGGAGCTCCAAATCCGCCCGCAATGAGGTAGATGACCACCGCCAATGTTCCAGATTTCCAGCCCAATATGGCGGGAAGTAAGACGACCAATAGCGATTGCAAGGTGATGGGGATCCCTTCACCGCTGGTCCATTGCATCGGAGAGAGCACCATGAGCACGGCAAGGGCTGCGAAAAAAGCAGCGGTTTTGGCCCAAGGGGCGGCAGCGTTCAATTGTTTTTCAAACATGCATTAGTGGCGTTGGTAAATCCGTTGCCATTGTGCATCGAACTGAACGGAATTGTTGTCTCGGTTCACATCGGCCATTTGACGATCGGCATCTAATTCCACGGAAACGATGCGTGAAGTTGTCGGAACGGTGAATGAATAAGTCGGGTTCGTCCAAGGCCAATCGGGCAATAACGTTTCGTTTTCACCCAGGGCTTTGTGTCCACGCATCATGACCAATGGTGCATGGAACCGTTGGACTTCGCCGTTTTCAAAAGTAATGGCAATGTTTTGAGGCATGGGCATGGCACCAACGCGTTCCAATTCAATCGTCGCCGAGTCGTCCGATTCATAGACCGATTGAACGGCATAGTCAATGGTATGTGTCGTGTTGATAAAGTACTGGAAGTACCAATCCAAGTCCAATCCGCTCGCAGCTTCCATGCATTGTTTGAGTTCCAGAGGTCCTGGATGTTTGAATGCCCATTTGGCGAAGTAGTCACGGAGCCCTTGATCTCTGGTGTCGGGACCCATAACAGCTGCAAGTTGTGCCAAGAGCACTTCGCCTTTGGAATAGGCGGCTACACCATATGCGCGGTTGGTCTGGTAATGGTCCGCGTGCGTAATGAGTGGCTCCTCATTGCCGCTCAGCGCTTGGCTGATGTAGCTGCTGTAAGATGAACGGTGGGCATAGCCGGAAGTGATTGCTTCGGCGAACAGGTGACGCATGCACAGCGAAGTTGCGTAGCTCGTCATTCCTTCGTCCATGAATTCATAGAGGCTTTCGTTCGTGGCGAGCACGGCTTGAAACCAGGAGTGTGCCATCTCATGCACCGTAACACCGACCAAACTCCGCAAGCTTCGTTCCCCGGTGATCAGGGTGGCCATGGGGTATTCCATGCCGCCATCACCGCCTTGGATGACGGAGTACTGCGGATAGGGGTAGGGGCCAATCAATTCATTGAGAAATGCCATTGCCTTGGCGGCATACTCTGGCAGTGCAGCCCAATTCTCGTCGTATTCGGCATTGGCTTGGTGATAGAAATTGAGCGTTACATCGCCCAAGTTTTGAGTGCTGTGCAAATAGTCCGGGTCAGCCGCCCACGCGAAATCAATCACATTTTCGGCTACAAAATTCCAATCTCCCGTGGTGCGAGCCGATGTGATGTCTTGCTGCAAAGTGCCGGTTCCTCCAATGGTGTATCCGGCGGGTGCATGAATGGTTACATCGAAATCACCCCAAATTCCATGATACTCACGGCCGATGTATGGCTCTGTATGCCACCCGTCGTGATCATATTCACAGACCTTGGGATACCACTGTGTCATGGAGTATTCGATGCCTTCCTTATTCATCCAACCGCTTCGACGGATTTGACGCGGAACCTGAGCCGACCATGTCATCTCAAATGTGGCGCGTTTTCCGGCGCGAATCGGTGCATTGAGCTTCACTTCTAAAATGGTGCCATCATGAATGAAGTCTACAGGTTTGCCATTCACAAGCAGCGATTCCACTTTTATCCATCCCCATTCTTCTTCCGGTAATTCCACAATGCGGGAGCCCACGCGGGAATCAGGATCGGAAATGGTGCGGGACCGCACATCCATCATGCTCTCCGGTTGAAAGGCATTGAAAAACAAATGAAAGAAAGCGCGGTCGAGCGCATCCGGACTGTTGTTCTTGAGTTTGGCTGTCATTTCTCCTCGGTACTGGTGTGACGCCGTGTCCAGGGTGATGTCCATGGTGTAATCAATGGTTTGTTGCCACCCGGGATATTGCGCTGA
>DLQB01000108.1:3318-10455 GCA_002477505.1 Flavobacteriales bacterium UBA7443
GGTTGTGGGTTTCTCATTGCATTCTTCCGAAGGGTCAATGGCATAGATCATCATCCGTTCCGCGGAATTGATGGGGTTGAGCCAAGCCAGAAGCCGGTCCCATTTTCCAGGAGGTACCTGTTGGATGTATTGCATGGAAGGATAGGTCGCTTTGTAGCGTTCAACCCCTTCACCGAGGTGTTGGCTGCCCGAAAAAACGATGTAATTTGGAAACAATCGCGTTGGACTATTGCACATGACCTTGCGGTGATTGAGTTCATCGGTGGAGAGATCACTGCTCCAATAGTTCTCCCAAGAACCGCTGTAGAATTGAGGCGGCATGGCGGGCTTGTCGGTATGCACAATCAGGAAATTGGATAAATCACCTCGGTCGTACATGGCCGTCATGGCTTCCATACGGGATTTCTTAGGCTGCACGCCGCAGAATATCCCGCCAATGATCAGGTTGATGGCGATGAATACATAAGCGGTGCCGCGTTCCAACTGTCGTCTTCGCTGCCAAAATTGAGAGCGTTCTCGAAATGCCATCCAGCCCACACTTCCTGCCACAATGACAAACGGCACCATTGGGAGGATGAAACGCTCTTGTTTGTTGGGGAAGTAGCTGTGAAAAACAAAGAAAACGAGCGGGGGCAACACGAGCATCACGTGCTTGCGAGCGATGGCTCCCATGCCGTATGCCCAGGCGAAAGAAAATGGCGGAATGAGCAAACCGAGTATTACCCAAACGTATTGATGCCAGAAGCCTTGCGGGTATCCACTTGCGTGTGTACTGTTGTAGGCGATGTATGCGCGCAACTGGGCAAAGGGTTCCCCCCAAATGATGATGTCTTGGACTTGTCCCAAACTGAAAAACAAAAGTGACGAGAGCGCGAGTGTTCCGATTTCGGCTGCTGATTTCTGGGGTTTGTCGCCGGCGCGGTAATTGACCAATACCATCGCCAGTGCCCAGCCAACGGCAAAAACGCCTGCTTGATAGCGCAAAGCAGTTGCTAGTCCGAGGCCAATGCCAGCGACGAACCAAGTGCGCAGTGTTCGTTCATGCGGGGACTTTTTGAGAATTACCCAAGCCGACCACATAAGCGGAGGAATGCAGACAACCTCTACCAATTGCCGCACGCCCAAATGCGGAAACCAGGCAAATCCGGCGAGCGCCAATCCCGCCCAAACCCCACTTTTTCGACCACCCATCGATTCGGCGATTCGGTAGCCCAACCCGACGATCAACAAATTGAACAGTCCGTGAATGAGCCGAATCAAAAGCATTTGTGTGGTAGGTGCCACGATTCCTGCAGCCAACATCAGTCGAAACAATCCCGAAATCAAGCCAGGATAGGCGAGATTGGCTTGGTGGGGCGTAGGAGTTTCGATGCCCTTCTCCAATTGTGTCCAAGGCATCCAAGCGTTGTAATCTTCGCCCTCTGCCCAAGAAGCTGCAGTTTCAATCACCAAAAAGTGATCATCGTGCATCAGGTATCCAGGCGAATGGATGGCCGCGGCGATGCGAAACCCAAGTCCGATGAGAAGAATACCTTTGAGGGGATGTTGCCGGAACCAGGCGGCCAATGTGTGCATGTGGCTCAGCTTGGATTGGCTTGTTGCGTCTTCAGTGCGAGCATTTTCAGGCAAGCAACAGCCGCTTCAATGCCTTTGTTGCCATGCTCGCCGCCTGAACGTGCGCGGGACTGCTCAATGTTGTCATCGGTCAAGACACAGAAAATAGCGGGCTTGCCTGAAGCTAGTCCAAGCTGCATCAATCCTTGCGTAACACCCTGGCATACGTAATCAAAGTGAGCAGTCTCGCCTCGAATCACGGCGCCAATTGCGATGACAGCATCGCATGGATTCGCTCCTTCCAGCATCCATTTCGATGCAAGGGGCAATTCAAATGCTCCGGGAACATAGAGAATGGGCGTGTTTGCGAGGGTGACACCTGCGTCATTCAAGACACGCACTGCTCCATCGCGCAAACCAATTGTGATCGCTTCGTTCCATTCAGAAACAACGATGCCCACGCGAAAGTGGGCACCATTAGGCAAAGTTGCCCGGTCGTAATGACTTAAGTTTTTTCCAGTAGTGGCCATGCAATTGGCTTTGGATCGAGGTTTAACTCATTTGCCAGCGAGAGAAGCGGCCATTGCGGCAGCGCCATTCTTTTGTTGGCTCTTGGGGTAATCCTTTACGATGCGGTCGAGGTATGATTTGGCGGTAGCATTGCTTCCCAATTCCATTTCCACCAATGCCGCTTTGTACAAAAACATGGGGGCTAAGACCGCTTCAGCCAAGCCGGATTCAGCAGCAGAGATTGCGGAATTGAACGCAGTTCTTGCGGCATCATAATCGCCCAATTCAACTTGGCAATCTCCAATGTTTCCAGCTGCTAGCGTAGCGATGACGTCGTCGTTCGCTTCTGCTTGCTCGAACGCAGCGATTGCCTCTTCAAAAGCACCGGCGTCTCGGTGCACGATTCCCATGCGGTAAGCTGCGCGTGCGCCAGCCGCAGTGCCGCTGTGGTCATTCATAATCTCTTCAAGGCCGGCAGCGAAACCGTCACCGTACGCTGCGAGATCGATAGAGTCCATTTCAAAATAGCTCTCTGCGCGCCAGCTGCTCTCTTCTGCTTGTGCTTCGGCCGGTGCAGCAATGAAACTCTGGTAGGCGAGCACGGCTACAATCAACGCCGCGACACCCCCAATGCCATAGGTTAGGCTCGAACGGTTTTCGTCAACGAATTTTTCCGTTTTTGTGTATGCTTCACCTACATCCAGCAGGGTATCGTCTTCGGGCTTTGTTTTTTTCGCCATGGGTAATTTGTTAGGTCGAATAGTTTGTCGTGTAAGACCGAGCAAAAATAGTGAAATTCGCATCATGGTACTCGAACAACTTCACCTGCATCATTTCAAGAACCACATCGGATCGGATTTGACGTTCGGTTCACAGGTCAATTGCCTGCTGGGAGACAATGGCAGTGGGAAAACCAACGTTCTGGACGCCGTGCATTATTTGTGCCATACCAAGAGCTATTTTAACCCAATTGATGGCCAAAACATTGCGCACGGTGAAGATCAAATGCTCGTCCAAGGGCATTTTTTGAGGCATGATCAGCGCGAAAAAGTGAGTTGTGCAATTGCTCGAGGCGTGAAAAAAGTGTTTCGCTGGAACGAAAAAGCTTACGATCGGTTGGCCGATCACGTGGGCCGATTTCCAGCAGTAATGATTGCACCGGATGATGCGGCCTTGATCCATGAAGGCAGTGAAATGCGTCGAAAATGGTTGGATTCTGTCATTTCTCAGTCGGATCGCACGTACCTCAAGAACATCATGTCGTACAACAAGGCATTGAATCAGCGGAATGCACTGCTGCGTTATTTTGCCGAGAACCGCACCTGGGATGAAGAGTCGCTGGCGCTCTGGGATGCACAGTTGGTTCCATTGGCAGTGGCGATTCGGGCGCGTCGTGTCGCCTTTGTTGAAGCATATGCACCCGTTTTTCAAGCCGTGCACGAAGACATCACACAGGGCGTCGAATCGGTTGGGTTGGTTTACCGCTCAGATGTTGGCGCATCAGAAGCTTCCTTTGCTGAACAACTGCGCGTGGCGAGGGATGATGATCGGCGTCTCCGAAGAAGCACGTGCGGCACGCACAAGGATGATGTAGTGTTTCAATTGGGGGATCACTTGTTGAAACGCTTTGGGTCTCAGGGCCAGCAAAAATCATTTTTGATTGCCTTGCGCCTCTCGCAGTTGGAACATATTGAAGCAGCAACGGGAGTGAAACCCATTCTCTTGCTGGATGATATTTTTGATAAAATCGACGACAAACGGGTGAAAGCGTTGATGCGACGGGTGACCAGTGGCACGTTTGGTCAGGTATTCATTACCGATACGGATGTGGACCGAATTCCTCAAATGTTCCAAGAAACAGGAGCAGACGTGAAAGTCTATTTGGTCGATCAGGGGGAGGTGAAGGAAGCACCGAAAAGTGTAAATTCGAACCATGAATCGTAACGATCCGAAACCACTCAAGGCGGCCATCGCTCAATTTGTCAAAGCATATCGCATGCAAAGCAGGTTGGATGAGGTGGATACCGTGAATGCTTGGAATGACTGTTTTGGTCCAATGGTTCAACGCCAAACCCGTTCCATTCGACTGCAAGGAGAAGGAAAGCTCTGGGTAAAATTGAATAGCGGTCCGCTCAAGGAGGAATTGATGATGAGCAAGGGTCAAATTGTGGATCGGTTAAACGATCACCTGGGTAGGAAAATCATTGCAGAGGTGATCATTCAATGAATTCAGTGCCGCTCTGCGTAGGTTCTATTGCCCTCGTTGGCACAAAGCGCTCCCTTGAGAAGGCTTGGATGCAACGAATGGCGTACTTTCTTTGTTGAATACGAAATGAACAAGCTCAGGTTATTGGTTGGTTTGATTTTGGCGGCCGGGGGATTGGTCCTGACCGGAGCGATGCTGCGCCCAAACCACCTGCATTCTGAGGGGCAGCTTTACCACACCAAAACATTTCGGATGGCTTACGGCGGACTGCCTGACACCACGAATAGTTTGTTCACCGGCAGCGGAAAATGTGCCGGTTGCCACGGGAAGGATCCCAACCACTTCGCGAGCATCGCAGGCCAGTCGGTTCCCCTTGTGCCCATGCCGGACGGATGGGATGTGAATGTCACCGACCATTGGCGCAGCTCGCTCATGGCCAATTCAGCGAAAGACCCATTTTGGCGCGCCAAAGTCCAACACGAAGTATTGGTCAATCCGTCGCATCAATTGGATTTGGAGGACAAATGCACTTCATGCCACGCACCGCTGGGTCATTTTGCGGCCCACCATGACGGCGAGCCCCATTACACAATGGCGGCTTTGCTCCAAGACAGCTTGGCCATGGACGGCGTGAGTTGCTTGGCATGTCACCAGCAATCACAAGATGCTGGAAACACGTTTAGCGGAGAGTTGACCTTCGATGACAGCATGGCGTATGGTCCTTATGGGGCGGGCAAGGACGAGATGCCATTGTATGATTTGCCCATGGTGACCTACACAGGCTATGCGCCGGCTTATGGCGGACACATTGCCAGTGGTGAGATTTGCGCCGGGTGCCATTCTTTGGTGACGCAAACGACGGATTTGGAGGGCAATTATACAGGAGCAGATTATGTGGAGCAGGCGACGTACCACGAGTGGCTTAATTCCGCGTACGCAGACGATGGCGAAGATCCGCAAACGTGCAATGCTTGTCACTTGCCGCGCATTGATGATCCAGTTGTCATCAGTTCAGGTTACATTTTCCTTGAGCCAAGAACGCCCTATGGGCTCCACTACATGGTAGGGGGCAACGCGCAAATGCTTGAGATCATGCGCGACAATGTTGACGCCTTGGGTTTGTCTGCTTCGGAAGATCAATTCGACAGCACACTCTTGCAGACGCGAAAGATGTTGCGAGAGCAGACATTGGACATTGAGATTCTCTCGAGTGAATGGAACGAACTGTCGGGAGGCAGCATGGAGCTGAAGCTCACCAACAAAGCAGGCCATAAATTTCCATCGGGTTACCCAGCGCGCAGGGCTTGGGTGGAAGTCAGGGCACGAGTAGGGGATGAAACCATCTGGCACAGTGGTGCTTGGTCAGCAGACAACGGCTCCATCATTGGCTTGGATGATGCTGGATTGAGTACCTATGAACCCCATTACAATGTCATTTCGGAAGAGTCGCAAGTGCAGATTTATGAGCTGGTAGCGGCTGATGTGACCGGCTCACCAACCAATTTGCTTGAGCGAGCAGCTTTTTCATTGAAGGACAACCGATTGACTCCAAAAGGATTCAGCTACGATCATGCGGTTTACGACACGACGCGTGTGGAGGGCTTGGCATTTGAAGACGCTAGTTTTGATGTAGCGGACGGGTCAGACGTCATCACGTATCAATTTCCACCATCTGGGACTGTTGGTCAAGTTGAAGTGGATGTTATGGTGTGGTATCAAGCGATGCCACCCCGGTGGATCAACTCCATGTTTGAATTTCAAGACAGTACGATTCAAGCATTTCAAACAATGTTTGAGGCGCAGGGTGCTGCGCCTGAGTTGGTGAGGGACACCACATTCGTTTTGGATGCAATCAGTTCGGTGAATGCGCTCACACCGATGGAGCGCTGGGCGGTTTATCCGAATCCTTCTCAGGACGGTCGAGTGACCATGTTGGTTCCTGATCGAGCCATTGGAGCTTTGTGGGAAGTATACGGAATGGACGGTTCACGTGTTGCTTCGGGATGGACAATGCCAAACATGGAAATTCAACTCCCGGGAGTCCAAGGCACGTATGCCATTCGTTGGCACCTCGAAAGTGGAGAGGTTATCACCAGAAAAGCAGTCGTCAGACACTGATCGGGCTGGGAAGCTCGCTGCAGATTACGCCCCGGCGTCTTCTTGCTCTTCGCCATCCCATTGGAAATCATTGGCGTCATCCGAGTCAAGAGATGTCCCGAGGTACACATCGAGCAACCCTTCAGGGATGGTCACAAACAATTGTTGCTCCGCACGGTCGACGCGGATGTCGATCTCTGGGGGCAGTGGAACGAGCACTTCATTTCCATCGCTGTGCACTTCTAAAATGGGGTACATCGCGTAATCCAAAACTTTGGTGATGGTTCCGACAGTGATCTCACTTTCGGCATCAGAGACTCGCCAGCCTCGAACTTCATGCAAGTAAAACTGATCTTCTCCGAGTTCTGGCAAATACTTGGTGGGCAGAAAAACATTTGAACCACCCAAGGATTTCGCGCTGTTTTCATCATCTACCCCTTCCAGGTGCACGATGAGTTTTTGGGACGAACTGTGGGTTTTGGTCTCATCCATAAAGTGGGGGACAAGCCTGCCTCCAATCTCAAGCCAAATGCAGTCCAATTCCCGATACAGTTCAGGTTGGTCTGCATCGATGTATAAAATGACATCGCCTTTGTAGCCATGTGGCTTTGTGATTTTTCCAAGAAGGAAGCAGTCGTCGATGTTCATGGATTGAAATGAATGAGGCAAAGAAAAGGGCTGTCACCGAAGTGCAGCCCTTTGCAATATTAAAACAGGAAAAGTTAGTCTTCCTTTTTGTCTTCACTTTCTTCCGCTGCTGGAGCTTCTTC
>DLQB01000103.1 GCA_002477505.1 Flavobacteriales bacterium UBA7443
GCGACCTCACCTCGGGCAATGCCTCGAATGATCCCATCGTCGAGAAAATTCGAAACGGTTGGTCCGCCAATGCTTCGGGAGATGTGATGATTGTGACCCAACCGGGCTGGATCAAATATGGCATGGCAGGAACCACGCACGGATCGCCTTTTCCCTATGACACTCACGTGCCGTGCATCTTCTACGGTTGGAACGTCCCTTCTGGAATTACCTACGAGCGAACGTACATCCAAGACATCGCCCCAACCGTTGCGGCACTGATCCACAGTCCCATGCCCAATGCCTGCACAGGCCGGCCCATCCAAGCGGTATTGCAACAATGAGTCAGGTGGACACTCCTGGTGAAAAACCGGTCATCGATATCGCCGTTCGGCGGTTGATGGAAGGAACACCTAAAATTGAACTGACCGCGGCATTTCCATGTGAAGGGCCGTTTGAAGTCCAACTGCCCATCTGGCGTCCAGGGCGCTATGAAGTAGGAAATTTTGCACGCTACGTGTACGATATGATGGGGCAACAATCCGACGGATCCTGGATTGAATTGCAAAAGACATCCTTGCATGCTTGGCACGTACCGGAAGAAATTGGTCGCGTGCGTTGGACCTTCTTTGCCGATTTATTCAACGCCGGTTCCACCGGGGTGGCGGCAGACATCTTGTACATCAATCCCGTCAATTGTTTTCTTTACCTCCCCGATCATCAGGATTGGGGGTACGCGATCGAACTCACAGACGTGCCCGCCGGATGGCCGGTCGCCACGGGATTGCCCCAATCGAATGGTCGATGGCAAGCCCGCGATGTGCAACACGTCATGGACAGTCCGATTCTCGCTGCTGATGCGCTGACTCATCTCCAATACGAATCCAACGGCATTCCCTTTCACATTTGGATATACGGGCAAGATCAGCCCAATCCCGATTCGTTCTTGGCGGACCACGTCGCCTTCACGGATAGCCAAATTGCGCACTTTGGCTCATTTCCAGCGGAACATTACCACTTCATGTATGTGCTTCCCGAACGCGAGGTGCGGCACGGAGTGGAACACGAAGACACGACAGTGATCGCCATCGGCCCATCAGCCAAAAGCCAAACCCAAGGCGGCTATGATGAATTGATTGGAATCGCTTCCCACGAACTCTACCACGCTTGGAATGTAAAACGCATCCGTCCTGCGGAATGGACACCTTATGAATTTGCTCAAGCCTGCCCAAGTCGCATGGGATATGTCGCTGAAGGCGTCACTACCTACATGGGAGATCTTTTCCTGTTCGAATGTGGTGTTGTGGACTTGCCGGGGTGGTGCAGACTCATGGAACGCTTGTTGGACCGCCACGTGAACAACCCGGGACGGTTGAACAGCAGCGTAGCCCAATCGAGCTTTGACACCTGGCTGGACGGTTATGAAGCAGGCGTGCCAGGAAGGAAAGGGTCGATCTATGTCGAAGGGGCCGTTTTGGCATTTTTGTGCGACGTTCGAATCATGCAGCTTACCGGCGGCGAAGCTTCCCTGCAGACGGCCATGCGGATGCTATGGGAACAATTTGGAATGGAGCGCATCGGATTGACCGAATCCGATTATTGGTCGGTACTGAACGAAGTGGCCGGTGCCACCGATGCCCTTGATGATTTGCGACTGCACTACGCGGATGGAACGGAAGACAGTTGGGATGATCTTGTCGCCGCCATGGAATGGCAGGGCTTAGGACTCACAAAGAACCACCGCGATGGCCGATGGCACGTAAGCATTTCTAGCACTTAAGTCAGTTGGTCTCGACACTTCCTTGAAGCGCGAAAGCCACCAAGTTTGCTCCCATTTTAAGCGCCAACTGGCGCACTTCCTCTGGATCCCGGTGCACTTGCCAATCCTCCCAGCCATCGCCCAGATCGGATTCATAATCGTAAAAAACGACCAACCTCCCTTTCAAAAAGAGGCCGTACCCGCGTGGAGGCATATCATCGTGTTCATGCACCTTGGGCAACCCTGAATCAAAGGCGTAAATGGAGTGAAAGACTGAGTGAGACCAAGGCAACTCAATCCATTCCGCATCCGGCACTACTTTTTTCATTTCGCGGCGCACATACTCATCCATCCCGTAATTGTCCGATATGTGCAAGAACCCTCCGGCCTCCAGATAAACCCGCAGATTTTGTGCTTCAGAACCCGAGAAGACCACATTGCCGTGCCCAGTCATGTGCAACCAAGGATAATCGAACAGCTCTGGCGCTCCCACATCCACTGTCGCCACCTCATCATTCAATTGCATCCCTAACTCCGAATTGCAGAAAGCCACCAAGTTGGGCACTGCCGTTGGATTGGAATACCAGTCTCCGCCGCCTCGGTACTTCAATACGGCCAATTGGTACATTCCCGATTGAGCAAATGCCGTGTGCACTGGCAATGAGACCATTGCACATGCCCAAAAACCTGCGAAAAGAATGGGCGCTAGAAAAACCCGGTGCAACTGAAACATAATGCAAAGGTACTTCGTACCCTTAGACGCGCTCATTTTTGATGGTTTTTTAAGTTATATTTGCGCCCCTGAAAACAACCTTGCATCATGCAAAATAAGAATGCAGTCCTGCTCTTTACCGTTTTGTTGTCCTTTGCGACACTTTACACGCTCAGTTTCAACTGGGTAGCAGGCAATTACGAAGAAGAAGCAGCTCAATATGGAGCCTTTGTAGCGGACTCGCTGGAAAGCAACGGAGAAATCACTGAGAACGAATGGAGCTCTTCGGCAGCCCAAGCCGCTCGTGAATTCCTCCGCGACAGTGCAAATGCTGAGATTTATCCAGTCTTTGGTCACACGTACCGAGAGGTAATTGAACAAGAACTCAACCTCGGACTCGACCTTCAAGGCGGAATGTCTGTGACACTGGAAGTGAGTATCCCCGATTTGTTCATTGCATTGAGTGATTACTCCAGCAACGAAACGTTTAGACAAGCCATTGCACAGGCCAAGGCGGCCCAGCGTACGACGCAAGGTTTGACATATGTTGATTTGTTTGAACGCTCCTGGACGGAACTCAATGGCGCCTCTGACAGCCCGATAGATCTGTGGCGCATCTTCCACAACTTGGAAAGCAAGGACCTTTTCCCTGCCCAATCCACAGACGAAGAGATTTTCCTGATCCTTCAAAACGAAAGCAACACTGCCATTGACAACACCGAGAGCATCATCCGTAAGCGGATTGACCAGCTCGGTGTGGCCCAACCAAACGTACAGAAAGTCAGTGGCGGACGAATTTTGGTAGAGCTTCCCGGCATTGACGACCGCGAGCGTGCTCGAAAGCAATTGAAAAGCACGGCAAACCTCGAGTTCTGGGAGACGTACTTCAACGACGAAATTTTTGCACGGGTTTCCGCAGCAAACAACGCGCTCGGACGGGCGATGAGTCCTGAACTCTTTGGCGCAGACGCTCCAGCCGACAGCGTGCTCACCCTTGAGCAGCAGCGCGCCATGAATCCGCTATTTGCTTACTTCCAACTGGAAACACAACGCCGTTCATCGATCGTCGGCTACACCGCAATCGCAGACACCAACCGCGTCAATGACCTGTTGCGTCGACCAGAGGCGAAACAAGCCCTCCAGTCCGATTTGCGATTGATGTGGGAAGCCAAGTCTACACAAAACTTTGCTGCGCTTTATGCCATCAAGGACGAAAGCGGAAAAGGCAAAGCTAAATTGAGCGGTAAGAGCATCATTGATGCACGGGTTTCATATGATGAGATTGGCGATGTTGTCGTGAGCATGACCATGGACGGAGAAGGCTCCGGCATCTGGGGGGCGATGACTGAAGCGTGTGCGGCTGACAACCAGCGAGCAGTTGCTGTGATCTTGGATGGATTGGTCTTTAGCGCTCCAAGTGTGCAGTCTGCCATCACGAACGGCCGCTCTCAAATTAGCTTCGGTTCCAATCAGAGCATCGAAGACAAGATGGCGGAAGCCAACGATTTGGCCTCCTTGCTCAAAGCAGGATCGCTTCCTGCTCCAGCTCGTATCGTAGACGAAGTGAGTGTTGGACCACAGCTTGGTGAAGAAAACATTCAAGCAGGATTCAGTTCATTTGTGATTGCCCTCGCGGTCATCCTCTTGTACATGATGTTCTATTACAAAGGCGCTGGACTCGTATCCAATTTGGCTTTGATTGCCAACCTCTTCTTCTTGATTGGTGCGCTTGCTTCGCTTGGAGCAGCATTGACCCTTCCTGGAATCGCAGGTATCGTACTGACCATCGGTATGGCAGTAGACGCCAACGTACTCATCTATGAGCGTATCCGAGAGGAAATGCGCGGCGGAAAAGGCTTGATGGTGGCCGTGAAAGACGGTTATTCAAAAGCATACAGTGCCATCATTGACGCCAACTTGACCACATTGCTCACCGCATTTGTCTTGTACAGCTTTGGTAGCGGCGCCATCCGTGGATTTGCCACAACGCTCATCATCGGTATTTTCACATCGCTCTTCTCTGCGATTGTATTGACACGATTGGTGTTCTTCAGTCGCCTCGAGAATAAGAAGCCGATCAGCTTCTACACGGACATGACCAAAGATTGGTTCACAAAAATCAACGTGAACTTCATTGGCAACCGTATGAAATTTTACATCCTTAGCGCG
>DLQB01000086.1 GCA_002477505.1 Flavobacteriales bacterium UBA7443
AAAAGTTACCTGAATGTTTCGTGCCGCAAATGTTGCGTGTTACACCAAAGTTATTTCAATGTTTCATGTTACGGGATTGTTAACATTGCGTCATCATTCGCTTTGAGCCCGTCAATGCTCACTTTTTCAAAAGCTTAGGAAGCTTGAATGACCCAATGAATTTGCCGTCCATTGCTATCTTCGCACCCTAAATAGAAGCGGCCCATGTCTCCTTATCTCGGCGAATTTCTTGGTACTTTCCTGCTCATTTTAATGGGCGGAGGCGTAAATGCAAACCTGGATTTGGCCAAAACCAAAGGATCAGACAGCGGTTGGCTCTTGATGTCTTGGGGATGGGGTATGGCGGTGTTCCTTGGCGTTTATACAGCCATCGAATTGGGGGGCAGCGGACACCTCAATCCTGCCATTTCAATCGGAATGGCCGCATTTGGAAAGCTAGACAGCACGCTACTTCTGGGCTATGTCTTCGCGCAGATGGCCGGTGCCTTTTGTGGTGCAGTGGGCACGTGGGCGGCATTTCGAATGCACTTCGAAGCCACTGAGAATGCCGACCGCAAACTGGGGGTATTCAGCACATCTCCTGCCATTCGTCATGCCTCTTCCAATTTTTTGACTGAGCTCATTGGCACATTTGTACTTGCCTTCGGCGCATTGGCCGCCTCAGCGCCGACCAGTTCGCTTGGGGCTCTTGATGCCCTGCCCGTTGCCCTCCTTGTGGCAGGCATAGGAATGGGATTGGGGGGACCTACCGGCTACGCCATCAATCCGGCCCGAGACTTGGGACCGCGCATTGCCCACTTCGTGCTGCCGATATCGGGCAAGCGCGACAGTGACTGGTCCTACAGTTGGATCCCTGTGCTTGGGCCCATTGTTGGAGCCTTGTTGGGTGTGGGTCTCTACAGCCTTCTTTAATACGAAATTCGCACCGTACGACGCGCACTGGCGGAGTTGAGCACGCTCTGAGAATCGCTTCCTAATTCTCTTTTGTGAAGTTGTAGGACAATCCGAGCGAGAAGGTTCTCCCCAAATTGAAACGCTGAAAATTGTACTCTTCCCCTTTGAATGAGTATACCCTGCGGAAGTCGGAATCCATCAAGTTTCTGCCCTTCACCTTGACCACCAGGCGATCTCCAAACGACTTGTTTACGCTCACATCAAGCGCTGCTCGCGGCTGATCGTACACATCGGGGGTGCCACCTGGAGTGATCAACACGAGCTTGGGACCGCTGATGTTGAAGCCGGCATTCATGCTCAAACCTCTGTCGGCATGGGTGTAATTCAGAATGCTATTGATGATGTAGGGAGACTGACCGTACATCGGACGGGTCTCATCGTGGTCCGGATCGGTGGCACGAATCTCCATCAGTTCGTCTTCCGCAATGCTCGTGGCGCTTTGAATGTACGTGGCGTTGAAGGCGAAATTGAAGGCACTGAGTTTTTCGCTCAAAAACCCGAGATTCTTCTTGGCTTCGAATTCCAAACCAAAGAGCTGGGCCTCGCCCACGTTTTTCCAAGTAATCTCTGTATTTGCCGCAGTGGAAATGATGACCTGCTCGATCGGATCATTGAAGTGCTTGTAGAATGCACTCAACGAAAGCAGTTCACGCAAGCGAGGAAACACCTCGATGCGACCGTCGATGTTCACGATCTTGGTTCGATTCAAATCCGTATTGCCCGTTTGCTGTTCTTGGATTTCAAAATCAAACACCGAGAACGGCGCCTTCTCTCGAAACAGCGGACGCGCCACACTTTGGCTGGCAGAAAAACGGAGGTTGGTGCTGCTGTAATCTTCCTCTCGCAACTTGAAGGTCATGTTCAAGGACGGCAAGACGTCCACCACATTCAAAGTGCCCAAGAAATTTTCTTGGAGCTCGGGCAGCAACGTTTCATCATTCAGTTTGTCGCTCTCCAATCGCATATCCGTAGCCTCTACGCGCACCCCTCCGTTCAGCCTGAGCTTCTCGGTCGGCGCAAAGTTTACCATGGAATAAATGCCCATCACAGACTGGCTCGCATCATAGCTGTTTTGGATGTCCGTGTCGTCGCGCAGATACAGATAATTGGTCGCCTCTGCGGACGTGCCCGGAATCACATTCATGTTTTCGTGACTGAAATAATCGTTGGGATTTCCGTTGTACTCAACTCCCTGAGAAACAAAACTGTAGCGGTTTTCAGAATAATCCCGCGTGCGACGAACCCATGAACCACCCAACATCAATTTGTTGTCCTCGCCCCAATCACGCGCAATCGGCTGTTCGAAGTTCAACTTCAAATCGAGTGTGGTGTTGTGCATGTGTCTAAAGAAGCGCGTCGGAGATGGATACAGGTTGTCTTGAATGCTGTAGGACACCTCATTGGACTCCGCTTCGGCCACCGTGTAATCTGGGAAGTATTCCGTCAAGTTCTCGCCGTCTGCAAGCAGAGCCAACGCATCATCGGTGACATCATTCCCCTCGGCATCGGTGTATACCACTCCTCCTGGCAGCTCTTCATAGCTATTGATGAAAAGCCGCAAATCTGGCGTTGTTTGTTTGCCAACGGTGTACGACGAACTCCAGGCAACCTTGTGGTTGCGCTGATCGCTCAATCTGTGCTCGCCGCGCAATTGAAAAATATTCATCCCACGCTCCAGATAACGCTGCTGACGCTGTTGTTGTCCCAAGCCCACCGCATCACTCGGGTTGATGCCGTCTTGATGGCGCGCATCGTTGATCCCCGACGCATTCGGCATGAACGTTAGGCCAATCTTGCTGTTGCTGCTCAAGTCATACCCGAGGTTGAACAAAGCCGACGTATACACGGACCTTGTGCCCCGCGCATCAGAAAACTGACGCTGCACATCCAATTCACTCTTTTCTGCTTCAGATCCAGTGAGCAAGAACCGACCCGTATTGCCGTTGTCGTAAAACTGATTATTCGCCTTGTATTGAAATCCAAAATTGTACCCCAGAGAGCGACCAAAGAGTTTGGTGACATTTCCGAAAGCGATGCTCTTCGACAGGTTCAGCGGTGCTGCAATCTTCAGCGGCTCCCATGTGTTTCCAAAAGCCTGCGTTTGCTGCGACAGCCGCCGGTTTTGCTGTTCCCGAATGGCGGTCATGAATTCATTGTTGACCTGCCCCACGTTGTCAATCCCTTCAATGGCGTTCACGATACTGGAGATGGAAGTCTGCCCTTCTCCCGATCCAATGTCGGCCGCCGATGACACGCCCAAGTCATTCAATTCGTCTCCAAAACGAGCCAAGACGAGCGCATCATAATAATTGGAGTATTGCGGCGACAAAATCTCTTCTCCCAAGACACCCTCTGGAATGTCGAGGGCTCCGTTGTCCCAACCAAAGGCTTGGGTATTCCCAGCATAACTGGTGATGAAATTGTCGTTGAACGTCGCATTCGTATTGAATCCCGTTGAGGTGGAATAGTTGAAGGTGAAACTGTCCGGAAAGTCCTTGGTGAGCACGTTGAGATACGCACCGGAGTAATTCGAAGGCAAATTGGCGTTGAGTGTTTTGACTACGACCAGATTGTCGACGAGGTTTGTTGGAAAAAGATCCATCGACACCGAACTCCTTTTGGGGTCAAGCGATGGGATTTCGGCGCCATTCAATGCTGTGCGCACGTACCGATCGCTCAGTCCTCTCACCACCACGAAGTTGCCCATGGTATAAACTCCACTGACGCGTTTGATGGCACTGCTCACGTCGCTGTCGCCGTTCTTTTGGATGTCTTGGGAAGAGACATAATCGATCATGGAAGTCTCTTTCTTTTTGACATTTTCCATGTACACGGCATTCGAACGATTTTGCCGCACAGCCACAATGGCCTCGTTTTCAATGGCAATGACCGCCGATTCCATGGCAAAGTCCAAGACAACGGTTTCGTTGTCGCCCACCACCACTTCTTGTTCGATTGTATTGTAAGCGATGAACCTACCGACCACTTTGTACGTTCCTGCAGACAATCCCGTGAGGGCATAATTGCCATCAAAATCGCTCATGGTACCGGTGCTGTTGGACTCCAAAATGATGGTGGCTCCCAACAGGAGTTCTCCGGTGGCTTTGTCCGTGACCGTGCCCTGGATTGAGCCCTGACTCGCGCCCTGACTCGTGCCTTGGGCTGCGGCTGCAATCCACGCGAACATTGAAAGGGCAAAGACGAAATGTTTCTTGTACATAGCGAGCGAATTCAGGAATGATTCAAGTGAAAAAATGACGGGCGATTGGGTTCAAACTCATTCGATGATGAGGCGCGCATGGAATGTTTCAGCCCCGTTTTCAACGCTCATGATGTACATCCCCGAAACCGCATCCGCAGCATAGCATTCCACCACCCTGCCGCTTGCAGCATTGACCTGTTCACGGAACACGAGCTTTCCGCTCAGGTCAACCAACCGGATCACAGCATTGGCCAAGTTGGCTTCGAAGCGAACGCTAAACGCACCGTTGGATGGGTTGGGATAAATTTGGAATGTAGAAGTCTCTGCTTCTTGGATGTAGGTGCTGCAACCGAGGAACCCTCGGGCTGAAAGCATCGACCAGCCGTCCAACCATGTGCAATCTTCAGAAGGATCAAACGCACCGGGGTAATCCACTTGGTCAAACCAAGGATTCGTTGCCGCGGTGCCCCCGAGAAGTGCTTCGCTCGGCACAAGATCCAGTAGCCCAGAACCTTCGCTGATGGCATAATTCAAACCCGAAGCCGTCACCACATTGCTGTTTCCAGCAAATGAAGCTTCGAGGGCAGCGGCTGATGCATCCGCAGCTTCTGTTGAATCTGCGGCACTCGACCAACCTGATCCCATGGTGATGGTGAACAAGTCGCTTGCTCCTGCATCCAATCCAAGGCCCGTGCACCCATCGAACACATTGCCTGCAAACGCAATCTCGTTGTTTGCAAAACGCTCATATGAGTCTTCTCCTGAGGCGAGGTTTTCAATGTCAACTCCTTTGCCCCAATTGTAAAAAATCGAATTGTGGTACTCCCCACCTGCGTTGTCCCGGAACGTGAGCGCTCGACGTCCTGCATCGGAACCTCGGCCCATGTAGGTCGCGTTGTAAATGACGGGATGCGCATACGGCAGGCCATCTTCGGGATCGGTGCCGCCGTCGTGTTCGCCACCGCGATCGCCTTCTCCCTCCTCTTGGACGGTGCACCAAAACTGCCCGTACCCTCTCCATCCTTCATCATAATCGAACGAGTCGTCTCCACAAAAAGCGGTAACCACGTGTTTGATGGATGCCGTTCCACCAAAGAATTCCACTCCGTCATCCGCATTGGAAATGACTTCAATGAATTCGAGGTTGGTGCCTGCTCCCACTCCGCCCAAGGTCAAGCCATTGATTTCGTTGCCCGCACCGATATCTGTACCTCCGTGACGGATGGACACGTACGTGACGG
>DLQB01000123.1 GCA_002477505.1 Flavobacteriales bacterium UBA7443
CGGCTGCAATGTTGATTGCTACAGCGTTAAACGCCAACCAAAGAACAGTACCTGCAACTAAAGCATTGCCTTTCTTCATTCTCACGCGTTTTACCAATTTACTCACTTTCTTCAGCCGAAGGTACGCTCTCACTATAGTCATACAATGGCAAAAACATGACTCAAGCCTTGAGGGTTGCATGGCTCACTTGGGATTTTCAATCAAAAAAAAAGCCCGCACAAGGCGGGCTTTTCTTCAGCAGAATTGCGGCAATCATTGAATGACTATGCGCAAGGTTGTTGAGGCTGTTGCATTTGACGTCAATTGCAAGAAGTACAGGCCTCGTTGGATGCCGGCCAGCTCAACTCGGGTTGAACCTGTGCCATTTAAATCGCGCACAAGGCTTCCTGAAATATCAACCAATCGTCCCGTCCAAACGGTATTTGCTTCGAGTCCAGAAACCACAAAGTAGTCCGTGGTTGGGTTGGGGTAAACAATGGCATCCGTGAACACCCTATTTGCTTCATTCACGCTGTTGACCGACCCGCTCTCACCACCATCGATTACGTTGATGATAAAGCCTTCGACAAACCCATCCAGCAAGCCCAATGAATCTACTGAGATTGATTCGCAGTAGGTGTCTGAGCATCCAGCTGCATCATCCGTTACGGTCAAACAAAGGTTGTAAGGACCGTCTGAGATGTACTGCCAAGACGTGAACGGCTCGTCGCTGGTTCCTTCGTCTCCGAAATCCCAAGCATAGCTTGCATTGATATTGTAGTCGTAAATCGTGATGTTCACAGCGCCGGCAATGGGAGTGCCATTGGGGGTGGTGGCTTGAGCCACATCGAACGTTGCATTGCATAGCGCATCGTCACCTTCAACGCAGGCTTGGATGCCTTCCACGCTCTGTGGCGCGATGAACTCAGAGGATTGATCCACGAGCAATTCACCGCTTGGCCCAAATGCAAGATAGCCGCATGCTTCGGGCGAGACCAATGGCTCCGAGACAGCAAAACCAATCTCACCTGTGTTTACAGGCACAAAAGCTTTGCCTTGCCAGAAGCTTGACCAGCTCGGGGAGTAGGTGCCGAAAGGATTGAAATCGATGGTGGCGTAGCTGCCAAATTCGTACGAGAAGACTTCAAGAGCTCCGCCAACCCATCCTTCTTGGGATTCATCGATGAAAAGGATTTCCACGTATCCACATGAAAAGTCGGTGTCGCAAGGCTTCAAACCAAATACGCTTCCCGCTCCAAAGTTCATGTCGTCTTCCGTTTCAAACAGCACATTGCCGTTTTCATCCACGACCTCATACGACGGCCATCCGGATCCGTTCGTATCCGTGAATAGGACATCGATTACGGAACCTTCGTTTGCAGCGAACGAGAAAGTGCTCGTACCGAGTTCTTCAGGAAATCCATCAAAATTCGCATCTGTAGCCAATTCATTGTTCGTTTCAGAACTAATCATCGTGCCGTCGACGTATACGTCCACGGTGGATCCCCCCCAATCTTCATACGCATCTGCGTTGAACAGGTTGATGGTCCATGTTCCACAGGTTCCCTCCACTACAGGGATGTCCAAAGGCAACACTTCGGCCAAAGAATGTACCACACCATTGTAGGCAAGAATATCCACGATTTCAATCGCCGCGCCTGAAGCTGTTGCTCCAGCGTCGCCGAGACCAATCGTAATGGTTTCTCCACTAAGGGTGGTCAATACCTGTCCATCACTTAGATCTCCACTCTCGTACACACCAACGACAATGTGACGTTCAACGAACTCGTCTACGTTTTGTGAATTGATGAAAGCAGCAGCATCTGAATAGCCAATGGACAAAGCAAACGCATTCACTGCATCATCAGAAGGCGCAAACACGGTATAGGGTCCAGGAAGTGGATCGCCATTGTTATCATCCTCGGCTTCCAATGCCTGAGCGCTCAGGTATTCAACCAAATAAGCATTGATGATTCCAGAAGTGAACGCCGTGTGCGCTTCACTTTGGGCGATCGCCGTGACGACAGTTGCCTCAGGATAACCACTTGGAGCCATTGTTTTGTCGATCACGTGAATGACTCCGTTATCTGCAATGATGTCGGTTTGAAGCACATTGGCATCGTTGATCATAACGCCTGCTCCAACGGAAACGCTGAGGCTTTGGCCTTGCAACGTAGGCAAAGACATGCCATCGGCTAAATCAGCTGCCAAATATGTACCCGGTACGATGTGATAGTTCAAGGCCACAGGCAAGTCCGAAAATCCGGTCATGTCCCACTGGTTCAGGTTCATCAAAGCCAACACTTCTTCCACGGCTTCCTGGTTCGGTACGAAAACGGTGTATTCGCTGTCTTGGTCAGACAGCTCTTCATTGTTGAACCCTTGGAGTATATATCCTGAGTTGAAACAGCATGGCTCAGGGACTGAGTCGGTGGCGTACATGATGCTCGACATGGCGTCATGCAAGGTGTAGCCCCATTGTGCGTTGGCGCTTTGGCCTAGGATCAGAGCGAAGCAAATAGCCACACCTGTTTTGAGAAGATTTGAAATCATTTTAGGATTTTTATGTTGACCTGTGTTACCACTCGCATCCGTATTTCGTGACGGACAATTCAAAATGCGACCAGATTGAGGTATGAAATGAACGTTATTCAGTATAGACGTCATCCTAATCGACAGATGAAACTCGGGAAAGTTCAAAGAAACGTGTGACACCTGCAGCGAGTTGCAGCGTTCTAAGTTGCCCATCCCACTGCCTAAGTCCCGGACCATTCAGTTGCTCGCCACCGCCACCGCCTAATGCCTGAAATCCCATGGCTACCGAAGCGTCCAACCTCCATTCGGGTTGGAATTGAAATCCCACGAATAGCCGTGCAGAGGGAGACCAGGCGATCCGAGCGTGCGGCAAGTTGGAATCATCAAACGCAACCGCATCAACAAGTTCGGCATCCCCAGAACCTTCTTCCGCGAATGAGTGGCCGCGTGCTCCAGTGCGAATGAGCAGTTGCCCTCCTAGTCCACCTCCCAGCGTCCACCGTGCAATCAACCATTCCTTGCGCCATTCGAATGGAATGACCAAGGCATTGACGTGATTGTAATTGCGAAAGTGCCGATAATTGGAGGCCGTTACCAACACAGGACCCGTCTCTACGGCCAATGTATCCCCTGATATGGGATCCACATCGATTGAAATAAGACCAGCAGGATCTACGAATTCCGTTTGCCATGTCTGCTCAAACTCCAATCGCTGTGCATAATCCAGCCAACCCAATCCCACCGACCATTTCTGTTTTTTGAAGTTGAAATCCACTGCAACGCCCCCTCCTGCGCTTGAACCCGCATGGAAATAATCACTGAACGTTCCAAGGTCTTCAGTGGTGTACTTAAAATCACTCAACGTCAAGCCGCCGAATACTCGAATGCCGAGGTATCTCAAAACCGACCTTTCTTGAGTGGCGTAGTCGTTCAGCACCGCTTCGAAAGGCTCATTGTTTTTGGGAAACCGAAGCTTTATAGGCCTCATCGGCGGGATCATCCTGCCCTCACTGGGACCATCGGGTTCTGTCAATTCTGCCAGCGCGACCTCGGGCTGGAGTGTTTCTTCAGCATTTTCGTCCATTTCGTCGATTTCGTCGATTTCGTCCAACCTCTTCTTCGTCTCCGCGAGTCGCACATCCGAGGGTAAGGAAGGTGCCGAGCTCCTCGGTTGACCATCCACATTTGCCACATCCTCCTGAAGCTGCACATTTTTATTGGAATCAGTCTTCGGTTCAGATGGGGAGGATGGCTGTGAATCAAACACGCGATCCATTGACACACGATCGGCCGAAACGGATTCATCCGAAATCGACTCCGACTTTGCATCCAGCTCCAATCCTTCATTGTCCACCAACTGATTGAACTCTGACACCTCTTCCGATTCCTTCACGGATTCCTTCACGGATCTCTTCTCGGATCCCTTCTCAAAGTCCACATTCAAGCCAACGCCAATGCCGACAACAACGAACAACGCAGCAACGCCAAAAGCAGTCCTGTTCAACCCCGTCGAATTACCAGGAGCAGAACCGCTTTCGTTGGCAGGTTGAGTCAATCCGGCCTGAATGTTATTCCA